>CAIWCT010000402.1 GCA_903911225.1 uncultured delta proteobacterium
ATTTTACAAAAAAGGAAAAAGCAGTTGACCGCAGCTCGCAAAAATCGCATAGATTACTGGCGGGCACAACCATTAACCGATGGCGGCTTGTAGTGTTTTAAAGCCGGTTTTGGCGACATTAACTAAAAATCGCGGCGTAATGAAAATTTTGATCCAGAGTATGTGATTCCAGAAACTGCACATTTTCTTGAATCAGGCTTTTAATATAAACAAATAATCGTATCTTAACTGGTTCGACTAGGAAAGGATCAAACATGAATACAAGGAATAACTTGAGAATTATAGTACTATTTACTTTGACAATATTCTTAAAATTTAGGACAAGCGTCCTAGGCAGAGTCCAGAAATTACAGAGCTCTACATAAATATAGGATGGGACCAATATGGAAAAACCAAATGAACCACGAGGCATTGGTGGGTGGTTGATTGTAGCAATGTTAGGATTAATATTCACATTTTTCTACGTGGGGTTTATGTCCTATCGTGGTTTGTTGCCTGCGTTGTCACCTGAAACTTGGAATGCCTTAACCAATTCTAGTTCGGCTGCCTATCACCCTCTCTTTGGTCCGTTGATTGTCTTTGAGGGGGGTAGCAACTTAGCGTTTCTCGTTTATGCATTTTGGTTGTTTTGGCTTTTTTTTAAGAAGTCACAGCGTTTTCCGAAACACTGCATCATATTGCTTTTCTTGCTTGCGGCAACGCAAATCATTGACTTACTGCTCAGCAGCCAAATACCTGCAATTGCCTCTCAGACAACCAACCCAGAAAACCTCGGACTGGCCATTCGCTCAATCGTTAATGATGCAATTTGGATTGCTTATTTCGTAAAATCTAAACGTGTCAAAAATACATTCATCAAGCCTGTTTCCTAACCCTGCTCTCCAGCGGATGCCCAAAAGCTATGCTTTTGCGCCCAGATGAACTTCATGTTCATCACAACATTTTGTGCCCCTGCTTGCCAGGCAAAAACTCCACATTACGGCTCTAAATGTGCAAGCTGGATTTCGCTTCTCAGACACTTATTGCAGCCCTCAGCTGAGTTTGTCGGGAAACCCCACCTCATGGCGAACCCGGCGGAACATTTTTGTATACAGGTGATCCGCGCCTCGGATGACAAGCTCCTCCTGAGCATCGGCGCCGGGGCCCTCCCGGCTCAGGACAAAAAGCGACAGCAGTGGCGGCTTGCCTTCCCGCGTAATGACCCGTACTTCGCGTTCAGGTCCAAGAGCGCTGGCCTGCGCCGCAACACGCACGCGCTGGCGGTACTGAAACGGATAAACCGCAGTAAAAATACCACCAGGCTGAAGATGTTCTGCTGCGGCCCGGCAATAATCGTCAATGCTTCCATGCAGCTCAAAGCGCACGCCGGCCTTGTCGGCATTGGGGCTTACGGGGCCTTCGCCTTTCTCATAATATGGCGGCGATGATGTGATAAGCCCGAAGCGCTCCGGCAACCTGACTTCGCGCAGATCGCCCGCTACTAGATTGAAGCGCCCGGTGAGGCCGTTTTTTGCAAGCGAAGTATTGCCGAGATCGCAGCGCCTTTGGCTAATCTCGATGCCGATTCCACGTATATCCGGAAACGCCCACAAAACAATCATTGGCACCGAGCACAGGCCCGAGCCTAAATCAAGAAACGATTCCGGCTGGATGCCGCGCTCTTTTAGCTCCCGCACTGCCAGCCAGGCTACCAGGATGTCGTCGGTTGTGTAGCGCTGGCCGTCCTGGGGCTGATAAATTACATAATCGCCGCAGAGGCTGTCAATTTGAGTCCCGTCTGGTATTTTCGTTGTCATAAAAATTGGCTCTGCAATTTAGTAAAAAAGCCAGTCCTCCGCAGCGGATTGAATCATGAATTAAATATTTTTCCAACCGTCGTGGAGGGCTTTATCCCTAATACTTGTGAATTAAGAGCTCCTTCTCCCCTTGCGGGAGAAGGTCGGGATGAGGGGTGGTATAAAATGCCCTCACCTCTAATCCTCTCCCCCTCACGGGGGCGAGGAAAAAAAATGTCAGGCTTAATTCACATATATTGGGGTTTATCCCCTCCCGAGGGCGGGCATAAAGCCCGCCCCTACATTAAAAATCTTGAAACGTTTCTACCTTGAATTTTGAATCCGGAATCTTGAATCTCTTTATTCCCCACAGTAATTATTGCAGCTTCTGCATGATGGCCTCGGCCATAAGCCGGTAACCTGCTGAGGTCGGATGCACGAGATCAGCCTGAAGAAGTCCGTCGAAATGGCCGCCGGTTTTTTCTTTCCAGTAAGCATGCACCCGCGCAATAGGCACCGCGCGCTGCCGTGCCACCCGCTCAAGGCTTTCATAATACTGCAGAGCCATGCTGTCTTCATGGGGGTCTGCAAGGGGCACCGAGGTGAGCACCAGCACCTCTGCTGTGGTTTCGCGCTGCAGCCGGTCAATAATGCGGGATATAGTGCTTTCATAGTGCGCCACCGGACAGCCGGAAAAAGCATCATTTAAACCAAACTGCACAAACACGAGATCGGGCTGTGCGTCGATTACCTGCTCTTTAAGCCGCTGCAGCCCGCCTTCGGCCGTGTCTCCGGGTATGCCCCTGTTTATAAATAATATGGTTGCCGCCGGATATTTTGTTTTCAGCATTTCCTGAAGAAAATTGATATAGCCTTTTTCAACCATCCAGCCATACGTCAGCGAGTCCCCCAGAGCCGCAATCCGGACGGATTTTCCTGCAGCCAGTTTTACAATTGTGTTTTCAGGTCTCATGATTTTTTCCATATGTGCAACCATCGCAGATGCAGAACCAGTTCGAAATACGCCATCTGCAACAGGCGAGCCGGGTCGTTTAAATGCCGAGAAGAATTTTTACTGCATACCGCACTGCTTAAAGTTTAAGGGCAGGTCGTTCAGGCCGGGTTTGAAATGAACGTTTTTTTTCATGCCGTACATGATTTCGGCCTGATACAGCGGAATGGCAAGGGCATCCTGAAGGATCGCACGGTCAAGCTGCTGGAGCCTGGCGGCAAGGTTTTTGTCGTCCTGGGCCTCAATGGCTTTGGCATACAGCGCATCAACAGGAGAGTCGGCATTTATGTGTGTGCCGATATTGAACAGGCCCCGCGAATGGAGAAAAAGGAAATAGAAGTGCGCCGTTGCACCGAAGATATCAGGCCAACCGTTTATCACCCACATATCATAGGAGGAGGGCTTTGTCTGGCCCATGAGCTTCGGTGAAACAATTTCTTTGATAATCTCGTCGCGGCTCAGAAAATGAGGCTCAAGCTTTATGCCGCAGCCTGCGAGCTGGGCTTTCAGGACGTTCACAACAGACAGCGACGGCTCGATATTGCTAGCCATGACCGTAAGGGTGCATCCCTCTGAAAAGCCCGCCTGTTTGAGCAGGCTGAGCGCTGTGTCTTTGTTTTCGGGATACAGAGGCGGGGTCGCCTTGTATGCAAGCGATCCTTCCGGGGCAATCGTATACAGCGGTTTTGCATAACCGTGCAGCGCATTTGCGATAATGTCACTGCGGTTCACCGCATGCTCGAGGGCCTTGCGCACCCGTATGTCCTGCAGCGGGCCCGGCTTGTCGATGTTCAGCAGGCAGAGGGAATTCCTGAGCGGGCGCTCGGTAAATATGCTCAGCCCGGGATTTTTAAGAACCGCCGGGGGTGGTGGAATCTGCGTAATCAGCAAGTCTATGGCGCCCGTATCAAGGGCATCCCACTGCCGATCCTTAGGCACGAAGCTGTAAACAAGCTCCTGCAGCCCGACCGGGCCTCCCCAGTAATCCTCGTTTCCGACCATGTGTATTTCTTTGCCGCCGCCAGCCTGACTGGCAATATAAAAAAACCGGAACGGACCGGTGCCAAGGGGATAGCGGGCGAAAGACTCCGCGCCTACGCGCTCGCAGTATTTCTGGGGGAACATGAAGCCGATGGCGGCAAGCTTGTGCAGCAGCAGGGCATCGGGTCCGCTCAAAACAAGCTCCACCGTGTAGTCGTCAATGACCTGCACGGCGGCTATGGTATCCAGCAAAAAACGCCCGCTGAATTTATTTCTCGGGTCTTTCATGAGATCTATGGAAAATTTAACGCAGGAGGAGGTGAACTCTTCGCCATTATGAAAATGCACGCCGCGCCGGAGAAAAAATCTGATGTTTTTCTGTTTTGTTATTTTCCATTTTTCGGCCAGCGCGGGTTTGACCTTCTGATCGTTGAAATCAACCGTCACCAGCGTTTCAAAAATCTGGTGCTGGAGGGTAAAAAACAGAAAATTAAAGGTTCTGATAGGGTCGAGCGTTCCGTTGTCGGCCGAGCCCAGGGCTGACTCGTACATGGTAAAGCGAAGTGTTTTATCTGCCATAGCGCCTGCCGGCGCAGCAAGAGCGCATAGCAGAATGCCGGTGATAACGGCGCATTGTTTTGCTGCCATGCAGCGTTGCCTTAACATAAAAAATCCTTCCTCAATGAATCATTGACGACTGCGGATCAATGCCGTGGACGGTGCACATGATCCGCGGTATGCCGTGCAGCATGGTCACCTTATACATGCCGGACGAAGGGCACCGGGGAAGCTTGCCTTCAGGGCAGTATGACTCCAGATTTTGGACTGAAATGTCCCCGGCCTGCGCCTTATGTTCGCGCTGGTACTGACGCAGCGCAAGCTCCATTTCCGCCTGGGCCTGAAAGCAGACGCTTTGCCGGAAGGTGCTGTCAAAGGCCGGGTCGGTCTGGATTTTGGCAAAGGCCTTTTCCATCTCATTCAGCCCCTCGATAAGCTTCAGGCTTGATTTTGTTGCCCCCGATATGATATCCGCGTTGTTGCCTGCCGTCAGTTTTTCACGGCAGGAGCGGCCCTCGAACTGCTGCAAAAATTTTGTGGCATCGACCTGCTTGCCATACACTTCAAAGGGCAGTACCAGCACAAGGCGGAGATACCGGCCGTTCTCGTCAAGTGTTGCGATAAACTCGACGTCGGTGCATACCTCGCAGAGAATATCCTTTTTGACGACGCGTGCATAAGTTTTTTTGCCGCCGCCATCGGTGCCGACATAAACCGTCCCCTCAGGGAGGCTGACTGGTGCAATAAAACGGGCATCGGGCATGGCCTGCTTAAGGGCATGCATAATCTGCTGCTCATGCGAGGCTGCCTGCGCCTCGGGTTCGGGCACCGCAAGCATTTTCACCAGATCATCATATTCCCGGGGTGCGTTGCGGGTGATGATATGGCCTGAGTTGCTGATAATAACTATTTCTTGAGCTCCTGACACTCCGTACAGCTTTGATGCCTGGCCGCCGGTATCGGCAAGCATGGGGAAGCGGGGGGAGGCCGCCTTCATGAATTTAGGCAAATCGCCAGGGAGCTCTCCTGTTGCGATACCGTATACCACTATGCCGGCGCTTTTATATTTGTCATATATCTTTGAAAGCAGAGCTGCCTGTTTCTGGCCTGCACTGTCGGCAGAGCTGAAGAAGCCGAGAACCG
Source organism: uncultured delta proteobacterium (assembly GCA_903911225.1). Classification (GTDB taxonomy): domain Bacteria; phylum Desulfobacterota; class WTBG01; order CAIYCZ01; family CAIRTM01; genus CAIWCT01. The sequence goes on from CAIWCT010000402.1 coordinate 5,470, forward strand.
CCATCTGCTGCCTGTTATGGAAATCAAGGTTTGCCGCCGCTCCCTTATCGTCTGCAAGGGTCAGGGCCGGCGCAGTATCGCCGGGCTGAAGCTGCTTTACGGCTGTGGGCTGCGCCAGCAGGTCATCAATGGCTTTTTCAAAATCGGGCAATGAATCAGCATTGCCGCTGTACCGGATAATGCCCGCGCGGTCTATTATAAAAAACCGGGGGACCTTGTGGATTGCATACAGGTAAAATGTAGACTTTTCCGGATCAGCCAGAAAACTATAGGTGACTCCCCATTCGTTCATGGCAGACGTCACCTCGGGCTGCTCATTGGCCAAAGCGATCGCTATGATGCGGAATTTGCCGGGAGCATATTTTTTAGCAAGGCCGTTGAGCTGGGGAACCTTTTTTTTGCAGGCGTCACAATAAATGGAAAAAAATTCAAGAGCTGTTGCATCGGCACCCTGCATCAGCGAGCGCAGGGTTACCATGTTGCCGCCGGCATCCTTCAGAGCAAAATCCTTGGCAGCATCGCCCACCTCAAGGCCGTGACAGCACCAGGGGTTCAGCACAAAAAAAAGGCAGGCAATAAAAGTGATGCTGTGTTTGATCATTGTGCGGCTATGGGCTGTATAGTAAAATTGTTCTGCCGATGAGAGCGTGCATGCACGCTGGCGCTGTGGCTAACCGTTTTTTGCAACGCGGCCGGCGGCATGAAAATATTTTCGGTAATAGTCTTCCTGCAGGCTGCTTATAACCACGCCGCGGGCCGTGGTTACATGCACGAACTTATTGTCCTTGAGATAAATCCCCACATGGGAGATCTTGTTGCCCGGTCCTTTGAGAAACAGCAGATCCCCCTCCCTGAGGTCGCCGGCGGCAACCATGCGCACATCGCCGAACATGTCGCAGGAAGAGCGTCTGAGCTCTATACCGAAGACTCCTGAATAAACCATCTGCACGAAGCAGGAGCAGTCGATGCCGCTTTTTGAGCACCCGCCCAAGCGGTACGGAACCCCCATCCAGTCATCAATGGTCCGGAGCAGCTCCTTGTTTTCGGTGCCGGCGAACCGAATGCCGAATTTTTTTGAATAGGTACTGTAAAAGGCACAATCCTCAGGGGACAGGCCCTGCTTCTCAACGCCCGCCGGTTTAAAAAGCGCGCAGGACGAAATCGCACAGGCCACAGCAAGGCAGAAAAAAAGGCAAAAAAACTTTTTTATCACGGGATTTTTTGTTTCGAAGTGGTGTGGAGCACCGATCATAGCATGCACATGCCTGCACGGTGAAAGATAAAAAAAATGGTCGGGGCGACTGGATTTGAACCAGCGACCACTTGAACCCCATTCAAGTGCGCTACCAGACTGCGCTACGCCCCGACTGAGAGCATTATATCCATCTTTTGCCGCCGGTGTCAAGGGTCTTTCTCGCGCAGGTGTGTGCTTATCTCTCATAAATGCCTTAGGAAATACTGTTTTTCCAAGTCGCAATGAACCCATAGATTAGTGTTTCGGAAAACAACTTTTAATCTTTAGTGTTTACATTTTTATGTAGGCAAATTTTTATTCTGTATAATATGTTTTTTGCGAGCAATGTAAGTGGGCGTTTGACAGGAGCCGATATTTTCCTTATACTTAGTAAGCAAACAGTTTGATGTTAATAATCTTTTTTTGGAGGAATTTGGCATGAAGAAAACTCTGGTTATTTTGGTTGCCATTGCTGCAACCGCACTGCTTCAGGCTGGCGCATTTGCAGCTGAGAAGACCCCGTCGGAAAAAGGCGGGCCAAAATGGCTTTATGTGACCCCCACGGCAAAACCTCCGTATCATGGCGTCTATGATGAAACCATGAAATGCATCGATTGCCACAGCTATGACGGCGTCGATGCCTATACTTCGGCCACCATGGCGATGAAGAAAAGCGTTAAGGGCTCAATGCCCCGCAAAGAGATCGAAGAGGCAATTGCCGAGGCGCTGAAAGGCCGCGGCGATCACCGGGAGATTTTCGTTTTGGCAACTGCCTATGAGAACAAGCCCCTTGCCACGGTCATCGAATTCGTGTTGGATCCCAAAACTTTTACCTTTTATGCAATCTCTGAAAAACAGACTGAAAAGCTGTTCCAGATGGACTCAAACCCCAATGTCTCTATGGCCTATGTCCGGCACCGTACAGATTTTGACTATTTTGGCGGCGCCCTGGGCGTGCAGATAGTGGGTAAGGCAAAACTGCTTACCGGTGTTACCGGCGATGAGGCTGAGTTTATAGAAGGCGCTAGGGTGTATTTGCCGACCTTGCCGCAGCCGGTGCCCACATCGATACAGCCACCGCCCCTTGAAGACATGATTAACATGATGAAAGGCAAGAAAGTCATCACAAAGGTCACCCCCGAGCGCATTGTCATTCTCAACCGCTCGTTCAAGGACAAGGGGTACCATGCCGTGCAGATCTGGACGCCTGAAAAGAAGAAATAATTTTTTAAAAGGAAACAAAAAAGCCCGCCTTGCAAGGCGGGCTTTTTTGTTTCGCGCCGGCATATTATTTTTTATAAAACGCCGCAATCTGCTCAACCACATACTCAATCTGTTTCGGGGTCAGCTCGGGGAAAACCGGAAGCGCCACAGTTTCCTGCGATGCTTTTTCCGCCTCAGGGTAATCGCCCTGTTTGCCGCCTAAAAACTTGAAGCAGTCCTGCAGATGCAGGCACAGCGGATAATAAATCGCCGTGCCGATACCGTTCTTAGTAAGGTGCTCTTTTAATGCATTTCTGTTTTTTGCGCGTATGACAAACTGATTATAAACATGATTGCGGTCTGCCCGCTTCACGGGTGGCGTTATGCATTCCAGAAGCCCGGCCTCGGCAAAAAGCTTTTCATACAATGCTGCATTTTTCTGCCTGCCAGCGGCCCATGCGTCCAGATGCGGCAGCTTCACCAGCAACACCGCTGCCTGTAAAGCGTCAAGCCTGCCGTTTATGCCGATATAGCGGTGTACGTAGGTCTCCGTCTGGCCATGCACTCGCAAGCTTTTAAGCTTTTTTGCATAACCTTCGTCATTGGTTGTCACCATGCCGCCGTCGCCGAAACAGCCCAGGTTTTTTGAAGGAAAAAAGGATATGCAGCCGAAATCTCCCATGGAGGATGATTTGCGCTCCCGCCCCGCCATCATACAGGCGGCGCCGAGGGCCTGTGCGGAATCCTCAATGATTTTCAGGCCATACTCTTGTGCTATTGCCGTAATCTCAGCCATGTCGGCGCACTGCCCGTAGAGATGCACTGGCATGACAGCCTTGACATGCGAGCGCTCGCCGGCGGATAAACGCCCGAGAAGCTCCCGTATCCTGCCGGGATCTATGTTGTAGGTGTCGGGATGGATATCCACAAAAAGAGGTTCTGCCCCGGCCCGGCAGATAGAGCCAGCGGTTGCAAAAAAAGTGTAGGGTGTCGTGATGACTTTGTCGCCGGGCTTGATGTCCAGAGCCATAAGCGCCAGCAGCAAAGCGTCAGAGCCCGAGGTGACGCCAACAGCATGCTCTGCGCCGCAATAGAGGGAGATCTGCTGTTCAAGTGCTTCAACATTTTGCCCCAGGATGAAAAGCTGCGAATCGATAACCCCGGTAAGCACAGGCAGCATCTCATTCTTAATGGACTGGTACTGCGCTTTCAGGTCAAGCAGTGGTACTTGCATGTAATATTTCTCCTTTAGTTATAACGGCTACCTGCTCCAACAGGCCAGCAGTATAGGCGAAATGACGGCTTTTGACAATCGGTTTGACGGGGCAAGATTGCAATGCGGTAAGGGCGATACAATGGAACAGCGGCACGTGGGCCGACATGGTCAGTTTTTACTTTTCAGTTCCTCATACTTCTGCTTGCCTGCATTTGCAGCCTCGGAGCCGGGAAATTTTTGGATGAGGTCTTCCAGAATGATCTGCGCTGTAGTTGCATCCTTTATTTCGCAAAAAGCAAGCGCCTGAAGATAATATGCGTCCGGGGTTTTACTTCCCTGGGGATATTTTTTAATGACATCGTCACAAGCGGAAATTGCCTCCTCGTATTTTTTTTCCTTGAAATACGTGCTTGCAATCCAGTACTGGGCGCTGCCCACAAGCTGGCTGCCGGGATGCGTTTTTAGAAAATCATTAAACATTTTTCGGGATTTTTCATACTCTCCGGCGGTAAAAAGAGCATATGACTGGTTGTACATGTCTTTATCAGTTGCAACTGCAGGCGCAGCGGGACGCACAGGGCGAAGCCCTGGCGAGGAGGAATCCGGCCCGCCTGCGGGAACGCTTTCAATGGTTGAGTCCTGTCTCCCTGCTGCATCAGAGCCTTGAGCATCCATGCCGCCATTGGCCTGCTGTGCCTTTTGCTCAACAGTGCTGCGCATCGTTTTCAAGTCGTGGCGCAGCTTTTCCATGTCGTTTTCGAAGTCGTCACGAAGCTTGCGCATGGACCGGTCAAGCTCCATATTTTTTCGCTGCAGAATCGTAATGGCCTTGCCCTGGTCATCGACCTGATTCTGGAGATTCTGGGCGCATGACGGAAGCAGCAGCAGTGACGCAAGGATAAAAAAAAGATATGGTTTCATGGGGGTTTTATTATCTGAGGGTTCAAGATAAAAAGGATCTCTCCGGCCGCAAGGCCGGAGAGATCCCGGGATTACAGCTTACTTGCTCAGAAGGAAATGGTCTCTTCTGTTCTTTGAATAACAGGATTCGGCTGCAGTTTCGCAGGTGGGTCTTTCCTTGCCATAGCTGATGGTGGCGATACTCTTGTCTGCAACGCCCTGCTCGGCCAGAAAAGCCTTGGAGCTGTTGGCGCGGCGTTCGCCCAGTGCAAGGTTGTATTCTGCGGTGCCGCGGGCATCGCAATGACCTTCAACAAGAACTCTGCGACCCGGGTTCTGCTTGAGCCAGCCGGCTATACCCGTCAGGGTCTTCTTCGCGTCCGCCTTCAGTGCGAAACGGTCATAATCAAAGTGAACGTCCTGGAAAATGGCTTTAAGAGCCGGATCGGTAATTTCCTGGAATTCATTTGCATTCAGATCTGTATCGGCAGGGGCTTCGATCTGATCGTTTTTGACCTGTTTCTTGGCGCATGCAAAGCTGAAAACAAGCGCTACGGCACATGCAACATTCAACAGCAGTCTCAGGTTGTGTTTCATTTTTCTTTCTCCCTTGTGTTAGATTATTATTGTGTAAAAAACAGTAAAATAAATAAACCTATTGATTGGATGGGCTGGAACACCATGCCGGCTCGGTTTTAGTTCCTTTCCCAAAGGTTATCCTTTTTGCGCCATTGCCATCGGCGCGCATAATATATAGTTCCTTTTGTCCTGTTCGGCTTGAACTGAAAGCTAGAAATCTTCCATCCGGCGACCATGCAGGGTCTTCGTTGTTGCCCTGGCCGTTTGTTATCTGCTGCTGATACTGGCCGTCGGCGCTTGTTATGAAAATGTTATACCTTCCCCCGACCTGCCCGACATAGGCGATTCTGTCGCCCCGGGGAGACCATGCTGGAGAGGTGTTATAACTGCTCTCATTGAAGCTTATACGCTTAATGCGCCCCGAGGAAAGGTCTACCGTATAAATTTGAGGTCCCCCGCTGCGGTCCGAAACCCATGTTATCATTTTACCGTCAGGCGACCATGACGGCGATACATCCGTTGCCCAATCATTGGTTACCCGTTCAAGAGCACCGGTAGCAAGCGTATGTATATAGATTTCAGAATTACCGTTATTCAAATTCAATGTCAAGGCAATTTTTGTATCATCGGGAGACCATGACGGCGTAATGTTTACGCCCTTCTTTTTTGACACCAGCTTGGCTGATCCCTTTGCCGTGCCGCTATAGCTGTCAACCCCCAGAACATAGAGATTCGGATTGCCATCTTTATATGAAGTGAATGCAATCTGCCTGCCGTCATGTGACCAGTCCGGCCCGAGCGTCAGAGAATGATAGTTGGTAAGCATCCGGTCACGGGCGCCATCATAATCGCAAATGTATAATTCCTTATTGGGCAAATCGCTCTTGACATAGGCAAGTTTTGTATCGAACACTCCCCTGGCGCCGGTCATGGTTTTAAAAACCTCGTTTGCAAACCGATGAGCGATTTCACGGTAGTCTTCAACATGGCCTTCATAGCGCTTGCCCGTTAGCTGCTTTTTCTGGACTGCATCATATAATTTTATTTCGAAAACAGCGCTGCTGGAGGATATATTCACCACGCCTACGATGATGGCCTCAGCCCCGAGCATGGATACCATATCCCACTTTATTGTATCTCCATCAACCAGCGCTCCGCCTGCAGCTTTAGGGTCTACAGCTTTGAAAACACCTGAAAAATCAACATCATCAGCAATAACCTGCCCGATTTTTGATGCGATGCCTTCGCGGTCGAAATCTCCGCTTGACCGGAACGGCGGTATGACGATAGGCAGGCTGCGGGATGACGGGGAGAAAATATCGATATACACTTTGCCCTGTGCTGCCTGCGGAAAGGCTGCGCACATAAATAGAATAAGAAGCGCAAAAAATTTATACATTGCCATAAAAGCCCTTTAAATGTAACCATAGTTGGAAGCATCACAGAAGATACATGCACATGGCGCCCCCAGCATTAATTAATTAGCAAATTATAAAACGTCTGACGAAATTAGCAATGTTTTTATTATTTTTTTTTGGTTAATCCCGCCCTGCCCGGATATTACATGACGAGCGCCTTCAGCGTTTAGCCCCTTGGGCTGGACACGGCAGGCCTTGTGGTGTATATAAAAAGCCTCTTATAAATACAAAACGGTTTGCCATGAAAATTCTTTTCATCTACCCGAATCTTAATGCACAGATCGGGTTTAATTACGGCATAGCATATCTTTCGGCCGTGCTGAAGCAGGCAGGCCATACAACAGGGCTGCTGAATATAAATGAGCAGCTTGGCTATCCTCTTGATCTGCCCCGCATCGTAGCTGATGTGCAAGCATTTGCCCCGGATCTCATAGCATTCTCGCTGGTCACAAACCAGGCCGGCTTTGCCCTGCAGATGGCCGCCGAGATCAAGAAGCATTGCAGGGCGCCCATTGTCTGCGGCGGCATTCACCCCACCGTGGCGCCCCTTGAAATGCTTGAAACGGGGCTTTTTGATGCCGTCTTCATCGGAGAAAGCGAATATGCCCTTCGGGACTATGTTCATACCCTTGAAACCGGGGGCGATATATCAGCGGTAGCCAATATTTGCTACAAAAAAGAAACCACCATTTTTAAAAACAGCGTCAGCCCCTTCATACCGCTTGATGAGCTGCCGCCCAAGGACTACTCGATTTTCGATTTTCAGAAAATGATCGATGCAAAAAACGGCTGGGTCGGGCTCATGGCATCGCGCGGCTGCCCCTTCCGCTGCACCTACTGCTTCAATCACCAGATTGTTGAGCTGTATTGCAATGATCTCAATGTGCCGTCAGGCAAACTTCATTATGTGCGCCATCATCCCGTGAAAGACGCCATCGATGAGATCAAATATCTGCAGGCCAGCTACAAAAACATCAGCATGTTTATTTTTGACGATGATTTGTTCACCTTCGACCGCACCTATCTGCAGGAGTTTTGTGCAGAGTATAAAAAGGTCTCTGCCATCCCCTTAACGGTCAATGCCCATGTGCAGATTTTTGACGCCGCTATTGCCGAAAGCCTTAAAGAGGCCGGCTGCTCTATCGTAAAATTCGGCATTGAAAGCGGCAGTGAGCGTGTGCGTCGCGAGGTGATGAACCGGCACATGAAAAACGACGCGATCAAGTGCGCCCTGGCAATCGCCGAAGAAGCTGGCCTGCACTCATCAACATTTGTCATGATCGGCCTTCCCACGGAGACACAAGAAGAGGTTCTTGAAACCATACAGCTTCTGGCGGACTCCAGGCCCGGCCGCTTCCGCTGGTCGGTCTTCTTTCCTTTTCCCAATACCGTGGCCTATGATATCAGCCTTAAAAGCGGCTGTATTGATTTCGACAAGATGAACATGCTCTCAAACTTTACGGATGACTCATGCCTTGACTTCGGGCCCGAACAGAACCTGTGGCTTGAAAAAGTGATGCGCGCTTTCCCCTGGTATGTAAATGCCCGCACTGAACTCCCCGGGGCAGAACGTTACGCAGAGCTTGTAGCAGAGATTGAGAGCATGCCTCAGGAGCAATGGTCAAGGGCAAAAGACACCATCCGCTCACGAGACGAAGAAGAGTCGCGCCGGCAACAGGCAGCAGGGAACCTGCACTATGCCATCCGTTTCAACCGGTTCATGGGCGTCCGCAGCGACTGGACTGAAAATGACTGAATTTAACCCTGACTCAATTCTCATCCGGGCGCCCAACTGGGTCGGGGATGTGGTCATGTGCACGCCTGCGCTGCGAAGCCTGCGCAAACGATTTCCGCAGGCCCGTATTGCCGTGATTATAAAACCGTCGCTTCGGCGGGTGCTTGAAAACTTTCCGTACATCGATGAAATTATCGAATGGGACCATAAGGGCCGCCATAAGGGACTGAAAAATTATATCGCCTTTGTGCGCGGGCTTCGGCAGCGGCGCTTTGCTATGGGCGTTGCCATGACAAGCTCCTTCAGCTCGGCGCAGCTGCTCTTTCTTGCAGGCATTCCGGTGCGTGTCGGGTATAGCCGCAATGGCCGCGGCTTTCTGCTCACGCATACAAAAAAACCGCTGCGGGAAAATGGGAAAATCGTGCCGGTCAACAAGGTAGAGATGGATCTGGGATTGTGCGAGCTTCTCGGCTGCAGCGACCTGAGTACGAAGACCGAGCTTGGCTTAAGCGTAGAGGCTCAAGCCTGGGTTGAAAATTTTTTTTCCGGGTGGGGCATTACTTCCGCCGATTTTGTCGTCTGCATCATCCCTGGAGCAACCTTTGGTTCGTCGAAATGCTGGAAGGAGGATTATTTTGCCCGTGTATGTGACGGGCTGATTCAACAGTTCGGCGCAAAAATCATCGTGCTTCCCGGGCCCGGCGAGCTGCCCATAGCCCGCAGTATTATTGACCATATGAAAGAAAAGCCGGTCGACATGGGCGATACCATTGTGCCCCTTGACGTGCTCATATCGCTTATCAGCCGCTGCGGGCTTCTCATCACCAACGATACTGGCCCGCGCCACTTCGGCGTAGCGTTGAACAAACCCGTCGTGGTCATCATGGGCTCCACCGATTCACGCCACACCGACTGCAACCTTGACAAGACCAGTATCCTGCAGGAAAAGGTTGACTGCGGCCCCTGCCACCTGCGCGTTTGCCCCACAGACCACCGCTGCATGGCACTCATCACACCCGAAAAAGTGCTTGCTGCAGCCCGCGGGATGATTGAAAAATATAATTTGATTGCAGCATCTTGAAAAATATCTGCCGCCGGCAGTGAGTACATCTGCATCTTTACTGCCGGTCGTCTTCGCTTTCAAGTCCAGCTGCGTCGTCCTGTCGGGATTTTTCCAGCATGTCCATGAAAAGCCGGGGCAGTGTTTCCTGCATGATATGCCTAAGCGCTTCATCGGTGAGCGTCACTGAAGGGTTGTCCAGTGTCCCTTTGATCACAACGGGCAGCACCACCCATGAGCCTTCGCGGGGCAGATAGTCGGCGATTTTGGTATCCCGGGAAAAGACATCAGTTGCCAGCTTGAGCTTCGCCTGCACATTGAGCTCTGCATTAAACCCGATCTGGCCGGAAGGGTGCAGCTCGGCTTTAGGGCTTATGAAGGCGCCGGAAAGTTCAACAGCCGACTTGCGCAGTTTAAGCTGCAGATCGGCATCGGTAAAGCTGAGCAAGCTGAGCTCGCCCCTTTTTATGAAACGGTCAAGCTGTTCGGGCATGGCAAATCCCTTGATGCGGCAGTTTTTGATCCTGAATGCGGCATCACCTGTTAAGCTGTCTGCAAATGTTGCGGGTTTGGTGCCTCTGCCCCCCACAGAGACCTTTCCGGTAACCGACCCTTCGATAAACTGCGACAGATTAGCCCCTGCCAGCTCACCCACGGTATTTACGGGCACATCGGCCAGTGAAAGAGCCAGGCTGTAGTCAAAGCCTTTGAGCGCAAGATCGATACTGGTGGCAAGATTGAAGCTGCCCCCCTCCTGTATGCCGCCGCTAAAATCCCGTATGCTGAAACGGTTTTTATCAAAAAAATAAGCGCCCGCTACCCCGATCAGGTCAAGGCCCATAAACGAGACATTGCCCAGCTCTATGGGGCCGTCAAACTTCAGGCTTCCAAAATCGAAAGGCCCGATATCCTCACCCTGCTGGCTTTCGGACCCGTTAAAAAGCTGATTATAATTAAAGTCCGACGACACAAGCCGCAGGTTGACCTGCGGGGGCCAGAGCAGGTAATTTGCTATCGTGCCTGCCAGCACAAGGCCGATAGCGCTCGTGCCGATCCGAACATCGGAAACGGTGATTGCGCGGCTGTCAAGAGTTATAGTGCCGCTCAGTTCGGGCTGCAGGCTGCCAAGGGCCGGGTAGACAATATGGTTGGCGTGCAGGTTCAGGGTGATGGTGGGAAACAGTGCGCTGCCCGGCTTGACGCCCATATCCATACGAAGGCCAAGAAGGCCCGTCAGCCGCAGCCCTTTAAACGGGCTGGCTGTGCCGTAATACAGCTTTGCAGACAGATCATCAAGTGACAACCTGTCTGCAGAAAGATGAAACTGCTGTGAAGACTCACCTCCTGTGCTGTGTATCGTGGCGCTGCCTTCAAAAGGAGACGATAAAAATGTGCCCTGTATTTTTTTTATCGCCACGGCGTCGGTGGCCTGATCATAGTCGGCCTGAATCTCAATAGCTGCAGCAAGTCCGTCAAGTCCGATTTCATCATCCGCCTTCTGCACGGGAAGCAGGACAAGGGCCGCGTCTTTTACAGAAGACTTGCATGCTATCTGTACGGGCTTGTCTCCTGAACCCTTGACCGTCAGATTAAGGCTCCCTACTCCCTTGTACAGCGGAATATCAAAGGCGGTAAGGTATGCCTGAAAACGGGAAAAATCGATATAGGGGATGGCAAGTTCGGCGCTGAAATTCTGTGCAGGGATAAAACAGCTGCCTTTGAGCTGTATGTCGGGCGTATCGCTGTCGGGAAAGCTCGCGGAGGCGTTTATGTCAAAGGGAAGGATAAAGGAAATACTTCCGGCATCAAGGCGCACATTGCTGAGCTGCATGACGACATTACCGGTTTGATCAAACCAGTTGATCGTACCGCCGCTGAGCATAACGCTACCCGGCAGCACCAGAAGCTCCAGTGCGGTTCCGGTCATGGCAGATGGTTTAGCATTGCCATACAAGTTGAGCGGCCTGCCGCCGGCTGACTGAAGGTTAAAGCGGGGATTTATGACGACAATACTTCTGATAGCCAGTTTTTTTAGCAGCAACGGCAAAAAGCCGATACTCATGGCGATTTCATCACAGGTAAACAAGTCGTCTTTTTCCAACGACGGGCCCTTGTGTACCGTCACTCCGCGAAGGATAATGCCTTTAAACAGGCCCACCTCTATTTCGCGAAATGATGCCTGCCGGCGGAGCTGCTCCTGCATTTCCACCTTCAAGGTGTTTTCAATCACCTGCGGTGTAAGATACAGCCTTGCATAGAAGAGTACGCCTGCAGCGATGGCGGCACTCAGTATGGCAAGGCATATGAGCAGCGGTTTGAGCATTTTTTTCATGATGCGCCTGTGAGGTATACCGTGAACCGTTAAAATCGAAAACTAGCATACCTGCCCGGCAAGGGCAATGGTAAAAAAGGCTCGATGCTTGTGCGGGGACTTCTGCCTATTTCCATCGGTAGGATTTGAAATCGAGCGCCTGCGCGCCGAAAGACTCTTTAAACCGCGCCACGCCTTCAAGCCCGGCGCTGGGGCCCATGTCATACAGCTGAAACCTGTTTGCGCACCCCCAGGCCATAAGCTCTGCATGCAGCAGATTATTGGGGTAGTGTTTGAAGAATTCCTGCAGCGCTGCGCCATGCCAGTAAATCATGGTGCGCCCCCAGGCAAGGGCTATGATGCCTGAAACGATTTTGTTTTCGACTTCGGCAAGGGTGAAAATGATATGCTCGTCCTGCATATTAAAAAGTTTCATGAACAGTTCTTTTGAATAGACAGCCCCCGCGGTTTCACCCCAGCGCTTCACCGTTTCCTGGTACAGGCTGAAGTAGGCATCGATGTCATTCTCTGTTGCGGCAGGGCGCACGGTTACCTGCTTGCGCCGCGCCTGGCTGAGGTTGCTTTTCTGGCCGCGGCTGAACTTCTTCTGCAGCGTTTCAAAATCCGGGCTGAGCTCAACAATGTGGGTGGAAAGTTTTTTTGAAATAAAAGAGCCCTTCAGGTGCAGGGGCTGCCATGGCGTTTCAACAATGCGGCCAGATGCCCCCTTTATACGAAGCACTGCAGCCGCAAGCCTTTCTGTTTCCTGCGGGGCAAGAACCCGTGGAGCCATAAAGCCGCCATACACGCCCGGCTCCATAGACTTATAGTCATGCACCTGCCGCAATAGCCGTTTCTTTTTTTTGACCACGCAGGGCAGCACCACGGGCGTACCATCATCAAGGGCGCAGCCGAGGGCTTCAGATCTAAAGCCGGGGAAGGTATCGGCCATGCAGCCTGCCCACGCTGCCGTGTGGAAATAGGTTGCCCACGGGCATGCTCGTGCAACCTCATCCCATATATCTATTGAAACCGGCTCAAGCTTCAGCATAATAAAATCATCCGTTTGAATCTAAAAGTTCCATCAGGGCTTTCTTGGCCTGCGGGATAAGATCTGCAAATTCATCATGGTAGGGGCTGTCCTTGCCAAGGGCTGCAAACCGAGTCGTCAGGTCATGCATAAACAAAACAGCGACATAGAGCCTGAAAAAGCCCTGCGAATCAGAGAATTCCTGAAGCTCTGGGACAGAGAGACGGCTCATATATGCTTTTTCAAACACGGGTGCATACTCCCTGTTTCGAAAACAAAAATAAGCCTGAAGCATAAAATAATCTATTGCCCGCGGCATATACCGTGCAGTGCCGGCATCAAGAATAAAAAGCTTCCGGTCGCCTGTGCGTACAATAATATTGCTGGGGTTGGGGTCGCAGTGAGAGAGGCTGAAAAAGTTTATACGATTGACCGCTGGCTCGCACTGTGAGAGCAATCCAAGCAGCCTTGCCTGCAAGGCCGGTGTGGCTGCCGTATCAACAGCGCTCCAGCCATTGACCCTGGCAGCACTTTTTTTATAGAGGTAGCCGAAGAGCCCGCCGCGTGAGCCCTTCTCTATATCTCCCCACGTGTTTCTTGTATGCCCGTGCATGCGGGCGAAAAAATCCGCCAGCCCGGCGATAAGTTCAGGCGGCTGCGGGGTGTGTTGCAGCGTTTCACCGCAGATTCTCTCCTCGCACAGAACATGCATGCCCCGGCGGTTGAAAAGCCTATTGTCTTCATCGGCCAGCACCAGCTCTGGCACGGCAACACCATTTTTTAAAAAATGCCGTGCGCTGGCGGCAATGGAGCGCAATCGCCGCCTTTTCATGATTATTTTTAACACCAGCGGCCGCTCATCATCAATGGTGAGATAAAAAACCAGGCTGTGAATGCCTGCATGCGCAGGCTCAAGCACGAACGGTCTGCGCGAAAGCCCGAGCCGGTCAAGCAGGCGATGCTCGACATAGGCGGCAAGTCGTTCCTGACATGTGTGCAGATCAGTCATGAATGCATGCTCTCAGCGGAACAGGCCCGGACGGGCCGTGAATTTCTTGGTGTTCAACCTGGTCACAATATAGGTTTCCGGCGCCACATTTTTATGAATGAAGCTGCCCGGCCAGATGAGTGCGCCTTTGCCTATGGTGACGCCCGGCATAATAATGGTGCCCGCGCCGATGATGGCATTTTCCTCAATGGTAACCTTGGCAAAGTCATGCGGTATGACCTCTTCGTCCATAACGTTCCGGTCGGCCAGAATTTTTTTTATGGACGGCCCCTGTGAAAATATCATCACGCCCGTTGCAATCTGGCAGTTTTTCTGTATTTCAATGCCGCCTGCGCCGTACAGCACGGCATAGGAGGACAAATAAACATGATCGCCGATTGATATGCTGCCGCCGCCCTTGCTCCAGTAGCCGCCGCCGCAATGCAGAACAACGCCTTTGCTGATATATATATTCTTGCCCAGAAACAGTGCTTTGCGGTTTAAAATCTGAACATCGTCTTCAAATATCACCGTCGGGTTTCTGTTTTGAATTTTGTACAGATGCTCAAATTGTTTATAGTCTGCGTATAATTTTTTCAGGTATGCCGAAAAAATCTTGATGCCCGTCATAGTCGCCCTTTCATGTATGTCTGATAAAAATCAATGCGCCCCTTGCCTGACTTGTCAGAAAAGTGTTAACGGGCGTGCTGCTCTAACGGAATTTACGGTGCGCCGAGACAAAGGGCAGCTCCTGTGCGCCAAAGGATTTTTTAAACCGCACAACGCCTTCCTGTCCGCCGCTTGGGCCGAAGTCATAAAAGTGAAAACCCGCAGCAGCGGCATCCCGGATTATTTCCATGTGCAGCATATTGTTGGGGTAGCACTGAAAATAGTCCTGGTGTGATGCGCCGTGCCAGTAGGTTGCGATTCTGTTCCAGTAAAAAATGATGACACCGGCTACAATGACGCCCTCTTTTTCGGCAAGCCATATTTTTATCGCGTTGCCGGCATGGGCAAAGATGGTAAAAAAAAGCGATTCGGGATACTCAAAAAGCGCGCCGTCGCCCCAGCGCCTGAGCGTGTCGCGGTACAGTGCGTAATAGGCATGAACATCGGCGTCCGTCCGGGCAAGGCGAACAGTTATGCCGTGCTTCTTTGCCTGGTTGAGGTTGCTTTTCCCGCCGCGGTTGAGCTTCTGGTACAGGGCCTGTTCATCCTTCGTGAGTGTCAGGGCCTGGGTGAAATCTTCTTTGCAGATAAACCCTTCAGGAAGCTTTACTGCCGTTTTTGAAAACGGGTTGGTATCGATGGAGATGCTGGCGCGCTGCTTTACCAGAAAGTCGTATACTTCCTGCTGCTGTGCAGCCCCTACGCTTGTGTCTGCGATGATGCCGCCGTACCCCCCGAAAACCGATGACTTCAAACGCGATTTGCCGAGCAGGGGCCGGCCTTTTTTTGTCTGAATAAAGGGAAAGGCGGCCCTGCCGCCGTTATCAAAAATAAAACCGCGGGTGCCGATGGAATAATCTTTATAAGCCTTGATGACGATGTCGTGCCACAGTGGCGTGTGGTAGAAGGTGCACGCGGGGTTTGCGCGCGCCAGCTCCTCCCAGAACGGGACATCAGGCCAGTCTTTAATCTGCATTGCCCGTAGGATCCTCTTGTAATTGCATCGGGCTCTACTATAAATATTTCCCCCTGCATCGTCAACTGTTATATCCCCGGCGTGCAGGGCTTGAGAGGCGTCATTGCAGCCTGATGGAAGGAGTTTTGATACGAAGCCAGAATCCAGTAGTCAGAAGTCAGAATGGGAAATGCTTTTTTAAAGTTTTTTCATATATTCTCCTGATCTTGAATTTTGAATCCGAAATTATGAATCTCCTGACTTCTGGCTTCTGCTTTTTAATGGACATCTGGCATGCGGTAGGCTATTTTGTCCTACCGAATAAACAACTATATGAGCATGAGATGACAACCCAGGAACAGCTGAAAATTCTGCATGTAGCCAGTCACAATGAAATAAGCGCCGGCGGGTCAATCCAGATGATGCGCCTGGCTATCGGCCTGAAGCAGCTCGGGCACGATGTGTCCTGCGCTTTCAATATCCGCCGCAGCGATAAAACGCCGGGACTTGGGACATTCGGCCCTCTGCGGGAGGCGGGCATACCGATTGCAAGCTTTGCCATGCAGCGGCTGTGGAAATACATCGGCATGTGGCAATTTAAAAAATTTATTGCGGAGCAGAAATTTGACGTCATCCATTGCCACAGGTTCCGGGCGCTTAATTTTGTCTGCAAGGCCACCCGCGGCATGCAGCTCCCGGCGCTGCTGGGAGATAAGAAGAACAGCTTTGATATTCCCCAGAGTTGGGCCAGGCTGTATGGGAGCCCGCAGGTCGACTGCATCGTGGTGAATGCGCAGCTTATTAAAAAAATGTTTGCCGACACGGGATGGGTAAGCCCTCAAAAGGTTGAAATTATTTATAACGGCGTCGACCTCGACCGGTTTCATCCGGGCGTCGATGGCAATGCCGTGCGGCAGGAACTGGGCATCGGCCCGGCAACGCCTGTTTTCGGCATGATTGCAAACTTTGCCGGGAAGAAGTCGCACGACATTCTGTTTCAAGCCGCGGTAAAAGTGATTGAACGCTTTCCGCAGGCTCGGTTTCTGCTGGTAGGCGGCGGCGACTCGCAGCGCTATCAGAAAGAACTGTCGCGGCATGGCTACGGGACCAACTTTATTTTTACGGGTTTTAGAAGCGACATACCGCAGATCATTGCAGCACTTGACGTCTCGGTCATTTCATCAAAGCGCGGCGAAGGTTTAACGGGCAGCGTTGTCGAAGCCATGGCCATGGCAAAGCCGGTGGTGTCAACCGCCGTTGCCGGCAATCCCGAATTCGTCCACGACCGGGAGACCGGCATGCTCGTGAAACCGGGAAATGTGCAGGCCATGGCCGATGCCATGCTCTATCTGCTGGACAATCCTGATGAGGCGGCAGCCATGGGCAGGCGCGGCTTTGAATTTGCAAAGGATAAAATCGACAACCGCAGGCGCTCGGAGCACTTTGTCGATATCTACCGCGGCATCATGCAGCGCAAAGGGCTCAGCTGAAGGCCATGACGACACGGGCTATCATACTTGCGGCAGGAAGCAGCAAACGGCTTGGCGAGCTCACCGGGCAAAGCCCCAAGTGCCTGCTGAAACTAAATGATGCAACCATAATCGACCATCAGATTGCAAACCTGCGCGCAAACGGCATAACCGATATCACCATCGTCACCGGCTTCTGCGACGAGATGGTGCGCGCTCACTGCGGGCCGGGCTTTGGCTATATCCTGAACCCGATTTTTGACACCACCAACAGCATCTACTCTCTGTGGCTGGCGCTGAAAGAAATCCCGGGCCCTTTTGTGGTGATGAATTCCGATGTGGTCTTTCATCCCGATATCCTTAAAAACCTGCTGGCATCACCTCATTCCGACGCTCTCACGGTGAGCTTTCAAAACGGTTTGGGCGATGAGGAGATGAAGGTCAAGGTGCAGGGTGACCGGATCATGGACATCCGCAAGGACATGAACCCGGCGGATGCCGATGGCGAAAATGTGGGCGTGTTGAAGTTTTCCGCAGCGGGCAGCTGCGGGCTGTTTGCAAAAGTCGCTGAGCTTGTGAGCCGGGGAGTGGTGAATGCCTGGGCACCACGCGCCTTTCAGGAGCTGTGCCCTGCGCACCCGCTGTATGCCGTAAGCACTGAAGGACTGCCCTGGATAGAGATCGATTTTCCGGAGGATTTGGAAAGAGCCAGAACGGAAATCTATCCCCGGATCGTGCAGGGTATGTAACGCAGGGAACGGTCGCGGCCGTTCCCTGATGACCATTAGAATTTCTTTTGGAAATATGGAAAAGAAAAAAATACTCTTCTGCGCCACTACGCCCATGAACTATGCCATGTTCAAGCCCATGCACCGGCGGCTTGCAGGTGATCCGCGCATTGAAATCTGGTTTACGGCGCACCATGATCACAAAACCCTTTACCGCACCGTGGGGCTGGAAAACGAAAAACTTATCGGCAACTTCTGGTCAAAGCTTCGGCACTGGGACATGCGCATCTGCCCCAGCTTTTACTACGAGCGCGACAATGCCGATGTGACCGTGCAGATATTCCATGGCTGCTCGCTGAAAAACCGCGCCGTGCATGACAAGGCCCTGGACTTCGACAAGCTTTTTCTCATCGGCCCCTATATGCGGCAGAAATTCATAAAAACCTGGAAATTACCCGAAAACGACCCCCGGTTTGAAGACATCGGCATGCCCAAGCTCGACCAGTTCTTCGACGGCAGCCTTAACCGGGCAGAGCTCATGCAGCGGCTCAAACTCGACCCCAAACTCCCGACAGTCATCTATGCGCCCACCCGCACCACCGAAACCAGCTCCTCGCTCCAGCTGTTCGGCAGGCAGATCATTGAAACCGTAGCGCAGATGCCGGTCAATTTTCTCATAAAGCTGCATGATCGCGCCTACAAGCAGTGGAAGGATTCGATGAAGGAGGATTGGGAGCAGATTCTTGAATCCTACAAAGACCATCCGCGCGTGCGGCCCATTTTCGACTATGATGTGGTACCCTATCTTTTTGCAAGCGACCTGCTCATAAGCGATATAAGCTCCGTGGTGAACGAATTCACCCTGCTTGACCGGCCCATGGTGCTCATTGATGTGCCCCGGCTCATCTCAAACTATCAGCGCATCGAGAAGAAGCGCGGCCTTGAAACCTGCGATCTGGCCGACTGGGGACAGTCGGCAGGAGAGCTCGTCAAAGATATGAAGGACCTTCCCGCCATCATCACGGACTGCCTTGAGCATCCTGAGAAAAAACAGGAAATCCGGCGGGAGTTTGCTGAAAAGTTCTTTTTTAATCCCGGCCACGCCACGGAGAGGGCAGTGGCAAAAATGTATGAGTTGCTCAAGCTTTCGCCGCAGTAAAAACCCCAATTTTACACTCAATTCCCCTGATTGATATTCCCGTTTGTCCATCCTATACTTGTAGACAGGCTGGGGTATTGCGCCCTGCAATCATGGTTTTTATAGAAAGGGGAAAGCTATGAAGATTGAAATAACCAGGGAGGACTATGATTTTCTGAGCATGCTGCTGAGCAAAGAAGAAGTGGGCACACGCGTGGAGATTCACCACTGCAGGACCCATGATTTCAAGGAGGTCCTGAAAAAGCGCGAACAGCATGTGCATGGTCTGCTCGAAAGGCTGGACAAGGCATTTCCTACAGCCGCAGCAGCTGCTTAAGTAAAATACGCCTTCGTCTCAGGCGGGCATGAATTTATGCAGGAGAGATAATCCTGCACTCTACTACTTCTGCACACTTTGCCTTTTTGTTTCATACAATAATAACCTGTAGGCGTTTTTAGTCTTTGTTTTTTTCTGCTGGATTCATACTCCTGGCTTCTGACTTCCAGTTATTATGCCCCCCTCGGATTTTAGCCCTGTCCCCCACAAAGCACTGGCCCCTGTCTTCGGACTCCATTCAAAAAAACAATTCAAAAAATGTCAAAAAATCCATCCCGGAGCACTCTTTTATACATGAAAGGGCCATCGAGGGCTGTTTGTCCAGACGAAATGCCCAGCTTCAGTTCCGGCCGCTGCCTATGCGCTGGTAATACAGAAAAAAATGAGGCCTTTGGAGAGAGAGGAAGGGGTCTCATAAGTTTACTGTAATACCTGTGAAGGGATCGAGGCGCCGACAGCCGTCAGGAGTATGAATTTTCCGAATGACCGAAAATGTCACAACTGTATGGTCGGTATATAGTGAACACGGCAAAGCGGCTTGGGTAAGAAAAACATAGACAGCGAGGATAGACATGATAGCAGCCAAAACAAACCTTTTAAATGATGAGGAAATTCTTTGCCATAACCTTCAGGCCATCCTTGATAATGCGGAGATTATATTGTCGACGCCGGAGTTCTTTTACTGCCAGCCGGAAATGGCGCACCTTGGCGTATGTTTTATTCCCGGTGGCACCATTCCTCTTGGGGTACTGCTGGAATTATGGAAGGATGGGAAATGGATACTTACCTGCCCGCAATGTCAGGGTCAATTGTATATATTCCAGGTGGCCGGGAGTGCGCTTTCCGGGAGCAACTGCTGCAGAGGCTGCTGCATGGAATGCAAAGACAGCTACTCGGTAAGGGTGCCTGGGCTCCGTGATCTACTGGGGCCTATAAATGGTATGTTACAGAAATATGCAAATGAATCGGTGATACTCAAGGGAAAACATCCCGTGTTCAGCTGGAGCAAGGGGCTTCTGGGGGAGTATGTGCCGGATACGATAATAAAGAAAGCAATCCATGGCGTTGACCTTGAAACGCTTATTCAAAAACTTACCTATGGAGGTTAGAGACGATGGATAACAGGATAGAAAAGACCGATGAATTACTTTCGAATATAAAGATGCGCTGGTCGAAACTGTCAAAGCTTCTTGAAGAGGTCAATTCGCACAGGCAATATGAAGACCGTGTCTATCGGTTTTATCATGAGTCCTTCAAAGTCTATGCGCTTCAAGATGAAACCCGGAAAATCGTTAGGGCTTTGCAGAAGATCGCTCCTGAAGGAACGGCATTCTGCAAGGAATTTGAAGAGATTTACAAGGCAGGGGCAGGCAGGAAGAAGTTTGCAAAAGAGCATAATAAAAACTGGACAGCGCATACCAGGGTATTTGTTGAAGCATTCTTTCATGCCAGGTTTTTTTTAGAGATGGCGGTCAAGTATGGCCGGGAGCTGGAGACCGCGCCAGAGATGCTTCCCTCCGGGTGGGCGGCATTACTCTGTTTATATAATATACGGTAGCCGGGCTGGTGATTCAAAAACCATCGTGGTTGAGGAAAATAAGGATAATTTACTGTGAAAATACTTAAGCCGCCTTTTGAGAAAAATGGAAAGCAGCCAAATAGAATTTACGCGGTGCATATGGGGCAGAATCATGTACATCAGCCACGAATTAAATTACCGTGACAACTAACAAATTCCCCAACTTCTATAGAAGTCGTTTCCGGCCAGGCTATGTACTAGTTTATCAAACGATTGCCCATCGCCATGTCTTTTTACGATATCTTCAAAAATCATAACATGGGCGTTGGGTGAAAGTGGGGGTGGATGAGATTTTCCATTATTCCATTGCTCCCAGACTGGTCGACGAATCACAAGGAACCACTCGGGAACAACTTCTACAGGATGTTCAGCCGCAGTTCGCAATGGGAGAACTGCCCCATTTTGAAGAGCACGGTAGTTCAAAATAGAAACCATACTCCCTTTAATCCGGCGGCTTTTGTGTGTAGTGAGCGAGGCAGTTTTCATGAAGCGCTTTTTGAATGCGCCGCTTACCATCCTATCCACTCCTAGCTTAGCTTCCAAAGCAAGTCCCAAGGTGCCATGCCCTCGGCAGAGAACATCAACGCCATGTGCACCATCAAATAGCAATTTTTCGTTATTAATTGTGATTGGCGCAAGCTGTACATTTACATCAAAAGCAATTGGTTGAATTATCTTCGTTTGTGCGAGAACGATATCAAGCCCACAATGATCGTGAAGCATGCACTTTAAATCAAGTGTACCACTCACACTGAGCTTACGGAGAAGGCCCGCGAGGATTACTTCCCCGATATGATGAAGTTGGATTTCGGTTGTCATGATTCAGTCGTCATCATATATAACGGTTAGTTGCTTTTCCCTGCTTTTGATAGCACATTTTTTAATGTTATATGTATGAATTTTAGAAATTATGGTTTTTCATTTAATTTTCGTATTCCTCTAATGCCCTGTTTTTTTATTTCATCTGTAAGTAAAAAAGGTCTATTTTTATGAGCATGTTGAATGCTCTTCCATATTGTAGGTTTCAAATCCGCCCTTTCAAACTCTCTGAGCAATTCAAAAATATTTTTATACGGAGAATTTATCACTTCATAGCCAAAGTCGATT
Source organism: uncultured delta proteobacterium (assembly GCA_903911225.1). GTDB lineage: Bacteria > Desulfobacterota > WTBG01 > CAIYCZ01 > CAIRTM01 > CAIWCT01. The sequence continues at coordinate 27,126 of CAIWCT010000402.1, forward strand.
AGATAGTTATTGCCCAGGATAATATTTGAACCTACATAATCGAACAAGCATTGCCGTTGAAATTCGTCCGGACAAAGTTCTTTATCCCTGATGATGTGATTAAAATATTCAAGGAAACCCACAATACCCCGGCGGCCACCCAAAATCCCCCAGTCGTGGCCACTTGAAAATCCCCCAGCTGAACGCCTGAATAAAGGCTTTTAAATTCGGCAGCAGAACGTTACAACCTACCTCCTTTACCCGCACGAAAAGGAGGATAAGAAAG
>CAIWCT010000403.1 GCA_903911225.1 uncultured delta proteobacterium
GGGGCGCTTCTGTGTATGCGTCCTTAATATGGGCAGACACGCGGGTCTGTCCATAACGGACCCCGGTTTCTCGCAGCACCGGATAATTTTTAAAAATTTATCGTTGACAGTTCCTGAAAAATAACTTAATATATATTTAAGTCACTTAATTATTTATAAACAAGATGCGATACAAATTCGGCGACAAAATCCGCGAGGTGCGGGAAAAGCGTAAAATGACCCTGAAGGACGTGGCCCGCCGGGTCGAGGTAAGCGAAAGCCTTATCTCCCAGATCGAGCGCAACCGCGTCTCTCCTGCCATGGACACGCTGCTGCGCATCGTTGATGTGCTTGAAATGGATATTGAATACCTGTTTCAGGAATTCAAGAAAACAAAATCGGTGCATCTGGTCAGGCGGTCCGAGCGCAGCAAGATCGTGTTGCCTGGCATTGTCTATGAACAACTTTCAAAGACGGTCGGGGCAGATGAGGAGCATGCCATGGAAGCCTACTGCCTTGAGATTGCGCCTGGCGGAGAAAAGGGCAGCCGCGAGTTCGGCCATCGCGGCGGAGAGCTGGGTCTGATTCTTGAAGGAAAAGGCGAGCTGCGGTTCGGCACCGAGACCTATGAGCTAAACTCTGGCGACAGCATTTCCTTTAGCGCTGACATTCCCCACGAGCTTCGGAATACGGGAAAAAAAACACTCAAGGCGGTGTGGGTCACAACGCCGCCGAAAAATTTTTTCAAGTAGATATACTCGGGCACTGCCCGAATCCGCTACGCATACCAGGCATCATAAAAGAGAGGACAAAAAAATGGGAAAAACAATTGCAGAGAAAATATTTGACAGCCACCAGGTTGATGAGCCCTTTTCCGGCACACGGGTCATACGGCTTGATGCCGTGTTCTGCCATGAAATTACCACGCCCACGGCCATCACCGATCTCATGGCCCGGGGCAAGGACCGGGTGTTTGATCCGTCAAAAATAAAGGCTGTCATTGATCATGTATCACCGGCAAAGGATTCAAAGACCGCCGAGCAGGGCAAGGTGCTCAGGGACTGGGCGCGGCGGCACGGTATTAAGGACTTTTTTGACATCGGCCGCAACGGCGTCTGCCATGCCATCTTTCCGGAAAAGGGCTTTGTGCGGCCTGGCTACACCATCATCATGGGCGATTCGCACACTTGCACGCATGGAGCTTTCGGCGCCTTTGCCGCCGGTGTTGGCACGACGGACCTTGAGGTTGGCATACTGAAAGGCGTCTGCGCGTTCAAGCCCCCGAAAACCATGAAGTTCGTGCTGAGCGGGAAATTGCCTGACGGCGTGTATGCCAAAGACGTGATATTGTTCATTATCGGCAACATCGGCGTCAACGGCGCTACCAACATGATAATGGAATTTACCGGTCCGGTCATCGACGCCATGGGCATGGACAGCCGCATGACCCTGTGCAATATGGCCATTGAAGCCGGCGCCACCTGCGGCATCTGCAATCCCGACATGATAACGGTCGACTATCTCTGGCCGTTTATACGCGATGAGTTCGCCTCGAAGCAGGAAGCATGTGCGGCCTACGGAGCCGTGGCGTCGGATGCGGAGGCGCAGTATGAAAAAATTCATGAATTCGATGTGAGCGGTCTTGAGCCCATGATGACCTTTGACTACCGGCCCGACAATGTCAAGCCCGTGCGCGAGCTTGCGGGTGCGCCGGTCGATCAGGTCTATATCGGCTCCTGCACCAATGGCAGGCTTGAGGATTTGCGCATTGCCGCAACAGTGCTTAAGGGCCATAAAATTCATGACTCCGTGCGTGGCATTCTTTCTCCTGCCACACCGCTCATCTACCGGCAGGCCCATGATGAAGGCCTTATCAAAATTTTTATGGACGCGGGTTTCTGCGTGACCAACCCGACCTGCGGGGCATGCCTTGGCATGAGCAATGGCGTGCTGGCCCCGGGCGAGGTGTGCGCGTCAACCACCAACCGCAATTTTTA
>CAIWCT010000404.1 GCA_903911225.1 uncultured delta proteobacterium
CGCGCCGCGCCGCAAGATTTTTAATCACGCCGCTTATTTTTTGCCCGGACGCCCCTGCCCACATCTTGCGCCCATATTTAGATTGACACACAATTACCCTTAATTTATATTCTGCCCATCCCAAAGCAAGTTCCTATTAAACCTGCCCACATCTTGCGCCCATATTTAGATTGACACACAATTACCCTTAATTTATATTCTGCCCATCCCAAAGCAAGTTCCTATTAAAAAGTTCCTATTAAAAAACTACCGTAGCGCAGCCAATGCCTGTGGCTGTAGCGCCGCAAGACGTATCAGCGTTTTTGCCGCTCCTGATGGCTCACGGCGGCCCTGCTCCCACTGCTCAAGGGTCCGGCGCGACACGCCGAGAAGCTCGGCAAACCGCGCCTGTGATAGGCCCGCCCCGATCCGCGCCCGGGCTGCTTCCGTTTTCGGCTCTACCATCCTGCGGCGCCCGCCACCGGCCTTGATCTCTTTCACACCTGCAAGGGCTTCTTGCCATACATTGCGTCCGGCTTCCAGTTTTGAAAGCTCTTTTGTTGTCAGCTTTTTACTCATTTGGTTATTGCCTCCTTCAATTGCCTGAGAATATGGCCCGGTATGGCGTCTTTAACCGCCTTGGCGTACAGCGTTAAAAGCCATATTTCAGCAGGCTGGTATCTTACAAAATAAATAATCCGCACGCCACCGCTTTTACCTGAGCCCCGGCGCTTCCAGCGCAGCTTGCGCACTCCGCCAGATCCTCGCACCACATCGCCCGCCTCAGGGTGCTCTATCAAATATTGCTGCAGCTCGCCGTATTCATCATCATCCAGGTACAGCGGCAGAAGCTTTTCAAATACGCTTGTTTCTATAAATGTGAACATACTCCTTAGTATACGCCAAAGGCGTATTAAATGCAAGTGTTTTTACCAACCTAGCCACCCCGCCCCCGGTTGAAAAACAATTGCAGGGTTTATTTATTTACATTGACACACAATCGCCCCCGTTCTGTATTCGCCTCATCCCAAAGCAAGTTCCTATCAAAAAAAGCACCCGGACGCATGTACCGGGTGCTTTGCATTTCCGAAGGCCGATAATTTAATTCTTCAGCTTATCAAGAATCTCCTGCACGAGCTCTTTCAGATCGAGCTTGGAGGCTGTTTTTATCATGCCCTTTTTTGTATAATAGTCGATCAGAGGCGCGGTCTGCTTGTTGTAGACCTCCAGGCGGTTCAGGATCGCCTCTTCGGTCTCGTCGCTGCGCTGGATAACGGGGCTGCCGCACTTGTCGCACTTCCCCTCGACCTTGGGCGGATTGGTCTTAACATTATAAATGGTCTGGCACGACGGGTTGTTGCAGGTTCTGCGCGTACTGAGGCGGTCAAGCACGACATTGCGTGGAATGTCGAGATTGACTGCCGCATCGAGCTTGATGCCGATCTTGTCAAGCAGCTTTCCGAGGGCGTCTGCCTGGGGTATGGTCCGGGGAAATCCGTCGAGCATGAAGCCTTTGGCGCAGTCGGCTTCCTGGAGCCGCACTTCCATCATGTCCATGATGAGCTGGTCGGGCACGAGTTCGCCCTTGTCCATGTACTCTTTTGCCTTTTTGCCAAGGTCGGTGCCGTTTTTCACATTGTTGCGCAGGATGTCGCCCGTTGAGATATGCACGGAGCCATCAGTTGCCTTCAGCTGATTGGCCACGGTTCCTTTGCCGGCGCCGGGGGGGCCCAATAGAATAATTCTCATACTTCCTCCTTCTGTAGAAAAAATGATGCGTTTATTTAAACTCAAATAGTATCAAGAAGACGGGCCTTTTTGCAAGCCTTTTCCGCCGGGCGCAAGCATTTGAATAAAACAGGAAAGCATGCTAGTATCGGGCGCACAAACGGTCACACGAGCATGCAGCGCAAGGGGCCAGGCAGAGGACGAAAGCTCCTTGTTTTTTCTGCGGGCAGGGGAAAATATAAAATCATACGAAAACGATAAAGGAGATTTCAGAATGGAAGTGAAGGATTTTGAACAGACGCTTGTACTTATTAAGCCTGATGCACTCAGGCATTCGCTGACCGGGTATGTGCTTTCGCAGCTTTCCGAATTTCACACGGGCCTGCGTTTTGCCGCGACAAAGATCGTGAAGGTGAACCGCATGCTGGCCGAAGAGCACTATGCCGAGCACAAGGGGAAAGTGTTTTTTGAGTCGCTGCTGGAGTATATTATGGGCGTTTCCCACTATCCCGATGATGCCTGGAAGCGCCGTGTGATCGCGCTTGTGTACATGGGCCCCGGCGCCATACAGAAGATACGCGACATTGCCGGACCCACAAACCCCCATGATGCACGTGAGAAGAAGCCCGGCTGCATCCGCGCTTTGGGCACGCTTTTTCCTGTCAAGGATTCGACGGGCAAAGTGCTTGACGAGCGCATGGACAATCTGATCCACGCATCGGCCAACAAAGCGGATGCAGAGCGGGAGATAAAGCTCTGGTTCAAGCCCAGCGATATCCCTCCGGCCATGCGCACCTATCCAACGGAAGCAAGCGACGGGCACTACTATTTCAAGGCCGGCAGGCTCTCCACGAGCTATGAAACCGGCAGCGTCTGTCTGCTGGCACCCGGCAATATTGCCTGGACGTCCGACCAGGAAGCGCTGCGGCTGCTGGCCAAAGGGCAGCCGGCTGCCTGCACGCTTGAAGCTATAGCTGCAAAATATCTTATAAATGAAGAGATATATTAATTAAGACGCGCATAATAAAAAATGTGTACAGAAATTTTAAATATGTTATATTAATTTTGTTTTGTAGTGCTATAAGGCTCCGATAAGAATTTGGCTCGAAAATTATTCGGGGTTTTTTGATGATTTTTGTAGGTTATTTCATCAGTAAATGTTATTAACTGCAAAAAAAAGTAATTGTCAAAAAAGGCGGGGGCTGCACGCCAGTCCCTGATACCAGAAAAACCGCACAAAGGGAGGGTTGTATGAAAAAGGCAAGAATGAAGTCGTATGCTGTTCTGGGTATAGCGCTTGCGCTTTGCATGATTGCTGTGCAGGCTCAGGCAGGGGGGCGTCTGATCAATGAAGTGATTTCAATGGCGCCGGGAGAAAGCGCGGTACGCGAATTCGTGGTTTCTGATCAGCTTGACGTCAGCACGCTCAGACCCATTGAATCATATCTGGTCATCGGTTCGGGCGACAACGTTACCAAGATGGGCGACCTGGCCATCACGCTGAAGCCCACAGCTACCAAGGCTTACGGCGCTGTGCTTGAGTTCTGCCTGATCGGCTTTGTCTATCCACTGGGCGGCGCGCCAGTATTCATCAACAGTAAAACAACGGCTCCCCTTACAATCACAAAAACCGTCAAAATGAAGGCCATCTACGGATTTGCGCTGGTCGGGACCTATATAAAAACCATCTCCGGCGACGTAACCCTGCCGGTTCCATTTTCCATAACCTTTAATTGGGCTGCAAAATAATTTGCCGAAAGACAAAGGAGCTCATATGAAAAGGTTATTGTTGATTATCGCTTGTTGCGTTTTTGCCGCCGGCCTATCGGCTGCGCCGGCAGGGGCTGCAGATAAGGCCGCCGTGGTGAATGAGCTCACGGCGCTGCAGAAGCAGATGCTTGAAATGCAGAAACAAATGGAGACCCTTGAGGGGCAGCTTGAGACTTCCAAGCAGAATGCCGCTGCTGCGCAGCAGCAGGCGCAGCAGGCTTCTCAGGCAGTTGATCAGAAGATGGCCGAGGTTTCCGGCAAGTTCAAGACGCTGGATGATCTTGCCAAAAAATTCAAGGATCTCAAGATCAGCGGAGCTATCCGAACACGCTGGTGGGAGGGGAACCACGAGCAGAATTCCTTCGACGTCTATGAGATACAGTTTTGCATGCGCTATGATGTCAGTGAAAATATTTCAGGTCAATTTGAAATGCGGTGGCACCCGAGCGGCAATATGTCGGGCCGCGCTGAATATGCCAACTACAGCAACTGGGGCGGCGATACAACGCAAGTTGAAAACGCCTTCGCCGAATTCCGGAATCTGAACATCGGCCCGGTCGAGGGCAAGTTGCTGGTGGGCAAGCTGCGCAATCAGGCTTTGGGCATTGTGCCCAACCATAATGATGACGGCCGTGTCACAGCCGATAATGGCCTGTTCCATGACAGCATGGACGCTGCCCGCATCACGGGTCTGCAGTACCTGACCAAATGGCAGGACTTTAGGTGGAACTTTGCCGTGTTCAACGGCTATGCGCTGCAGGGCGATTCCTCGCGTTTCGGTTCCAAGCCCGCCGGCATCCGTCAGCTGCGCTACAGCCAGATGGATCTTGATGATAATCATCAAAAAGCATACAGCACCGCGCTCTGGTATGTACCGAGCACGGATTCGCTCAAGGGCCTGAAGGTCGCCTACTCCTACTTCCACCAGAAGCTGAGCGATAACGACCTTGCCGCCTTCAACTCCATCATGGGGCGCAATGCCGGCATGGATGGAAACTTTTGGGGTAACCCGACCAAGAGCAGAAGCGATATCCGCACGGGACCATCTCTCACCTATGACCGGGGCCCGTTCGCCCTTAAAACCGAGTACTTTATGGGTACGGTTGCCGATGTTGATATGAACTGGTGGTATGTAACTCTTGGCTACAAAATAAAAGAGCTCCGGACGGAATTCTGGCTGCGCTATTCTCAGGCAAACTACGACCAGAAGACGATTCGTGACATCAAGGCAAGCGGAGCATGGGATAAAGCTCAGTGGACGCCCTGCATCGTCTATCATCTGCATCCCATGGCGGACCTGTATTTTGAATACTATTTTAATGATGTCGACGAGCCGAGCAATGCCCACAAGCTCACTAATAACTATGGTTTCGTGGAGCTGATCGTCAAGTACTGAAATCAAGCACTCATTAATACTGGTTGAGCAAAAAGCCGGCGTCTTTCAAAGGCGCCGGCTTTTTTATCGCCACAAAGCCCCCAATTTTTTTTGTAGAATGTATCGAGAGGGAGGTTAAGAGGCGAGATCTACTATAGACGGTTTATCTATTTTGTCAGGTGAATCCGTCACGGTGGATTCACCTGACAATGGCGCTATACTATTTAGAAAACTGCTCTATTTCGCGAGGCATTTGGCATCGTATGTTCAAGCCGTGTGCTCTGGCTGGAACAAGCCGGTAAAGCTCTGGTAAAAAAAACTGGCTTGGGTTAGTATGCGAACGGTCTCTGTCTGCGAAGGCAGCGAATTGCTCGCAATTTTATACAGCATTACACTAGGGTAGTGCATGGAAAGGTCAAAGCATGAAAGCATTTTTCGGATACACTTTGGTGCTAATGATTGTATGCGCGCAGGTATGCTGCAGCCCGCAGGCTGCAGCCCAGACAGTACAGATCACCCGGCTGGCACTGATGCCGCTTGCGCAAGGCATGCCGCCGCCAGCTCCCGGCCGGCATGTGCTTGACTGCCGTGAGACGGAACTGACAACCGATGGACAGATAATTGATCCCAGAGCACAGGAGGTGGTGACGCGCTGCCTGCAGCAGGCCCTTGAAAAAGAGCTGCCCGGACGCGTTGCGCCGCAGAATGAGACGGCCGGGGCCGACGGGCTGCTTGCATACATGAAAAAAACAGAAACGCTCAAGAACCACGCACTCAAGCTTGGCGCACAGGTGCAGGCAAGTCATATTCTTGTGGGCACGGTGCAGCGATACCGGCAGCTCAAAGGTACGGCCTACGGCGCCGACCGTCCCGCATCAGTTGCATTCTCGGTTTATCTGCTGGAAACCGCGACCGGACAGATTGTCTGGAGCGCAGCATTTGATAAAACACAGCAGTCGCTTGCGGAAAACCTGCTTGATGCAGCGGCTTTTTTTAAACACGGCGCCAAATGGCTCACTGCTCAAGAGCTGACGCGCGGCGGGGCGGAGACGGTGGCAGAGAAGCTGAAGCAAGCCACGAGCGGCTCGGGCGGAAAATAAGCTCTTCAGGGCTTGCAGCCCGGTAAGCAGCATTAAAAGACAAAGGCCGCACAATTGTTGTGCGGCCTTTGTGTGCATGCATTTGAAAGAGATTGCGCGAATGCTACCACCCTGTCTGCAGAAACTTGTGTATCGAGTCTGCGGCAAGGCGGCCCGCGCCCATGGCAAGAATAACGGTGGCGGCGCCGGTGACGATATCACCACCGGCCCATACCCGGGGCTTCAGGGTTTTGCCTGTTTCAGGATCGGCTATGATATAGCCCCACTTGTTGGTTTTGAGGCCCGGCGTGGTGCTGGTGATGAGCGGGTTAGCGTTTGCGCCCACGGCGATGACCACCATATCCGTATCGATTATAAAGTTTGAATCCTTGACCGGAACGGGGCGCCTGCGGCCTGAATCATCTGGCTCGCCAAGCTCCATGCGCAGGCATTCAATGGTCTTTACCCTGCCTTTTTCATCGCCCATGAAACGCACGGGCGCAGTCAGCAGATGCAGTTCGATGCCCTCCTCTTCGCCATGGTGGATTTCTTCGGCACGGGCCGGCATTTCCTCGCGCGAGCGGCGGTAAACAATGCGTACCGTATCTGCCCCGAGGCGCATGGCTGTACGGGCCGCGTCCATGGCAACATTGCCCGCTCCAAGCACAACCACATTTTTGCCGCGCACGATAGGCGTGTCATACTGCGGGAACAGATAGGCCTTCATAAGGTTTGAGCGGGTCAGATACTCGTTTGCCGAATAAATGCCAATGAGGTTTTCACCGGGCACATTGAGAAAGCTCGGCAGCCCCGCGCCAACGGCAAGAAACAGCGCATCATGGCGCTCCAGAAGCTCATCAACGGTTTCGGTTCTGCCGATAACTGCGTTTACCTCGAACTTCACGCCCAGCCGCGCAAGATAATCGACCTCGTTTTGGACGATGGCCTTCGGAAGACGAAACTCGGGAATGCCGTAGACAAGCACCCCGCCGGCTTTATGAAACGCTTCATAGACCGTGACATCATGGCCCAGCAAAATCAAATCGCCGGCAACGGTAAGCCCCGCAGGCCCTGAGCCGACAACGCCCACGCGCTTGCCCGTCTTGGGCGGCAATTGCGGCAGCTGCGACTCGCCTTGAGTCCGGCCCCAGTCAGCGGCAAAGCGCTCAAGCCGGCCGATGGCAACGGCCTCGCCCGTTTTTGCAAGCACGCAGCGCTCTTCGCACTGGGTTTCCTGAGGGCAAACGCGGCCGCATACCGCCGGCAGCGCGGTTTTTTCTTTGAGCTTTGAAATGGCGCCGGCAAAGTCTCCGTCGCGCAGGGGACGGATAAAGCCGGGTATATCGATGCCAACAGGGCAGCCCGCGACGCAGGCGGGATTTTTGCACTGTATGCAGCGGCTTGCCTCGAGCAGGGCTGTGTCGGCAGTATAGCCAAGGGGCACTTCTTCAAAATTGCGGCGCCGCTGTTCAGGGGCCTGTTCGGGCATGGGCTGACGGGGAACTTTTTTCTTGTCTGTCATGGAAAAACCTCACCTATCCTGTCCAAGTTTACACGTATGGCTGGCTTCATTCATTGATTGGGCCTCCTGTTCCTTGTAGGCGGCAAGCCGCTGCATAAGCCCGTCAAAATCTACCTGATGGCCGTCAAATTCAGGGCCATCGACGCAGGTGAACTGGTTTTTGCCGCCGACCGACACGCGGCAGCCGCCGCACATGCCCGTACCGTCGATCATGATGGAGTTGAGACTCACCAGCGTTTGAATGCCATGGGGGCGAGTCATGTTCGCGATTGCCTTCATCATGGGCACGGGACCTGCTGCCACGACAGTAGAAATCTTCTGGCCGCTGTCGATAAACTCTTTGAGAATATCTGATACAAAGCCATGATGGCCGTAGGAGCCGTCGTCGGTGCAGACCTTGAGCTGGCTTGAGGCGGCTGTCATTTTATCTTCCATGATAAGCAGGTCTTTGGTGCGGGCTCCGATGATTGCAACCACCCGGTTACCCGCATTTTTAAAGCCTTTAGTAATGGGGTGCACAACGGCCGTGCCCGTACCGCCGCCGATGCAGATGATAAGGCCCTCCTGCTTTTCGATATGGGTTGGCTGCCCGAGAGGGCCAAGCACGTCAAGAAAGAACTGGCCGACCTGCAGGGTTTTGAACAGGGCTGTTGATTTGCCCACCACCTGGTAAATGATGGTTATGGTCCCTTGAGCGGAATCTGTATCCGCCATGGTCAGCGGTATGCGTTCGCCGGTTTCGTTCGCACGGAGTATTACAAACTGGCCGGGCCGGGCTTTTGCCGCAATTTTTGGCGCGCGGATCACGTTCATGACCACGGTGCCCTGTGCCATTTCCGAGCGTTCAAGAATTTCAAACATGTAAACCTCCATCTTTTCAGAATATGTTACAGCACGGCTTGTAAACAGCGGTTATTGCTCATTTTAAAGGGTGCATTATGGATGAGTCGCTGGTGAAAGTCAATACAGCACTCACGCTGTCGCCGCGTGTTTTTGTAGAAGCTGCAATCACGGTTCTGTGACAGTCCGGATTGCATCAAAAACAACACTGCAGAGCTTGTCGAGTTCCTTTTCTCTGATTGCAAGCGGTGGCATAAGTACTATGACATCGCCAAGGGGGCGTATGATCACGCCGTGCTTGCGTGCCTCCAGTATCACCCGGTGCCCAATGCGCTCCTGCGCAGGGTAGGGCTTTTTTGTTTTCCGGTCGGCTACAAGCTCAATGCCGACCATAAACCCGCACTGCCGAACCTGCCCCACATGCTTAAAAATTTTCAATTCCTCAAGCCGGCACCACAGCTGCCTGATCTTGGGTTGCAGGCGCGAGAGAACTTTCTCTTTCCGGAAAATATCTATATTTGCGCATGCCGCTGCGCAGGCAACCGGGTTGCCTGTATAGGTGTGGCCGTGGTAAAATGTTTTGCATTCATGCACGTCCCCGAGAAAAGCGCTGTAGACTTCATCTGTTGCAAGTGTTGCGGCAAGGGGCAGCGTGCCGCCGGTAATGCCCTTTGCAATGGCCATGATGTCGGGCCGGATATTTTCATGTTCGCAGGCAAACATGCGCCCGGTTCTGCCGAATCCCGTTGCCACCTCATCGACGATACACAGCACATTGTAGCGCGCACACAGCTGGCGCGCCCCCGAGCAATAGCCTTTCGGGAACACGATCATGCCGGCGGCGCCCTGCACCAGGGGTTCCATTATAAAAGCAGCTGTTTCCCCATGACGGGTGCGAAGGATGTCTTCAAGAAAGTTCAGGCAGTGCAGCCCGCATGACGATTGCTTTTTATTGTACGGGCAGCGGTAGCAGTAGGGCGACGGCGCTTTGAAAGTCTTAAAAAGCAGGGGCCGGTAGATTTCATGAAACAGATCGATGCCCCCGAGGCTTACCGCGCCGATAGTATCGCCGTGATAGGCATTGACAAGGGATATGAACTTTTTCTTTTTCCTGGTCGTTCGCGATAGCTGCTGCCAGTACTGGTAGGCAATCTTGAGCGCTATTTCAACCGCCGTGGAGCCGCTGTCGGAATAAAAAACTTTTGTAAGCCCTTTCGGAACAATGGCTACGAGCTTTTCCGCCAGTTCTATGGCCGGCACATTGGAAAGCCCGAGCAGTGTACTGTGGCAGATTTTTCCGACCTGGGCTATGATTGCGTCATCGATCTGTTTCTTCCGGTGGCCATGAACCGTTACCCACAGCGATGAAACGCCATCTATATATTTTTTGCCGTCACTATCAAAGAGATATGAGCCCTGGCCCCTTTCTATGATGAGCGGCGTGTTGTGGCTGTAGTCCTGCATCTGCGTAAACGGGTGCCACAGCCTGGTAGTGTCAAGTTGCTGGAGGCGCGCAAGCGCCCGTTTGTTGCTACGGGGCTTTTCCATGCTTGTTATCTAAGTATAAGGTTGGTATAATAATTAATTAAACAGCAGCACTCATGCTAATGCAGAAAACAGCTCTTGTCAACGCAGAGATGGAACTCTATGGACGACCAGCAACAGCCCACAGCATTTGAATTTGAGCCGGAGCATTTTTTTGACACGTTTATCGGCGTTGCACGGCAGCTTATTGTGCAGCCACACGAATTTTTCAGGCAGCTGCCCGGCGCCAAATCTCTGAGAAATCCGGTTGTGTTTCTGATGGTCTGCTCTTTTCTGACGGCACTGTTCGTGGCAAACGCGCGAAGCGGGGGGGGGCAGCTTTTTATGCTGCTGTGCTGTGCCAATGTTTGCTCGACGATACTGGGCAGCATAGTGATGCACATTCTGACAAAGAGGATGTACCGGTCACAGGCGCCGTTTGGATCAACGCTGCGGGTACTGGCCTATGCAAGCCTCATGGACACGGTCTCATGGATTCCCCTGCTGGGCCCTTTTGCCTATTTCTACGGCCTGTACCTTGTTTTTGTGGGAATTCAGGAGCAGCACCGGCTTACCCCCAGGCAGGCTGCGCTGACTGTGGCGATCATTGTCTGCATCGTGACAGCGTTGGCCATGACCATCATGCTGGCATCTCCGGGAAGCTTTTCGCAGGCTTTGCAGATGCTTGATCCGCAGCAGGTGGAAAACGCCCCTTAAATCTCCTGACCGCTGTCGTTTTCAGCGCAGACCTCAGCTTTCTTTACAAGACCTCCGAAGGACAGCTTTTGAAAAGGCAGTAGTAGCAGCCCGACCAGAATAGCGGGCGACATCTGCAGGAAGTGCAGAGCCACGGCATAGGATAAAGCCTGAGATTTTGCTATGCCAAACGTGGTCAGTCCCAGAACGCAGGCATAATGATATGTGCCTATAAAACCCGGCGCCGCCGGAATCATGATGCCAAGGGCGACAATGGCAAGAATGGCAAAAGCGTTATAGATTGAAAGATGGATGCCGAAAGCATAAAATAATACATAATTAGAAAGCCCGATCAACAGCCAATTCAACAGCGACAGCAGCAACACCCAGAGTGTTTTTTTTACATCGGGCAGCAGCTGCAATCCCTCCAGAAAAGAGTCTGCAAGCCGGGCTGCGGGAGCGCCGATCCGGCCAGGCAGGAATTTCAGAACTTTGCCGATTATTTGAGCGGAAAAATCCCGCTTGGTGCCGAAAACAATAAGCACCGTCAGGACGGTAAGAGAGAGCGTCAGCATGACGATGCCGGCTTTGAAAATTTCGGGCGGGAGTGAAATTTTGACAAGCACGACAAATAAAAAAAGCATGAGGGTCAGCAGGTCAAAAACCCGCTCCAGCACCACGGTTGCCATGGTGGCGGACATCCGCACACCGCTTTGCTGCTTCACAAGATAAGGCCGGACGAATTCCCCCAGCCTTGCCGGCAGAACCCCAATGGCCATAAAACCGATCGCAGAAATTTTAAAAAGAGTCCACTGGTCATATGAAACCAGCCTGTCGAGCATGACCCCCCACCGGTACGACCGCAGATAAAGGCTGGCAAGACTTATTAAAACCACGGGGATAATATACGTGTACTGCATTGCGCGGAAGGTTGCAGCCACTTCTGAAAGGTTAATGCCGCGCAACGCAAAGTAGATGCAGACGCAACTAACGGCAATTCCCGCGAGAATATTTTTTTTCATCGCTCCCACCAGACAGCACTTTTTTTAATCAAGACCAGAGCCGACATGCCGATACTATAAAAACACAACGGCTGTATAAAAAAAATTCATACTGCAGTACGCAAAGAGCCCACGATACGGTATTTTTGCTAAAATAGCATACTATCAATAAAATATCTTTGTCATTTTTTGCAAATAAAATAACTTTACAAGTCGATTGAAATCAATAAATAATAGAAAAAAGATTCATTATCTGCGACTGAGAGAATTTTTTTGCATTTATTGTCTTCAGGAAAGCTATCACCTATGGCGATAGCTTTAGGAAGAAGGCAAATTTAACATTTCGTGCCTTTTGATTACGCCCTTTCAGGGCGAAATCAAGCCACACTTCTATGCGGTTGGTTGTTGCCTTCCCGGCGGCATAACCTGTTTTGTAAGGACTTCTGTCTATGTCTGAAAAAATTGGTAGTTTGCTTTTAAAAAAGGGAGCCATTACCCCTGAGCAGCTTGATGCCGCGCTGGCTTTTCAAAAAGAGAAAAATGTAAGGCTTGGCGTGGCATTTACACGCTTGAATCTTGTTAAAGAAAGCGTACTGCTGCAGACCTTAAGCGAACAGCATGGCGTGCCTGCCATGAAGCTTTCAGAGTTTTCCATAGACTCGGACGTCATAAAAATCATTTCAGCGGAAGTCGCTGAAAAATATATGGTCCTGCCGATTTCGCTAAAAAATGCTACGCTGATTGTAGCAATGACCGACCCCTCAAACATTTTTGCCCTTGATGATCTGAAGTTTCTTACCGGCTATCGGGTAGAGCCATTCGTTGCTTCCGATGAAGCGATTATGACCTCCATCGATCACTATTATCAGACGGCCACTTCGACTGACAGTCTTTTAAGTGATTTTGAAGACACTGATGTTGAGGCTATTGATCTGGCAGACAATTTTGATGCCAATGCGCTTGCTCAGGAAAGCGAGGATGCGCCAATCATAAAATTGGTCAATGCGGTTCTTTCTGAGGCTGTTGAGCGGGGGGCAAGCGATATCCATATCGAATCCTATGAAAAAAGCTTCCGGATCAGATACCGGGTTGACGGCACGCTGTCGGAAGTCATGAAACCGCCCATGAAAATGCGCAATGCCATCGTATCACGCGTTAAAATTATGGCAAAACTGGACATTGCCGAGCGCCGGATGCCGCAGGACGGACGCATTAAATTGAAAATGGGTAAAAACCGCGAGATGGATTACCGCGTGTCAGTATTGCCCACGCTGTTTGGGGAAAAGGTGGTAATGCGACTGCTGGACAAATCAAACCTTCAGCTCGATATGACCAAGCTGGGATTTGATGAACAGCAAATAGTTGATTTCAAGGAGGGCATTTACAAGCCCTACGGCATGGTGCTCGTGACAGGGCCAACCGGCAGCGGCAAAACCACAACGCTCTACTCAGCCCTTTCAGAGCTGAACAAGGTGACTGAAAATATATCAACAGCCGAAGACCCGGTTGAGTTCAATCTGGAAGGCATCAACCAGGTGCAGATTCATGAAGATATCGGCCTTAATTTTGCTTCCGCTCTGCGCTCATTTCTTCGGCAGGATCCCGACATTATTCTGGTTGGGGAAATCCGTGATTTTGAAACAGCTGAAATAGGCATCAAGGCCGCTTTGACGGGCCATATGGTTCTGAGCACTTTGCATACCAATGACGCTCCCAGCACAATCAACCGCCTGCTCAATATGGGCATAGAGCCTTTCCTTGTGTCATCGGCCGTCAATCTCATCGTTGCCCAGCGCCTTGCGCGTAAAATATGCCCCGACTGCAAGGAGCCAGCAACCCATATTACAGACGAACTGCTTGCAAAGCTGGGCGCAGTACCCGAGGGCTTTCATGATGCCGTTCTGTATAAGGGCAGGGGCTGTGACACATGCAAGGGCACGGGCCTCAAGGGCCGCATCGCACTGTATGAAGTAATGACCATGTCAGAGCCCCTCAAAGAGCTTGTGCTGCAGGGGGCATCATCCATTGAACTCAAGCGGGAGGCCATAAATCTGGGCATGAAAACTCTGCGCCAAAGCGGCATACAGAAAATGCTTCAGGGCGTTACCACCATTGAAGAGGTGCTCAGATCATCGGTGCGTGATGACTGATATGCGGATTGTCTGCACCGTCTTGTATTGTTTCACTAAATTTATATCAGAGGGATGTCATGCCAGTTTATAAATGGGAAGGCACGAGTAAGCAGGGCGTTGAGCTGCGCGGCGAAAGCGAGGCGGTAAACGAAGGGGCGCTGCGCGATCTGCTGCGCAGAAAAAATATCCGCCTGAAGGCCATCAAGGAAAAACGCAAAGATATTTTTGAATCCTTTGATATGTTCCAGCCTAAGGTCTCGGTAAAAGATCTTATTCTTTTTACCCGCCAGTTTTCAACAATGATCGATTCGGGACTTCCACTTATTCAGGGGCTTGAAATCCTTTCGACGCAGTCTGAAAATCCCGCATTCAAAAAAATAATCACAAAAATAAAATCAGATGTGGAAGGCGGCTCGACATTCGCCGAATCCCTTAAAAAACACCCCAAGGTTTTTGACAATCTGTATGTGAACCTTGTTGCCGCAGGCGAACTCGGCGGCGTGCTCGATACCATTCTGCAGCGACTGGCAGCCTATATTGAAAAAAATGCAAAGCTTGTCGGCAAGGTCAAGAGCGCCATGATATATCCGTCGGTTATCGGCGTTGTTGCCATTGTCGTTATTCTTGTTCTGCTGATTTTTGTTATCCCGGTTTTTGCTGAAATGTTCAGCAGCTTCGGCGGTGAACTGCCCGGCCTCACGAAGGGCGTGGTTGATTTAAGTCAATTCCTGCGGACCTACTGGTGGGCCGTATTTGGCGGAACCTGGCTGTGCTATTTTGCTTTCTCAAAATGGAAAAGCACAGATAAAGGAGAATATGCTTTGGATAAATATCTGCTGAAGATGCCCGTCATCGGCGATTTGCTGCGCAAGGTCGCGGTCGCCCGTTTCAGCAGAACCATGGGCACCATGCTGTCAAGTGGCGTGCCCATTCTGGAGGGCCTTGAAATTGTGGCAAAGACAGCCGGCAACAGAGTTGTTGAAGAGGCTATCTATGCCACAAAAACAAGCATCAGCCAGGGCAAAACAATTGCAGAGCCGCTTATTAAAAGCGGTGTTTTTCCGCCCATGGTCTGCCAGATGGTTTCCGTCGGCGAACAGACAGGCGCGCTGGATACCATGCTTGCTAAAATCGCTGATTTTTATGAAGAAGAAGTTGATCAGGCAGTTGACACTTTAACGACACTCATTGAACCGATAATGATGATTTTCCTGGGCGGCGCGGTAGGAACCATGCTTGCAGCCATGTATCTGCCTATTTTTAAAATTGCAGGCGCAGTCGAAGGCGAAGGCAATAAAGAAGTTCCATAAAAGGTGGTCTGGTTATTTCCAAAGCTTCAGGAACATGCAGTAGCGGTGCCAGCGTGCCGACGGAATTTTCCCTTGCGCGGGAATGATAATATTTTTTTTAACCGTTATCTATTATGTCATCCCCGCGGAACAGACAGGGAGCAGGCTTTGGCAAAAGGACTGCACCAAAAAGATATTCGGTTAAACGTATTTCAAATTTTATAAGCAGTGGTTGCCTGTACACATCCGCCCCTGCCCCGTACCTTTTAAAGGCTTTGCCATCTATCCGGGGAAAAGACTTTCATCCGCTTATGCATGCTTTTAAAATGAGCCAACCAAATAAGCTGTACAGCAGTATTTTTAAAAAAACCAAGGCAGAAGGCAGTGTTGAAGCTTTCATCAACATGCTCTGTTGACTTTCTGTGGAAAACTATGTTGAAAACTGCATTTGGACTGGCAAAACGGGGGTATTGTGGCCTTTTGCTCAATAACTGAGCACAATTTAAAGAAGTAATTTCATATGCTTGAAAATAAACTCCACTGTGCACTGCTCACGTGGCCTTGAGAAAAAAGTTTTCAACAGGATTTTTGGGGCATACCTTAAAACGGCACACTCAGTGCATTGTATTTCTCGAGTTCGACAGGCTGTATTTTTGTAGCCACCCAGCGCCTCTGTCACATCATTTGCCCGCAGGCTTTAGTCTGACTTTCTTGCAATATGCAGCAGATTGCAGTATGCATATATCATAAATATAACTTTTTAAAACCAGTATTGCCAACGCTTATGGCAAGCACAGCATAGCCTAAAGCATGCCATGCAGCAGGGAAACCGGATGCATGGCCATATGAATTTTTGAGCAGCAGGCAAGATTAGGGAATCTATCAGCCATGGACACATCAGCCAAAATTTTTGTTGCCGGCCACCTCGGCCTGGTCGGGTCGGCCATCAGGCGAAGGCTTGAGGCCCAGGGGTATCACAATCTCATAGTGCGATCTTATGAAGAGCTTGATTTGACCAATCAGCAGGCGGTGCATGATTTTTTTGCGGCGGAGCAGCCGCAGTACGTTTTTCTTGCTGCGGCAAAAGTTGGCGGCATCCGCGCAAACGATCTCTACTCCGCACAGTTTATCTATGAAAACCTGATGATAGAGTGTAACGTTATCAACTGCGCCTGGCGCTATGGCGTCAAAAAGCTTTTGTTTCTGGGCTCCTCATGCATTTACCCGAAGCTTGCCCCCCAGCCCATGAAGGAGGAGAGTCTGCTCACGGGCCTTCTGGAGTCGACAAATGAGGCCTATGCCATTGCAAAAATTTCGGGCATTAAGCTCTGCCAGATGTACCGCAAGCAGTACGGCTGCAATTACATATCAGTTATGCCTACCAACCTCTACGGACCGGGCGACAACTACCACCCCGAAGATTCCCATGTGATCCCTGGGCTCATACGCCGGTTTCATGAGGCAAAAAAACAGGGGCTTGCGGAAGTTGTCTGCTGGGGCACGGGTTCGCCGCGGCGCGAATTTCTCTATGTCAATGATCTTGCCGATGCCTGTTTTCAACTCATGCTCCTTTATAATGAAGCCGATCATATCAATATCGGTACGGGCACCGATATGACCATCAGGGAAATCGCGGACATGATCGCCGCAACCACAGGCTTCAGTGGCCGTATAGCCTGGGACAGCTCAAAACCCGACGGCACGCCCCAGAAGCTCCTGGATGTATCAAAGCTGCACGGGCTTGGCTGGCACCACAAGACAGAGCTGAAAGAAGGGCTAAAAATCGCCTATGAAGATTTTTTAAAGCGCTATCAATAATTTGTTGTTGTCTCAGCAAGATATACAAACGGCCGTCCCTTTAGGGTCGGCCGTTTGTGTTTTCAGCTTGCATGGGTTTAGTCCACTACAGCGAGTCCGGCAGGGGTTTTATAATAAGATAGAAGCAAGAGCTTAAAAGCCGGTAGTGTGCGTGGGAATACTTGGGGTGAAGAAAAAAAAGAAATAAAAACGGGTTAGATATTATTATCTAACCCGTTTTTATTATTTGGTGGGCGATATGCGACTCGAACGCACGACCTTTGGCTTCGGAGGCCAACACTCTATCCAACTGAGCTAATCGCCCGTGTAGTTTGCTGTAGACGGGTGAAGTTATACTGTGTTAAAGGCCGGATGTCAACCTGTCTTGTCCGGTCGTGTTTGCCTGCTTGTTGTGAACGTGTATGCCAAAAATAAGGGGGCCGTTACGGCCCCCTTGCATGTTTTCAAAAAACGATTGTTACTTCATGCTGACCACGATTTCGGTTGTCTTGGCGCCCTTGGCGATGTGCGACTTGATTTTGAAGGAGGCCTTCTTGTCGGTTCTGGTTGCCTTCAAAACATTTGCAATAAAATCTTCGTCCATGGCGGCCAGGTCTGCCTTGTAGGCAGGGGGTGCCTGCAGCATGTCGCCGACCTGCACGAAGGGATCAGCCTCAGAGGTCAGGGTCACGGTCCCGTCAGCATTTTTCACCTGTTTGAAGGCGATGTACTTTTTCTTTTCGCAGTACGCGATGATGGAGGCGATATCCTCGGCGGTCTTGATTTTGCCGATTTCGAGATCAAGCTTTGCATCTTTTATCCACATCTTGGGGAAGGTCTGCCACAGCTTCAGATAGATATCCTTTGCCTTTGGCTTCACGTTCAGGAAGAGCTGCAGCCAGGCAAGAAAGTCGACGGCAAAAAAGCCAAGGAACGAGCCGGGGCCCTGCTCCTCGAAGGTGCGCTTCTGTTTTTTCAGGATATAGGCCACCGGCTCCTGATTGCCCATTTCAAGGTCGATGAACTTTCTTTCGACTTCAGGCAGAGGCAGATCGGGGTTGGCGGCGCGGGTGCGCAGAATGATCTGGCAGGCGCAGGCTGCGCCGTCGCGGCAGCGGCCGGAGGGCAGCTCGACCAGGATCTCTTCTTTGAGGCCGGCCTTCTTGGCCTTCTCTATCAGCTCCCAGATATATACATAGGTCAGATACACTTCCTGCCGGTAATAGTCGTGTCGGCAGTAGGTGCAGTCTGAGGGGCCGTAGGCGGGATTTGCGCACCACTGCACATGGCCGACATGCTCGGTTTCCGTATTGCGACGTGTAATATAAAGCGCAGGTACGCCGATGAAGCAGTCTTCCACAATGCGGCCCAGGGTGGGCAAATCTTTTACTTCCTTGAGGCCGAATTTTGCCATAGCGCCGTCAAAGGACATGTCGGCCAGAGCAGCCCAGACATTGCCGTAGTACTTGAGGCCGTCCTTTTCGCCAAGAGCGGGCTTAAAGGTGCGCCAGATGTAGTAGACATGTCCGAACAGCGACTTGAGTGCCTCGACCGTCAGGTCCTGCAGGTTCATTTTCAGTGCCTTGGCATGGGCATCCATAAACGGAAGAAACGGTGAGGGTGCGGATTTTACAGCTTTGCTTGCCATAACGAAACTCTCCTTCAGTAAATAAGGTTTATAGGGTTACTATGTATGCACGTTCGCGAATAAAAGCCTTTAGGGCATCTTCGCATTATATAAATCTCTGCTTGACATTGTCAAACAAAAATGAACTTTAATAGGCTTCCGAAACACTGCATGGCCGGGGGTAACTGCAGCGCTCTGCTGTGCAGCCGCCGGCATCAGTCCTGCTCCGTGATAACGATTCCCTTTTCCTTCACGAAAGCGCCGAATTTCCGGTCAACCTGCTGGATGTGATTGATCAGCCAGTTGCCGAGAAACGTGTTGATGGCGTCTGCAAGAATCCGGGTAGGGCCATCTTCTTCAAAATCCTGCACCAGGTCTGTGAGCGTGCCTCGCAGCTCATCGTGCTTCTGCAGGTGCTCTGTAAGCCAGGGATAGGAATGAGAGGCCATGAGCTTCTCTTCCGTAGCGAAGTGAAAATGAGTATACTCGATCAGAAAGCCCAGCGTCACTGAGATTTGCTGCTGAGCCCCATGTTCGGCAATGGCAGCTGCTAAAGTATTAAACCGATCTATCCATGTTTTATGCTGCTGATCGATCAGGGCTATGCCGACAGACAACGTTTCATTCCATGCCAGTTTTTCCATGTCGTATTTCTCCTTATTGCACGAGAATACCAAAATGTAAGTTTGTTTTTATATATAAACACACACCCAACTGCGCCATAAAACAAAATAAGAAAATAGTGCCTATAGCTCGCCTTCGAGAAAAATTCGTTATTCATTAAAACTTTCAGGAATCCGGTAAAGCCCGCCGGATTGCTCTACAAGCTCGTCGAGTGACTGCGCGGCAAGCCGGTCGTGCGTGGCATCTTGCACATTGACGCCGAGGTCTTCGGGGTACTGCACAAGCCCGCGGTCCCGCAGCTCGCCAATTTTGTTTGCATCAACCAGCTTCCCCAGCGGCGCATCACCCGCCACAGCGCAAATACAGGCGCGCCTCTCATCAAGGTCTTTGCAGCGATAGAGATGTGCGATGCCGATATCGGTTACGATATGCGACAGGTCCTGCCCGTAGATCATCACTGGCGGCAGGGGCAGATACGCCTTCTCGGCAAGCTCCCAGGCGCTCAGCTTCTCTACAAAGGTTGGCCGCAGCGGGTTGCGGCATGACTGCACGATCTGCACGATAAGTCTTTTGCCCACGGGCATGGGCCCGTTGAGCTGCGGATTCAAAGCATAATGCTTACCCACCTCAAGCCATGTTTTTGTATGATGCCTGCGGCCCGGAGCATTTGCGCCCATATTGGGCGCGCCGCCAAAACCAACGATGCGATCGGCAGTGGCAGTTGAGCTGTTGCCCCACTGGTCGATTTCAAGGGTTGAGCCGATGAACATGTCAACAGCATAATGACCGGCAAGCTGGGCAAAAGCCCTGTTTGAGCGCAGCGAGCCATCGGGTCCCGTGGCAAACACATCGGGCCGCGCCGCCACATAATCCTCCATGCCCTTCTCCGAGCCGAAGCAGTAGATGGCCTGCACCCATCCTGCTTCAATGGCAGGTATCAGGGTAGGGTGCGGATTCAAGACCCAGTGCGTGCAGATTTTGCCCTTCAGCCCCAGCTCTGCACCGTAGGTGGGCAGCAAGAGCTCGATTGCCGCCGTGTCAAACCCGATACCATGATTGAGCGACTGGACCCCGTATGGTGCGTAGATGCCTTTAATGGCCATCATGGCCATGAGTATGCTTTTTTCTGTTATCTTTGCCGGATCGCGCGTGAAGAGAGCCTCCTGGTAAAAGGGCTGAGCTGTGGGCACGATATAGTCGACCCAGTCTGCGGGAATATCCACGCGGGGAAGCTTCTCCATTATTTCATCGACCTGAGCGATCACAATGCCCTGCTTGAACTTTGCGGCTTCAACAATGGCTGGCGTGTCTTCAGTATTGCCGCCCGTGTAGAGATTGCCTGCAGCATCTGCTGCATGTGCCGCAATAATTGCAACGCGTGGCTGCAGATCGAGAAAGTAGCGCGCATACAGCTCAACATAGGTGTGAATTGCTCCCAGCTCTATTTGGCCTTTGATCACCATCTCCGCAAAGCGCCTGCTCTGGCCGCCGGCATAGGATAGATCAATTTTGCGGGCTATGCCTTTTTCGAAGATATCGAGATGCTCGGGAAGGCTCAGGGTAGACTGTAAGATATGAAGGTGGTGTATCGTGCCGGGGTCTACCTGCGCCAGCGCTCTTGAAAGAACCTGGGCATGCTTCTGGTTAGTGCCCTCGATGCAGACCCGGTCGCCCGGTTCAAGCACGGCCTCGAAAAAATCAACAGCATCTTCCTCGCGCACAATCTTGTTCAGTACCGGCACAGCACCTGACACACGCTTGTGCCGCGCCTGCGTGTTGTCCCCGATGGTGGTCCATGATGGCTGGTGTGTTTTCAATGTATGGCTTTCTGGTTTAGCAGGCTGTTGAAAAACGCCCATCTGCTGCGTTGCGCTCATCATGCTTCACTGCGGCGTACAAAAAGTACGCCTCATTTCTCATGACTTCGCACGCCTTGCATCTGAGCATTTTTAAATAGCCTTCCTCTATTGACTTTTTCAACACCCTGTTAGATTTGTTTTGCCGAATATTCGCCCAATGGGTTCGTGAACCGCTCATATGATTCTAGCACAGCTGCGACTTCTCTTTCAACAACGCAAAGACAACCCATGTTCAATGCTGTTGGCCGCACCGGGCATTGCTGATGGAGCCCTTATTGATTTGATATATGACTGTAATTACCAGCTATAGCGAGTTTTTATGCTTTTATTTAGCTTTGAAAAATGAGATGATATGAAAACTGAAGAGGCGGTTTTATAAGGGGTGAATTCAGGGGTTCAGTCTGATATAGTGTTAATAAACGGATTGCAGATCCGGCAATCCTTAAAAGCCAAGTTAATTGTTGGGCACACTCTCGCTTTGCCTACCTGGCTAGAAAAGGCGCTGTATGCAAGGAACTACAGATCAGAGAAAATATATTCGATATCCCTTAGGGCTCGAGGCAAAAGCTGTTGTCGGCAATAACATCATAATTAAAAAATGTGTTGTTCAAACAATCAGCCACAACGGGGCTGCAATGGATCTGTTCGTGCATGAAGACCTCGCCGCCGGGCAGAATGTTATGCTGACAATCCTTTTACCGGGCAAGCCGGTTACCATCAATGTTATCGTCAAGCTGAAATGGTTTGAAATGCTTGAGGCAAATGAGCAATTCAACGCTGCTGCAGGAGGCGTGATCGTTTTTATAAAAGACGAGGACAGGAGCGCACTGCTGGATTATGCTTTCAAGCAGGTTCTTGCGGCGGAAGAAAAAGAAGCTGCCGGCCCCAACGGGTAAAAATTTTTCCTGTGAACAACACCCCGCATGTTACAGGCCTGGCAGGTCACCAACTGCGGCATAGAGCGGCATGCTTCCGGACGCCAAAAATAATTGAAAGGCTTATGCCATGACCATACAGATGCGTATATTCTCCGACTATATATGACCCTTCTGCTATATCGGCAAGGGCATTGTCGACGAGCTGAAAAAAGAATTTTCCATCGAGGATGAATGGCTCCCCTTTGAAATTCATCCAGAGACGCCCCCTGAAGGCGTACTGCTGACCGTGAGCCTTCCCCATATCGACTGGGAGGGCATGTACCGCAACCTCCGGAAATCCGGAGATCGATTCGGCATAAAATTCGGCAATGTGCAGCTTTTGTCAAACGCGCGCATGTCGCTTGCAGCCGGGGAGTTCGCCCGCGACTGCGGCAAATTCGAAGCCTACCACGAGGCGATTTTTCATAGCTATTTCACCCGGGCCCGCGACATCGGCGCATGGGAGGTCGTGCGGGAGGCTGCAGAGACCGCAGGGTTCGACACGGCAGAGCTGAAAAAAGCCCTTGATGATGGCCGCTACCTGCACCGGCTGTCGGCGGCGACCGACGAGGCACACCGCAACAACATCAACAGCGCCCCGACCTTCATCATAAACAACCAGTACGCCATCGTCGGTGCCCAGCCTGTTGAAACCTTCCGGGATACTCTCATACGAATCGGCAGCAAGAGCGCATAAATTTCGCATAGCGTAAAGTGTTGAACAGCCTGTCTGTACTGTGCCGTTCAACACAAGAAATCTCCAAAAGCATCATACCGAAAGCCGGTATCCACGGCAGGGGCAGATCTGTGTGTCTGCCCAAAACAAAGGGCGCACACACAGGTGCGTCCCTACTAGACTTTTTACAAGACCATCAATAGTTGCTGTCGGCATACTCAAGCCAGCCGCCCGCCTGCACCAGCGCCGCGTCAAAGCCCTGTAAGGAAAACTGTATGGTTTCAGATACTCCTGCCGTTTCAACACGGATGGCGCCTCCCGTAACATCGATTGACATGGTCGTCTCTTTACCTGCATAGGCCTTAAACAGATGCTCAATGGTTGCTGCCGGAAGCTCAAGGGCGAGCATGCCGCAGTTATACATATTTTGCCGGAAGATGCGGGCAAAGCTCGGGGCGATCACAGCGGTAATGTCGTTCACCTCGAAAGCCCAGGGCGCGTGCTCGCGCGAGGAGCCGCAGCCGAAATTCTCGCGCGTCACAACGACCCGTTTGCCCGCAATGTCGCGCCGGCGATCAAAGCCCTCAAGCTTCAAATCTTCAAGCAGATGGGGCTTCATCGCTTCCTTGGTTATTTCGGTCAAATATTTTGCCGGAATTATCTCATCGGTGTTTATATCAGCCCTGTCAAGAAACAAAACTTTTCCGCCGAATGTTTTCATGTCACTTGCCTCCTTTGTACAGAACTGAATTGGTAATGCAACCGGCTAGAGCCGTAGCAGCAGCCGTAGCAGGGCTCATCAGATGCACCATGCCGCCCTTGCCCATGCGCCCGTAAAAGTTGCGGTTGGTGGTTGACGCGCATACCTCCTTGGGGGCCAGCACCCCATTGCTCATGCCGAGGCATGCCCCGCAGGTCGGGTTTGTCACACAGAAACCGGCATCCATAAATATTGCGATAAGGCCTTCATCAAGGGCCTGCCGGTAAATCTGCGGTGTGGCCGGCGACAGAATTCCCCGCACGCGAGCATGAATTTTTGCGCCCTTGAGCACGGCGGCAGCGATGCGCAAATCCTCTATCCGGCCATTGGTGCACGAGCCGATATAGACCTGGTCGACCGTCGCACCTGCAAGCTCGCGCACTGGCTTGACATTGTCGGGCCTGTAGTCAAAGGTCGCCATAGGCTCAAGACTGCTTAAGTCAAATTTACACACCTTTTCATACTGCGCGTCAGAATCCGAAGCTATAGCTGCATAGGCAGCAAGGGCGTCCTTCTTTGAAGCGAAATCCATTTTAATGAACGGCCAGAGATAGTCCACGGTCGTCGCATCAGGATTGCAGATGCCGCAGGTTGCGCCGGCCTCGATGGCCATATTGCATACAGTCATGCGGCTGTCCATGCCCATGGCATCAATGACCGGACCGGTGAATTCCATAATCATATTGGTGGCGCCGTTCACCCCGATTTTACCGATAAGAAAAAGAATAATGTCCTTGGCATAAACACCTTCAGGCAGCTTGCCGACAAGCTCGAACTTCATGGTTTTCGGGGGCTTAAATGCACAGACACCTTTGAGTATGCCCACCTCAAGGTCGGTCGTGCCCACGCCTGCGGCAAAGGCGCCGAAAGCGCCATGCGTGCAGGTGTGCGAGTCGCCCATGATGATGGTGTAGCCGGGCCGCACAAAGCCCTGCTCAGGGAAAATGGCATGGCAGACGCCGTTGCGGCCTATGTCGAAAAAGTCTTTAATATCGTGGCGGTGCGCCCAGTCCCGCAGCACTTTACCCTGCTCGGCGGTCTTTGAGTCTTTTGCCGGTGATACGTGATCGATGACGGCTTTTACTTTTGCCGGATCAAACACGCGATCTTTGCCGCGGGCCATGAGATCGGTGATGGCTGTGGGTGTGGTGATTTCATGGCAGAACACGGCGTCAAGCCGTAAGACCGTCGTGCCCGGATAGGGCGCGTCAACCTGGTGGCTGTCAAAAATTTTCTCTGCAATTGTCTTTCCCATACTTCTATCCTCTCTTTTGTGGCTCTAGCAGGTGGTTGAAAAAGTTATTGTATACAGGCTGTTCAAAAATGCTCAGATGCAAGGCGCGCGATATCTTGCGAAATGAGGCGTACTGTTTCGTACGCCGCAGTGAAGCATGATGAGTGCAACGCAGCAGATGAGCGTTTTTCAACAGCCTGCTAGGTCTGTTTGAAAAAAATTTTCGGCGGCGTTGTAACCCACACAGCCTTGAGTGTTTTTTTGCCCGTGTTCTTCAGCACATGGGGAATGTCTGCGGCAAAGGAAATGCTGTCTCCAGCGCACAGCTCATATGTCTCTGTGCCGAAACGCAGCTCGCCTTTTCCTTCAAGAATCAGGCCCAGCTCCCCGCCGCGGTGGCCAAACTCCCGGCTGCCTTTTTCCCCTCCCGGTGCGATTTCAAGGCAATATGCCTCCATGGCATGCTCTTCGTCGGCGTTGACGGTCTTAGAGAGCTGCTCATAAATAACGCCGGGCAGCACTATCTTGCTGCGCTCGGCCCGCCGCACCAGGTGCACTGATTTGGTCTTTTTGAATTCCTGAAACAGGTATTCAATATCCATTTCAAGCACATCGACGATGCGCAGCAGCGTGTCCATGGCAGGAGAAACGCGGTTGCGCTCGATCTGGGAGATAAGGCTTTCGCTTACCTCGACCTGACGGGCCACGTCCTTCAGTGTCATTTTGCGTTTTTCCCGCACTTCGCGGATTTTGTCGCCGAACCGGTACAGCATAATTTTTCTTAATATATAATTAAGTGACTTAACTATATATTAAGTTATTTTTCCGGGCTTGTCAACCCGGAATTTTAAAAAATCGTCCGCCGCAGCGAGGGGTACGACCGTGATCCGGTAGGGACAGACCTGCGTGTCTGCCCACAATAGGGGCGCGCACACGGGTGCGCCCCTACCGGATATCGGCATGTGGTTATGACGTTAAACACTATTTATTGATTGTTTGCTTGTATATGAACAAGAGAGGCTTTTACGAAATTTTTGTGTAAAGGCTTTAATGCAGGCGGCTCAATCATGTATCCCCCACCACTTTGCCCCGCAGAGATTTAACAGTTCCCCGCCTGCTTTTTTCGTCGAGACGTTTTTTTCGAGATCCGGCTGTCGGTTTGGTCGGGCGGCGTTTTTTGCGCACTATGGCCACGCTTTTTATAAGCTCCTGCAGCCGGGTGAGCGCTTCTTCACGGTTTGCTTCCTGGCTGCGGGACTCCTGCGCCTTGATAACTATCACGCCGTCTTTTGTAATGCGCTGATCGCTTAATTGCAGCAGCCGCTCTTTATAAAAATCCGGTAGCGATGAAGCCTTAATGTCAAAGCGCAGATGTATTGCCGTTGAGACCTTATTGACATTCTGGCCCCCCGAGCCCTGCGCACGAATGGCGCCGATCTCAATTTCTCTATCTGGTATGGCTATATTGGCGGAAATTGCAAGCATTGTCATGATGCAATCTTGATGTGGTCGTAAAAAGTCGTCACCCCGGTGAAAACCGAGGTCCAGTAGGGGCAGACCTGCGTGTCTTCCTATAACAAGGGCGCACACACAGGTGCGCCCCTACGGATACTGGCTGAATTTTCGACTTTTTACGAGGCCATTAATCTTTGGGGCTGTAAAAGCTCTTTCATAGGTACGTATCTTTTCGCCGCGAGCAGCGAGTCTTTAAACAGGCTCCACATCTGCGGCATCGATGCGCACCGAAGCGCCCTGCTGCAGTATGTCGATGGAGAGTACAAGCATATGCTGCCCGCGCTTCTCCGTCAGTATTCCCTCAATGCCGGCAAGCGGGCCCCATTTGATCCGCACGCGCCGGCCTTCCTTCAGATAAGGATACGGTTCGATGTCTTTGCCCAGAGCGACAAGATTTTTAAGCGATGTAATCTGCTCATCGGGTACCGGGTCGGGATGCCCTGGCCGGTTGCTCAAAAATTTCACCACCCCCTGCGTCTTTAAAACCGACAGCAAAGCATCCTTGCCGGGGCAGATATGCACAAACAAATAGCCGGGGAACAGGGGGAATGTGACCAGCTTTTTTCGGTCTTTCCACCGGCTAACCCGCACGACCGTCGGCAGGAATGTTTCAATATGAGAGTAAGAAAGGTATTCCTGCACGCGAAATTCATGGCGTGATTTTACATAGACGGCATACCAGAAGAGCCTTTCTGGCTCTACCGTTAAATCAGATGTTTGTTCGAGAATTGATTCAGACACGACGCATTGCTCCAAAGGCAGGTGAAAGATTAATCTGTTATGGATGCCGAGCGGCTGTGCAGCCACTGCATAAAAGCATTCACGCATTCCGGGCAGAGCTCATCACCGGCGGCTTCTTCTATAATCGTCATAGCCCGTTCACGTGCAACGCCTCTGCGATAGGGCCTATCGCTGATGATTGTGTGGTAGATGTCGGCAACGGCGATGATGCGGGCGAAAACAGGAATTTGAGAGCCTTTGAGCCCGTCAGGATAGCCCTGGCCGTTCATGCGTTCATGATGGTACAGCACGCCGGGCACAATCGCCGCAAGGCTTGGAATAGGGCTTAAAATCTCAGCGCCGATGACCGGGTGGCGCTGAATGATCGCAAATTCCTGCGCTGTGAGCTGGTCCGGCTTGAGCAAAATATCATCGCGGATGCCGATTTTTCCGAGATCGTGGAGCCGTGCGGCTATGTAGAGCTTATCAATCTCATCCTGGGGAAATGCCATGATGGAGGCAATGCCGATGGACACCTCCGCAACCGTTTCCGAGTGGCCCCGCGTATAGAGATCGCGCGCTTCAAGAGCCTGTACAAGGCTTGCAATGCTGCCAAGCATTAAAGAACGCTCCATATCAAGCCGCTCTTTTTCTTTTAACAGCAGCTGGAAATGGTCAGACAGCAGCTTCTCTGCCGTAATGACCAGCTGTTCGGTGTTGAACGGCTTTTCAATAAATGCGCAGGCGCCCCGCTCCATCATGCGCCGGATAACCGAGCGCTCGCCTGCAGTACTCATGACCACAAAGGGAATAGCAGCCCATTCGGGTTTCATTCTAAGGGCTGAGCAAAGCGCATAGCCGTCCATTTCCGGCATGGAAATGTCGCTGATGATAAGGTCGGGCTTGTAAAGCTTGAGCTGCTCGATAGCTTTGATGCCGTTTTCTGCTGTGATGACATTAAACCCGGCCCGGGCAAGGCCGTCGTGAGCGATATTTCGGATGAGACGTGAATCATCGACGACAAGAACCATGCGTTCGCGAAGAAAAAAAGACCGGCTGAGCACCTCTTCAATATGACGGCGCAGCTCCTGCCTGCCGTCCAGTTTGCCCACGAAGGCTGCAGCTCCTGCTTCGAAACATTTTTCTATATCTTCTTCCGTGTCGTGTGAGCTGACAATGATGACGGGAGTTGATTTGGTTGCAGAGCCCGACTTCAGTTTTTTGCACAGATCAAGGCCGTTGATGCCGGGCAGTTCGATGTCGGTTATGATGAGATCAAAGCGCTGGCCCGAGGCAATGTCGAAACCCTCGCTGCCATTGCTTGCTTCCGTGACCATAAGCCCGAGTTTTTGGAGATCACGGGACAGCCCCTGACGTATGGTGAGACTGTCGTCGATTACAAGAACCTTGATTTCGGGATCAGAGGCCCCGGTTTCGTTGCAATTGTCTGAAATGTCGGGCGCATGCATAGAGAAAGGCCGTTGGTATATGGATAAAAGTCCGGTAAGTATAGTGCTAATAACACGGGGACGCAAGGAGCATTTTAGCGATACTACACCGGCATATGAAGAGCTTGCATATAGGAGCAGGTCTGTGCTGTGAGAGCGGAGAGAACCCGGGGCTTTGTTTTGCGCTTGTATAAACAATAAATCTTGACCCGTACATTATTTTCCGGCTATAGTTTTTTTCATTTCATCAGCAAGGGAGCCTCTGCATGCCAACACGGGCAGTTGCCTTAAACGAACGTACTGTTCACGCCAAAAAAATTGTGGCACTTCTGCGCTTGCACTATCCCCACGGCGGAGCATTCCTTGACTATACAACGCCTCTTGAACTGCTTGTGGCAACCATGCTCTCGGCGCAGTGCACCGACAAGAAGGTCAATGAAGTAACCAAACCCCTGTTTAAAAAATACCGCAGCGCCCATGATTTTGCCTGCGCTCGACAGACAGCGCTTGAGCAGGAAGTGCATCAGACCGGTTTTTTCCGCATGAAAGCAAAAAACATCATCGCCGCGGCGCAGCGCCTGTGCAGCGTGTATGACGGTACAGTGCCCGACACCATGGAGGCTCTTATCAGCCTGCCCGGCGTGGCGCGCAAAACAGCCAATATCGTTTTGTCAGGCGCTTTCAATAAAGCTGAAGGCATAGCAGTCGACGTGCATGTCAAACGCCTGGCAGGCAGGCTCGGGTTGAGCTCACAGAGCAACACCGACAAAATTGAGCAGGACCTTATGTCCCTGCTGCCGCGCCATGACTGGATGGATTTTAATCATCTGCTTGTTGATCATGGCCGGGCCGTGTGCATAGCACGCAAACCGCGATGCGCTGTATGCGTGCTGCGCTCTATCTGCCCGTCAGCCTGCGTGCCCGAGAATTAAGACCGCGGTGAAGAGTCCGTCGCCTGTAAGTAAAAAAAATTATAGATTTTCCTTTGGTTTTAGTAAATAATAGTTCTCAATAAACAGACATATCTGTCGATAAGATAGGTATGTCACGCAAGTAAAAACCCGAAGGGGGAGCATCTCATGTACTGTAAAAATTGCCAGCTCGAAATCAAAGACCAGGAAGGATCGGAATGTCCTCTCTGCGGCAGCACGCTCGTTGAACCATCTGTCGATGAAACCATGCACGACACTGCTGTGGGCATTGATTTTGATGCAATGCAGGATGATGCAGCAGCATTTGTTCTTGATAATGAGGATAGCGGTGATATGGAGCTCGAGAGCCAGACAGCCGGTGAGATGCACAACCGCAGCACAGACCGGGGAATGCATGCGCCGGGCCAGGCCGATCATGCCCCGGCAATGAGAGCCCCGACTTTAATCGATGATAAAACAACAGAGATTCTTGACCAGGCGCTTGAAGAGTATGATCCTATGGTGGACGAGCATTTTAAAGTAAAAAAAACCGGCTCAAAATCAAGCACCACACTGCTATTGATTCTGCTGCTTGTGTGCGTACTTGGCGGGGCCGGGTATTACTATTTTATGATGCAAGAGCCGGCACTGCCCGAGCCTATTGCGCCGGTTAAGATCGCTGCGCCCCAAAAACAGGATGCAGTGCTTGACAAAGTTCTGAGAAAGGAGCCTGCTGCACCTGCAACAGCACAGCAGGCCGCAGTCGATAATACGACGCAGGAGCCTTTGAAACACGAAGCCCTAAAGTCTGCGCAAACAGCAGGCAAAAAGGCGGAAATACAAGCAGTAGCAGAGCAGCCTGTGCCTGAGACAAAGACTGCAGAGCCTGTCGAGGCTTTAAAAACGCCTGAAAAGCCCCTGCAAAGCGATAAGAAACAGACTGCCGTGGTTATAGAAAAAACAGAAGGGCCTTCTTCTGCCCCGCATAAAATTGAGGCCCCTGCCCCTGTTGTGGTGCAAGAGCCTTCTCGGGAAACAGTCAAAACAACCGGATCTGAACCGGCTAAAAAACCGGCTGCGCCGACAGTTGCTGCCGTTGAAAAACCAGCTGTGCGGACCGGTCAGCCTGTGTTCTCTGTTCTTATAGGCTCCTTCCGCAATCAGAGCAATGCTGAGGGTGAAGTCCGCAGGCTGAGCAAACTCGGCTATGATGTTCGCGCTGTAGCGGTTGATCTCAAGGCAAAGGGCCTGTGGCACCGCGTGCTTATCGGTTCATATAAAAGCCGCTCCGAGGCACTGCAGATGGCCGACGAAGTACGCCGCAAGACCGGCAAAAAGGATGCAAGCGTCATTGTAGCTGAATAAAGCCGCACATGTACTGTATGCAGACGACAGCGGCAGCCGGTATGGCATGGCCGCTCTGCAGGGGCTCGGAAGTTTGTCAGCCTGAACATTGAGCTTCAAATATGGCCTGCCCGGCGTATAGCTGTGCAGGCTGTCAGCTGCAAATGGTTTGCAATGATTTGTCCGTTCGAGTAATAATATCGCAGCCTTTTGCCGTCACCACGGTCGTATCCTCGATGCGCACTCCTCCCCAGCCAGGCAGATAAACTCCCGGCTCTATCGTTACGACCATGCCTTTCTGCGCAATGCTTTTAGAGCGCGTAGACACGATCGGCTGCTCATGCACGCACAGGCCGAGCCCGTGGCCTGTGCCATGGCTGAAGCGCCTGCCCAGGCCATGCGCCACAATATAGTCGCGTGCAGCGGCATCAACCTCCCTAAGGGGTTTCCCCGGCGCCAGCGCCGCCAGCGCCCGGTCATGGGCTTTTAGTACCGTGTCGTAGATGCGCAGCTGTTTTTTTGTAGGCTCGCCAAGCACAAAGGTGCAGGTTTCATCCGAGCAGTACCCCTCATAGATGACGCCGTAATCGATAATCAATAATTCACCGCGGGCCAGGAGCTTTGCCGAGGCCGTGCCGTGGGGCATGGCAGAGCGCGGCCCCGATGCCACGATCGTTGGAAACGCCGCACCGGAACCGCCTTTTTTGCACATGCGGTACTCAAGCTCTGCGGCAACATCAAGTTCGCTCATGCCGATTTTGACGCAGGCAAGTGTTTCGGCAAGGCTTGCAGCGGCAATGGCCGCGCCGCGCGCTAAAAGTTTTATCTCGGCAGAATCCTTGACTGTGCGCAGGCCGTCAAAGGCATCGGGACGGGCAACCAGCCTGACCCCGTCCAGTGCCCTTTCAATATCCCGCAACTGCTCAACGGTCATCTGCCGTGAGTCAAAACCGAGCTTTGCAAGCCCGTTTTTTTTTACCAGCCCGGCAAGCTCCTTGATTTTGTCTTTAAACGTAATAATGCGGCCGGCACAAACCTGCTGCCGGGCCTGCGTTGTATAGCGCCCGTCAGTAAGAAAAAAGCTGCTGTCGCCTGCCAGCAGCAGCGAGCCTTCCGTGCCGGTAAATCCGCACAGATAGCGCACATTTTCAGGCTGTGTAATGAGCATTCCCGGAATAGCGCTTCCCGCGAGTTTTTGGAGCTTTTGAATTCTTTTTTTAAAAATACCAGTCATGGTAACCAATCTCCCGACAGTAGTGTAACCAGCCGATAAAAGATGCTTTTTTTCGCCAATTTTTCTATTGACAATTGCCCATTGTATACGTACAGTAATACTTTGTATACTAACAAAAAGACTGCTTTAGTCTATAGCATATTACAATACAAACCTCTAAGCAAAAGGAGTAACGAACATGGCAGATCTCGAAAGACGCGTACAGATTCTGGAAGACATTGAAGCCATCAAGCAGCTCAAGGCTGAATATGCCGATGCTTGCGACGACATGTATAATCCCAAGCGCATGCTTGACCTTTTTACCAAAGATGCAGTTTGGGATGGCGAAAAGGAAGGCTTCGGTAA
>CAIWCT010000405.1 GCA_903911225.1 uncultured delta proteobacterium
GAAACAGCTACCGGCTAAAAGAAGCTTCTAAAAGACTTGCGATGGAGATGAAAAAGAAGTAATTAAACCCAAGTTCTGCTGCCCTCTGCTGGGGGATTTTGACCCGGCCACGACTGGGGGATTTTCAAGTGGCCATCCGGGATTCGACTGCGCAAAGCTAAAGTGCCGATTCCCGCACGTCCACTTAAGGCTTTTAGCGAAATTGCAAAAGATGGGATGCAAATGATTATGGTGGGACCTTTTCCAACGCCTCATGCAGATAAAATCAATACTTGGTTTGAACACAGATATGGCGATCGCTTATTGATGGATTTTAGCCCTGGAAAAGCTGTGGTTCTAATATGGGGCGATCCATATGTAATACGTTTGCCAAGGATTTATGGCCATTGGAAAGGTACTGTAGACGCAACAAAAACCTACGTTGGAATGACAAAAGAACTATTTGCATCACTTCCAGAACGTGATCGAAATGAGATGATAGCTGCTTTTATATGGTTTTTGGAACGCTACAACAAAATTGAAAAGTTACCTAAAAAAATTTTAGCTAACATTGATATAGCAATACAACTGATGACCTCTCAAGATCCTCATTACGGTGAGTCGAAATGGGCCTCTCTTCAGACAGCAGAAAAAACCTTGAAAGAATTCATCAGTTCTAGGCATGGCACATACCGAAAAGTTCACATTTTATCAGAATTGCTTATATTAGCTGAGGGTCTAGGATTGCCAAGTGGGTATTGGCCAATATTAGGGATGATTCAGTGTAAACCCGATGTGCGTTACGAGGATGGCGTCACTCTTGAACAGGCTGTACTTGCCCATCATGCAGCAATTGATCTCTGCGCTTTTATAGCTGAACATTATAAAAATAAAAAAATAGCTGGAGTGGCTCCTACCGAGAAAATCGATGATATTGTGATAAGTTTTGGGCATGCAGTAGATATGAATTACAATGGAGGGCTTTTATTCCGTTTTGTAATGGCAGATGGTAAAGAGAAGCTGCTATTATTCAGCTCTGATGCCTGTTATTTCTTACGAGATCAAATTAGGAAATCTTTGAAACAAGGCCGACATCCAGATGAACGAGCTGACCTGTTATTAAAACGCAACCTATGCAATCTTCCACCCCGACACGCTATTAGAACGTTTCTCGCCAATCAGCCAGAACTATCTCAAAAGGATTTTGAATCTACCGCCAAGCAGGTTCAAGGATGTAATGCTGCCGATTGCACAAATGGTATTCAGTTCGATTTTTCATTATTGGATGGGGACGCTGTTCGGCTTATCATGGACTCAGTCGTAGTTAATTATTTTGCAGACTACCTTGATGGTGGTATTAAGGCTGGTTATGAACATGGGCTTTTTAAATGTTAATGTATAGAGAATCTGTATGAGTTTTTTGTTATACTGGCTCAGAGGGAAGGTAAGGAGGCCAAACTCATTGATTATTAAGGGCTGAGGTCTATACACAATCATTGATATGCAAAGGAGAATAATTGGAATTAACCGGAAAAGACCAAACAATCATCGGCTCGGTATTATACACAGTATTGACTCAAAGTGATTGGGAAGAATTATTTCAGCTATGTGAGGAAGAAGATTATTTTTCAGAACACACTAGATTCCTTCGCAGTCTCCATTGGGACGATCAAGATGCAAAAGGGAATTGCATAGACGCATTTAAGTTCTTGCTGCCAAGGCATTTAGCAGAAGTAATGGATTTTGTTAAAAACAAGGAGTCATTTCAGAAAACTATATTAAAAAGATCTTCAGAACTCTATAATAAATTGTTTGATGAAGCGGAAGATCTTGATGATGTTTCTTTGGGTGAAAATCCTACTGATAGCGATATTCTAAATAGCGCCATTGATG
The DNA here is from genome assembly GCA_903911225.1 of uncultured delta proteobacterium. Classification (GTDB taxonomy): domain Bacteria; phylum Desulfobacterota; class WTBG01; order CAIYCZ01; family CAIRTM01; genus CAIWCT01. Next base: position 1,873 of record CAIWCT010000405.1, read on the forward strand.
ATGCAGAAATAATGATCGAAGAAGGAAGACCAGAAAATGCTTATGATAGAATTCATACAGCACTTCATGGTATTGTGAAAAGCAAATGCATTGAGCTTTCAATAAATTTTGGTGCAAATGATAACCTCGGTAATTTACTTTCGCAAATAAGAAATCGCCTTGCCAGCCAAGGTGGTGATGCAGCGGAAATTGCAATACTTATCGCATCACTTACTAAAATTACCGGGATTCTTGACGGTTTTAGAAATAAGAATAGTCTTGCTCATCCCACAAAAAAGTTGCTTGACAGCGATGAGGCATTGTTTGCTATAAACATATCAAAGGCGCTTATTAAATATATAAAAGCAAAAATATAATTTGCATGACTGCTTATTGTCTTACGACGGGATAATGCTACGTCCATCACAATATCCCACGCTCGTCCACAGGGTGCATTTAAAAAAAATGGAATCCGATAAAATAGAATGTCTTGAGGTAATCCCAGCCTTACAACCCCAGTTACGATTATACCGTCGTTTGTACTTAGCTCGAATCGATATTGAGGAAGCTAAGGCTACAGCTGAAGAACTCCTTACCCGGCGGATACCACTGCCTAAAAGAAAACCGCCTAATGGTTTGCTGATGGCACTAACGACTGCCCTCGTAGTCTCGTATACCAGACCGTTCATAAACTCACGTGGACAATCAGAAATAGCAGAGAAAACAATTCCAGGAATTTTACTTCGTGTTTTTACGGCCAAAGAACGTGAACTGCATGAAGAACTTCTGAATATACGGAACAAAGAAGTTGTGCATTCGGATGCTGAAATTCTTGAAATCACAATCAAGCTTCGTGAGGACGGTGACATAGGAATTTTTAGATCTCCACGTGTTCCATTTGATCGCACCAGACTTCGGGCAATTCACCGCATGATCGGGAAACTTGAAAAAATAATTGATCAGCGTTGTGCAGAATTGCGTACAGAACTCCCCCAGAATGCTTGGTTATAGTGATCCTTTGAAATGACCTAGCGTAGTCAGATTTGAAAAAGATAGACAATTAACACCAACAAAACACAAAAATTTTTTGAATAATTTTATAAGGACTCGATACTGTTGACAGTCTGTTTGTTTTGCCGAAGAGAAACCGAACAATTCTTGCAAGAGGAGCATATCATCCCTGAAAGCCTAGGGAATAGAACATACGTGTTACCTAAAGGGGTTGTTTGTGACAAGTGCAATAATTATTTTTCGAAATTAGACAATTACTTTTGCCACTATCATCTTGCTGCTCCACAAAAGCTGTTTGGTCAATACAAAACCAAGAAAGGCAATCCGCCCTCAATGCCATTAAAACAAGGTGAGGCGAGGCAAGGCAAAAATGGAGAACTTAAATTAAATCAGACTTTGGTAATTGATACTAAATCAGAGCAGGCATTATTAACGTTTGCAGGGCCAAAAGCTGAATTACGATTACAATACTTACTGCCTGATGCTGACTCACAAAAGATCAGCCGATTTCTTGCTAAAGTTGGTATGGAAATTCTTTACTTAAAGGTGGGCGAAACTGCATTCAAAGCAGAATTTGACCATTTAAGACATTATGGCAGATACGGAATCAGACATGGTATAATCCCTTTTTTATGGTGTTATCAGCAAAGCCAAGAAATTATGTTAGACACCTGCACCTTAAATTCAAAAAAACACGGAAAGTTCTTCTTTGGTATGATTTTCCTCCCAGGGATTCTATATTTAATACCGCTTAATAGAACGACTGATGATTATGGTGTGGGTTTTATGCAAAAATTTGTTACGGCAGGAAATAAATTGAATCTATGCAGGGATGAATGTTTATTAAAGAGATCTCCTATAGATATATCTCTTCAATTTGAAGCAAAAACAAAATAGAGACAAATTCCGTCGATTCCCAACACTATGAGGTTTTAAATAAATTACCTAAATATCTTCATCCGTGATGGGGAGCCACTTTCAGAACAGCAAAAACAGATCACGTTAAATTTGGATTGGCTAAAAAGCCCGCATGGGTTTTAAACGGTGACTATGGCCAGCATAAGCCCAAAAGGCACCTTTTATAGTTGATTAAGGAATGACAGGTCGTGTTTACGGTCTGGCTTATGCTTTTCAGTCTCCCAGTTATGGATCGTCGCTCGATCAACCCCCAGCTTTTCAGCTAGGTGCTCCTGGAGCAATCCATTGACTTGCCTGCCGCAGAATTAAAGGCAACAATCATGATGGGGCTTTTGATGGGATTTTATCGAAGAAAAAAAATTAACAGCAGGTTTTTCGGATTTATAGGACAGCTTTAAAAATAGCCAGGGGAAATGGTTTCAAAGTAAATCAAAGCCTTACAAAACAATATTTTAGGCCTTTTGAGTCCTCTGCGTCTACCAATTTCACCACACCGGCATCGGTGATCAGCTGTTGGGTATTATCTGCAAAAGAGGCTGTATTGTCAAGTGTATGTGCTCGTGAAAAACGACGGCACCAGAGTTGCGTAAAAATCTGCGCGCCTAAAAAGCAGCCTGCCGGTAGATTGTGATTTTGTTGACAGCCCTGTCTGCAATCTCCCCGCCCGTGGATGAAAGAATGCAGAGCTCTTTTGAGCCGTCATTATCCATATCTTCAAGTATATAGTCGGCAACAAAATTTCTAAGATACCCGCTGCGCCAGTTGACCTCAAAGTCTGCACCTGTCCACACAAGGCAGAGCAGTTCGCCCTGATTATAGTTCATCAGCTCCTTCAAAATCTTCTGCCCCTTCTTCATATTGCGGCCGACAATGATAGAGGGCTTGCCTTCCGGTTGCACGAGCGGGCAAATAATGCGCAGGGGCACAGCTTCTTTGACTTCGCTCTGGTTGGCAAACATGTATTTTTTAAAAAAATTGGGCGTGCCGCCCAGAGCCTGGGTGTCCTGCCAGATTTTCTTTCCCCCTGCATTTAAAATTTTCAGGCTGTATTCCGGCAAAAAGAGGCTGTCTGTGAATGCAAGGTACTTCATCTCGCCCCCGAGCATGTCAGCCCCGGTAAAGCCGTATACATTGACTCCGCCGGGAAGCTTATTTTTTTCTCCCCGCCGCAGCGTGCCATTATCCCAGGCAAGGCTGTATATGTCGCCACCGAACGGGTTATTGAGATGGGCATCCTGCCCAAGCAGCAGTGTCTTGTCCTCAGGAAGTGCTACTGCCCTGAAGAACCATGGCTGCCCGTTCTGAATGCTGACATATTCGTTGTTTTTGAACTCCAGCACATAGGAATTTGCAGCACGTCCATCAAAGCTGGTCACATAGATTTCATCAGGGGCTTTGCCATTGAGGTTGGCCGTATCAATATGCACAATACGCGCGCCTGCTCCGGCCTTGATTACCTCAAGCGGCGCCAGCGTTTTGCCATTAAAGCGCAGTATATGGATTTCATCTCCGCCGGCAACCAGCAGTTCCTTTATGCCGTCGCCGTTCACATCCCCTGCGGCAAGGCAGCTCAGGGGCACGGACCTGATATATTCTGCCATAACGGGAGCAGAGGCAAACAGGGAGCCCGGCCGGTTGCGGGCGCCAAGGGGCGCCGGGTCGCCGACATAGCGCTCTTCAGGAGCTTTGCCGGCAGGGCGGCGATTGGCCGGAGGCTCGGTATCTTCAAGCTGCCCGGCAGCAGGGGCGCGGTTTTTTGTCCGGTCTGTTTTTTCTGCTGCCATGGCTGCCGGCACAGGTGCTGTGCGTGACAGGGAAGACGGTGGCAGCGCGGGCGGCTCATACGAGGCAAAAGCGGGATTTTCTTCTATGGTCTGTTTGATTGTCTGTCCAAGCTTTGAAATTTCGGGGATGAGGCTGTCAAGGCCGGCGCACTGAATGAAAACTGGCGCCGGCTCCCGGCTGCACGTCACGTCCGCGATCTTTATATCGATGCTGATGCTTGATCCCAGCTTGGTTATGCAGCCGGTGACGAGATAGTCGGCCCCGAATTTTTTTGCCTGCGCAAGCTTGTCTGATAAGGAAATGGTTTTCCCCTGCTGCGGCTGAAGTGACCGTTGCGCATCAGGGTCGATAACTATTATTTTTTTGGGGACCGCAACGCGTGCGGGCAGCAGGGCTGCAATGCCCGACTGTATATGGCTCACATCTTCATTTGAATTTGCCTCAAAGGGGTAAATAAAAACTTTGGCTTCCCGAGCCCAGGCGTTCTGTGCCGGTGCAAGCATGGTGCATGCAGCAAGAAGCAGAAGTATAAAGACGCGCTGTTGTGCGGATGTGTTCATTTTTCGGCATTTTTTAAATTGCTGTCAGGGCAAACCATACTTGATTTGCCGTCGGGTGTCAATCATGGCGGCAGCGGACGATGGGAAGAGTGAAGGATCGATACTTAATGAATCAATGGCAATAGGGGGCTTTAATTTATGTAATAGTTCGGCATCATTATATTATTTTATTTGAATTCTTTTCCAGATGATTGTATATATATACAAAAATTTACATTATTTTTTATTCCCGTTGAATCGCGATTTTAAAAAGGTATGGCCGGTGTTTGAAATTGAAATGGATTTAAGGAAAAAAATAGTCAGCGGGTATATTCCGGTTGTCATCCTTCTGCTGGTGATCGTATCCCTTTCAGTTGTTCAGTTCAGGCTGCTGCGCTCACAGGTGGAGCATTTGACGCAGGCCGTGGCAGGCGATGTGCGTATAGCCAACAGCATTGCTGCGGAAATTCTCTCCATGCGGACCTCCGTTGAAAAATATGTCTATGGCGAAAAGCTTGAAGATAAAAAAGAAGCCGAACAGCATATCGAGCAAATGCACAAGCTGCTGGAAATGTCCAAGCAGCAGATGCAGGGCACAGACCGGCTGGAAACGCTTAAGCAGATAGAGACTGTAACCCGCGATTATATAGATAAGTTCAGCAAGCTTTCCATCAGGATTCAGGCGCGCAATGAAACCCGGGAAAAGATTTTTTCCGCCGGGCAGACAATTCATGAGCAGATGCACACGGCAGTAATAGGCATCAGGAGGAAACTCGTCGCAACAGGGGCTAACGGTGACGGGGCTGCGGGCAAGTCAAAAATCGATCCGGAAGCTGAGCTTCGCCTTACCTCCGCCCTTGATACCATGAAACAATTTACCGATGTGCGGGATGCCGTGAGCAGATTTCTGCTGAACTATGATCAGGTGTATGCAAAAAAACTGTCTGACATGCTGGCCGTTGTTCTAAAAAATACAGAATCCATCCCTGAGCTGGCTGCCATAAAGAACGATATCGAGGATTACCGGGATGAAGTTGAAGGGCTTGCGGCCGTTGCGGCAAAGATGGACGATGAAATCCGCAAAACCATTCTGCCGCTAGCCCCAAAAATAGTCGCCCTGTCGCAGCAGGCCACGGATTCCGGATGGAATGAAATGGACGGCGCGCGCACGGCTGTTGCCGGCCAGATACAGAACACCAACATGCTCATTCAGCTTATCGGAATTATTGCAACTCTTGCTGCCCTGGCCCTTGGCTTTATCATCGCCCATTTTATCATCAGGCCCATATTAGAGATTATGCAAGGCCTTACCGAATCGGCAAACACCGTCACCACCGCCTCCGCGCAAGTCTCCGGCGCAAGCCAGCAGCTCGCCCAGGCCTCGGCGCAGCAGGCAGCCTCAATTGAAGAAACTTCAGCTTCCCTGGAGCAGATTACCTCGATGACTAAGAATAATGCTACAAATGCTGGCATGTGCGATAAGCTGATGCAGGAGGCAACCGGTTCCGTGCAGGAGGCAAATGAAAGCATGGCGCACCTTACAGCGGCGATGCAGGAGATTTCAGGGTCGAGCAGGGAAACATCGAAAATCATCAAAAGCATTGACGAAATTGCTTTCCAGACAAATCTGCTTGCCCTCAACGCTGCCGTAGAGGCTGCGCGGGCAGGCGAGGCAGGCAGGGGATTTGCCGTTGTGGCCGAAGAAGTGCGAACTCTTGCAAAAAGGTCAGCAGATGCCGCGCGCTATACAAGCTCTCTGATTGCCGGTACAGTACAAAAAATCAGCGAGGGCACTGATCTGGTCGAGACGACCAACAGCGCTTTTGCAAAAGTTTCCGTCAGCGTGCAAAAAAGCGAAACCCTTTTCAGAGAAATACTGGCCTCGTCAAACGAGCAGTCTCAGGGGATTGCGCAGATCAACCGTGCTGTTTCTGAAATGGACAGGGTGGTGCAGGAAAATTCGGCAAGCGCCGAGGAGTCTGCTTCCGCCTCGGTTGAAATGAAGACGCAGGCTGTCGGAATGAAAAATTTCATCAAAAAACTCAATAAGCTTGTCAGGGGAAGCTCCGACACGGGCATGCTGAGCGCGGGGCAGGGATATATGGCGGCCGAGTTTCCCCCGCAGAAGAATCAGCGGAAGTTGCCTCGAAAAACAGTATAACAGGCGGAGGGAGTGCCTATGAAAAAAGCGTATGTTTTTTTATATATCATTGTAATCGGCATTGTGATCAGCATGCCACCTGCATATGCAGCAGACGGTAAGGCGCTTTTTATGAGCAAGTGCGGCTCATGCCACCGGACCGGTGGCGAAGCCAGTGTGTTTGCGCCGACAAAATGCGCATCCACCCAGTGGGAGCGCTTTTTTGAGGCCGGCAAGCATGCCCGGATTAAGGACATCAGCTCTCTGGTCAAACCGGATGAAAGCGCTGCAATAAAAGAGTATCTGAAAGCCCATGCTGCCGATTCGGACCAGCCGGAAGCTATCGGCCTGAAATAACCATGCATAAGGAGACATGCCGATGAACCATATATCTACGAAGCTAGTGCAGGCCCTGGTGTTTTTTGCATTCTGTTCATGTATGGCGCTGGCTGTGCCGGTTTCGATGGCGCAGGCACAGGAAGGACCGGTAACGCGTGAAGACCTGAATAAAATTCTCCAGCGGCTCGATGACCTGACCAAAAAAAACGCCGAGCTGGAGAAAAAGAATGAAGAAGTTCTGATAACCAACAAAGAGCTGCAAAACCGCATCAAGGTTATCGAGCAGCAGCCGCAGGCCGTGCCTGCGGCAGGCGGGAAGCAGACACCGCAGAGTGTCATGGAACTGTCCTCGCGGGTGCAGAACCTTGAAAGTCAGCTCCAGGCCTCCAGCGGGAAGGCGGGCGGCGACCAGGAGGAAATTGCCCAGCTCAAGGATGACGTAAAAGAGCTTTCAGGCATCATGCAGGAAGTTGAAAAGAAAACCCTGACAGACAAGGTGAAAATTGGCGCCGAGCTAAGAACGCGGTTTGACTGGTTTAATTATTCATCACAATACAAAAATCTCTACGGCATCAAGCTCGGGCTTGGGAAAAACGGAAATAATCCCACTGACCAGCATGTAAGCGATATGCCGAGCAACAGGTTCAGGCTAAACCTGTCAACCGAACTGCTCAACAACCTGAAGCTGCATGCCCGCCTCACCATGTACAAAATATGGAACGATCAGCATAACGACGCCTATCCCTACGATAATATGCTGAACGCCTCCAGAACCCCTCGAGACAACACCCTGCGGGTCGAGCGGGCTTATGCGGATTATTATTTCAAGATTTGGGACAAGCTCCCCATGGCCCTCACCTTCGGCAGACTGCCCACAACGGACAGCTTCCCCACTGATCTGCGGGATGACACTCCCCGGAAGTCAACCTATCCGGCCCTTGCCTTTGATGCTGAATCAGACGGGGTTGGCATTACGGCAGACGTGTCGCAATTTACCAATCTGCCCGATTCGGCGATCAGGCTTGTCTGGAGCAGGCTCAATCCCGATAATGAATACGGCGTTTGGAAGGAAAACGACTCCAGCTTCGGCAGCATGGACTTTTATTTACTCCAGTTTGAGACAGGGCTGCCCGGAAGGCTTCGCGATACTCTCTTGATTTTCAATACTATGTACTTTCCCGAAGTGCCGTCAGCCGAATTGCCAGGTATCCCTCTTGTCAAACCAATCAAAAACCCTCAGGATCTTGGCAGTTTGGTTAAGTTTACATTTTTCATAGAGGCTAAAAAATTTCTGGACTCACGGTTTGACTGGTTTGCGGGCTACAGCCTGCAGAAAACTTCTGCAAGCGGGGATCGGACCGTGTACGGCGTTGCAGGAATTCCTCTTCTTCGGACAGGCCTGCTTAACGATGATGGCACGTCTGACCGCACCGCGCATGCCCTGCATGTGGGCTTCCGGTATACCTTTCCCTGGGAAATCCTCAATGAGCCGAAGTTCGGGTTTGAATACAACCGCAACTCCAAATACTGGTTCGGCCTGAATGCAGGGGCTGAGGATCCCCTCATGAAGCTCGACGCCAAGGGAGCCGATGTGTATGATTTTTATTATATCCAGCCCATCAATGATAATTTCATGTTCAGGCTCGGCTATACATACCTTCACCGCAAAGACCAGGGCCTGTGGATGTGGGGGCAGCCGACCTCGGTCACGGAAAGAATCAAAAATATGTACCTGCTGATGGATGCACGGTTTTAGTATTTTTTAAAAATCAGCAGCAATAAATTTTCTTTTCAGTACGGGCTGCCGGTGGTATTACTGCCGGCAGCCTTTCTTATTAAGAAATGTTTTTTTACCGTTTCAATTTTAAATTGATGTAGCCCTTGCCGACAGCATGTGCGCCAGACATTTGTGCAGTGCCGGTGAGCCTGCGCATGTCAATTATTTGCTTGTCATCAAAAGCGCTGCTGTGGCATTATCTGCTGAATTTTTAAGCTCGGACGACCCTATGAACTCAGAACCATCGCAGACAAAAAACATCGCCCGCTCGGCCGGCACGGTGAGTATCGCCGTCTTTGCAAGCCGTATTCTCGGACTCGTCCGCGAACAGGTCTTTGCAGCCTTATTCGGTGCAGGGTTTGCCTATGATGCTTTTGTGGTGGCATTCCGGGTGCCCAATCTCTTGCGGGATCTGTTTGCCGAAGGGGCCTTGAGCTCCGCCTTTGTGGTTGTATTCACCGATTCCCGTACAAAAAAAGGCCCGGAGGAGACCTGGCGCCTTGCAAGCAAGGTCATTACGGCAGCGGCAGTGATTGTAGGCACCCTTGTTCTCATCGGCATGGCCAGCTCGGGTGGGATCGTCAGGCTCATGAGCCCGGATTTTGCAAACGTGCCGAACAAGCTCGAGCTCACCGTATTCATGACCAGGATCATGTTTCCATTTTTGCTGCTGGTATGCCTGGCATCAATCTGCATGGGCATGCTCAACAGCCTGGGGAGATTTTTTATCCCGGCGATATCCTCAAGCTTTTTTAATCTGGGCTCAATAGTTGGCGGTGTGCTGCTCAGTTTCTGCATTCCCTGGGATGACCAATATCGGATTGTAGGCATGGCGATCGGGGTGCTGGTGGGCGGTTTTCTCCAGTTTGCCGTACAGACGCCGTTGCTTAAAAAGGAAGGGTTTCGTTTCAAAGCGATGCTTGATTTTGCCGATCCGGGCCTTGTGCGCATCGGCAAACTGATGCTGCCGGCAATCGTTGGGCTTGCAGCGGTTGAGATGAATATTTTTATCAATACGTTTTTTGCCGCAAGCTGCGCGCAGGGAAGCGTCTCGTGGCTGAATTACGCTTTCCGCATTATGATGTTCCCGATAGGGCTTGTAGGCGTATCGCTGTCGATAGCCACCATGCCGGTGGTGTCGCGCTATGCCGCCAAGGGAGATATTCAAGGCCTGCGGCAAGCCTATGTCTCCTCAACCATACTGTCATTCGTATTTTCCCTGCCCGCCATGGTGGGGCTCATTGTGCTTGCCGAGCCAATCATCCGTGTCATATATCAGCATGGCCGGTTCACTGCTGCCGACACAGCCCAAACTGCAAGCGCCCTTATGCTGTATGCCGTCGGCCTTTTCGCCTATGCCGCCCAGAAGATCGTGGTGCCGGTTTTTTACTCGCTCAATAAAACCCGGTATCCCGTCATCGCTTCCTTTATTTCCCTTGCCCTCAATATATGCATGGTTATGGTGTTTTTGGGCTCCTTCCAGCACAGGGCTATAGCGCTTTCTACCTCAGTGTGCATGATGGCCAATTTTTTGTTTCTCAGCTGCATGCTCTACCGCCAGGTACAGGGCTATGACGTCAGGCGGATACTAAAAAGCCTTGCCAGGATTTTGCCCATATCGCTTGCCATGGGCCTGGTGACATATACTGTTAACCGCCTGTGCTCGGGCCTTGCCGGAACCGGCACATTCGGCGCAGCTGTTGGGCTCTTTGCCGCCATTGCGGCAGGCGGGCTTTTCTATGGGGCAGCCATAAGTGTTGCAGGCATACAGGAGTTTGCGCCGCTGCGGCGCAAACTGGCAAGCCTGCTTTTCAAAAAAAGCATCTAGCGGGGTGTTGAAAAAGTCCATAGGGGAAGGCTGTTCAAAAATGCTCAGATGCAAGGCGTGCGAAATCATGCAAAATGAGGCGTACTTCTTGTACGCCGCAGTGAAGCATGATGAGCGCAACGCAGTAGATGGGCGTTTTTCAACAGTCTGCTAGGAGCGGTTCAGACCCTTCGGTGCGTCTCGCCGCATCTGTGCATTCTGTTTTTTCTTGCCCGCTGCAGTACAATAAAGCATGCTCAGTTCGTTCCCGCATTAAAAATCCATGCGGTTTTTTTCGCGGATGCCGGCACGCGCGAACCGGCGCCGCTTTTCACAAACTAAAAAATTATCTTCTTCTGATCCTGCTGGCCCGGCACGACAATGCGGGAAGCGGCTTCGCGCTGGTAGCGCTTTGCCTCTTCTATCAGTTCCTCGACGGCTTTATTGACTGCCGCGGGGAATGCTGTAATGGCCTCATCAAGGCTGTTTGCCTCAAGCATGCACTGGATCGGAAGCGGGCCGCCGCCCGACATGATCTGCGTCTGACCCATGTACACTGCCGTGCGGCTTGCATCCTCTGATCCGTCTGCTTTGATCGGAATAAAGCGCTTAACCGTTCCTGCATGCAGGTCGGTAAATGTCTCTTCCCGGTACAGGCTGTTTTTGTCAATACTTACGTCAAGAAGCGGTTTCTGTTCATCCATGCTTGAATCTCCTGATTGGTAAATGCTCATGTTGCCGGTTTGTATATCTCATCCGGCGCGTATGCTATACTATGTACCAAATTATGAATAAAAAATCTAACCGCTATTTTGTTTTCATGATAAATAATGGGCCATACGTCTGCTCATCCCCTGTTTTGCCTGCGACCACAGGCCTGGTGGATTGAGAGAAAATGGCAGTTTGAAATTAAAAACGAACTAGAAAAGGGGTCTTTTATGAAACACATCGTTTTATTGCTGGCAGCCGTTATTGTTTTGACCAGCGGCTGCATCCACTTGAAAGCCGGTTTTTATCCGGAGTCGTACAAGGGTGGTTTCCAGGGCTGGTTCAAGGGCTACGCAAGCTACAGGGAAATGCCTAAATGGGATGGCACTTTTCTGAAAATAGCCATTTTTGATGACAGTAACAGGCCCGGAGAGCTACTGACCCTGGACATACCGTTTCTTGCCGGCATGGGTATCGGCCCCCTCGGTGCGCGCATTCGCATCCTGCCTTTTGCCTTAGGCGTGGGCACCATAGCCTATGACCCAAAGCCTCATCATGAAAAAGCTGAAAAAAAAGAGGCTAAAAAAGAAGAAAAGAAATAGCTCCGCACCGGGCACAGTCAGGTTATAGTTTTTTTATGGCAAGCTCAAGTGGGCCGTGACAATTCATTTTGGCACCCCCTCACCCCGACCCTCTCCCACCAGGGGAGAGGGAGCCTGTTTTTCCCCCTCCCTTGATGGGAGGGGATGAAGGGGAGGGTGCCCAACTAAAGTGCTAAACAAATGACAGACAGATGGGCGTTTTTCAACAGCCGTGCTAGCGCAGCTCCAGCTCCTGGCGTTCAAGAGCATAGAGCTGGTCGCGCAGCTCGGCGGCCTTTTCAAACTCAAGACTTTTGGCCGCCTCGATCATTTCTTTTTTCATTTTTTTAATCAGCTTCGGAATATCTTTTTGCGTTTTATATAAAGCCTTCTTCTCTGAAGCAATGGGCACGGTCACATAATCCATTTCATAGACCGTGTTGAGTATATTCCTGATATCCTTTTTGATCGATGCGGGCGTGATGCCGTGCCGGGTATTATAGGCGGCCTGAATCGTGCGGCGGCGGCTGGTTTCGCGCATGGTAGCCTCTATGCTGCGGGTCATGGTATCGGCGTAGAGAATTACGCGGCCCTCTACATTGCGGGCCGTTCGTCCGCAGGTCTGAATAAGCGAGCGCTCCGAGCGCAGAAAGCCCTCCTTGTCGGCATCAAGTATGGCAACCAGTGACACCTCGGGCAGATCAAGCCCTTCGCGCAGCAGGTTGATGCCGATCAGTACGTCGAATTTCCCGAGGCGCAAATTTCTAAGAATTTCGATCCGATCAAGCGTATCAACCTCAGAGTGCAGGTACTCAACCCGCACCCCGAGCTCGCGGTAGTATTCCGTCAGATCCTCGGACATGCGCTTGGTGAGCGTGGTGACAAGGGTCCTGTCTCCCTTTGCAGTCTGTTTCCGGATTTCACCCAGAAGATCATCGATCTGACCGGTAACGGGCCGCACCTGTATCTTCGGATCCATAAGTCCCGTGGGCCTGATGATCTGCTCCACCACTTTGCCATCGGCCTTTGTAAGCTCGTACTCGGCGGGCGTGGCCGACACATAGACTATCTGCTTTATTTTTTTTTCAAATTCATCAAAGGTCAGCGGCCTGTTGTCCAGGGCCGATGGCAGGCGGAAGCCGAAATCAACCAGGTTCTGCTTGCGCGACCGGTCGCCGAAATACATGCCCCTGATCTGGGAAACTGAAATATGGCTCTCGTCGATAATCAGCAGAAAGTCCTCGGGAAAATAGTCAAACAGCACCCACGGCGGCTCGCCGGGCCTGCGGCCGTCCATATGGCGCGAGTAGTTCTCTATGCCATTGCAGTAGCCCATGTTCTCGATCATCTCAAGATCATACATTGTTCGCTCTTTTATGCGCTGCGCCTCGATGAGCTTGCTGTTGTTTTTGAAATACGCAATGCGCTCGGCAAGCTCCTGGCGTATCTGGCCGGCCGCCCGCTTGAGATTGTCCTGCGAGGTCACATAGTGGCTGTTGGGGTAGATGTGCATATGGCCCGCAGCGCGCAGCACCCTGCCCGTGAGCGGGTCGATCTCTGATATGGCCTCGATGGTGTCGCCGAAAAACTCGACCCGCACGGC
>CAIWCT010000406.1 GCA_903911225.1 uncultured delta proteobacterium
CCCTACACGACGCTCTCCGATCTGATAAACCCCGCCCCTACGCAATAAAAACAATGCATAGAGTAGTGGCGGGGTTTATCCCCGCCTGTTAAAACAATGAACCAATTAAATTTTCGCAAACACATCCGTCTTGCACCTGATGCCTATAATAAAGGCAATGCGTTTTTTATTACGATCGTAACGCATGAAAAATATTCATGGTTCGGGCTGCATGCCGAACTTGCCCGTATTGCCGTTGAGTATCTGTGCCGTACAGCTGATGGAAGAGACACCAAGCTCTTTGCCTGGTGTGTAATGCCTGATCATATTCATATGTTATTGCATGATGAAAACATTATCGATTTCGTACGGCTTTATAAAGGGAGAATGAACCCGCAGGCCCGGCCTTTTGAAAAAGGGAGATTGCTTTGGCAGCGTAGTTTTTATGACCATGGATTAAGGCAAGATGAGGCTCTGAACGATATAGCAATGTATATTTGGCAAAACCCTGTCAGAGCTGGATTGGTCACTAATCCTTCTGAATATGCATGGTCCGGTTCGGCGGTATGGCATGAATGGGCAAGTTTTCTATGATGTGAATGTATAAATATATAAGCAGGTGGGGATAAACCCCGCCCCTACGTTGAGATGTAAAATTTAATGGATGTAGCAAATCTTCAATTATTGCTGCCCCCTGCTGTGCCCATGCTTGCCGCGGTGCTGGTGGGGCTGCTGCGAAAAAAACCAGCGATGCGCGACTGCGTGCCGGTTATAGGCGCCGTGCTTACATTTCTGTCGGTTGCAAGTCTTGCGCCTGCTGTGCTTGCCGGTGTAATATGCCGCGCTACCCTCTGCACGCTGCTGCCCGGCATATCGGTCTCCTTTCGTATCGACGGCATGGGACTGCTGTTTGCCGGCACGGCTTCGTTTCTCTGGATAGCTGCAAGCCTTTACTGCATCGGTTATATGCGCACGCTTCGGGAGCATGCCCAGACGCGCTTCTACGTGTGCTATGCTGTTGCCGTGGGCGGGGCCATGGGTGTGGCCTTGTCCGAGAACCTGTTCACATTGTATCTTTTTTACGAAATCGTCTCCATCTTCACCTATCCGCTCGTTGCCCATCATCAGGATGGCAAGGCCTATGACGGAGCGCGCAAATACCTCACCTATCTCATGTTTGCCTCCAAAGCCCTGCTGCTGCCTGCAATGGCCATCATTTATTGCCAGTGCGGCACGCTCGACTTCAACATGACCGATATCCGCTGGGGCATATTTCCGGCAGGCGTTGACGCGTGGCTTGTCCGGGTCTGCTACTATTTCATGCTGTTCGGGTTTGCCAAGGCCGCCATTATGCCCCTGCACAGCTGGCTTCCGGCCGCCATGGTTGCGCCGACGCCGGTAAGCGCCCTGCTGCATGCCGTTGTGGTGGTGAAGGTGGGCGTATTTTCCGTCTGCCGCATGATGCTCTCGCTGTTTGGCACCGAGCGCCTCGCCGCGCTTGATCTTGGCATTACGACGGCCTGGATTGCAGCGTTCACGATACTGACCGCTTCGGTCATCGCCATGACCAAGACCGATCTCAAGGCCCGGCTTGCCTACTCCACGGTCAGCCAGCTTTCCTACATCGTGCTGGGTGTTGCCATGCTTGTGCCGAGCGGGGTCACGGGAGGGCTCATTCATATCGCCAACCACGCCTTTGCAAAGATCAGCCTTTTCTTCTGCGCCGGGGCGATCATTTGCGCAACCGGCAAAACAGATATTCGCGATATGGGTGGCATAGCGCGGCAGATGCCAGTTACCCTTGCCGCTTTTGCCCTGGCGGCGCTCTCCATGATCGGCGTGCCGCCGGTGGGCGGGTTTGTCAGCAAGTGGTACCTGGCTGTGGGCGCCCTTGATATAAAAAGCACGGGGCTGCTGGCGGTGATACTGGTGAGCAGCATCCTGAACGCCTATTACTTCGGCGAGGTGGTGCTGCGCGGGTTTTTCGGAACGCCGCCTGCGGGAGCAGACCCCGCCGCAGGATCGCTTGAAGCCACGGCGCTCATGAAACTCATGATCTACCCCACGGCGGCGGCTGCGGGGCTGTCGGTTCTGTGGGGCATGTACCCGGATTTGTTTTTGAAAATAATCCGCTTGAAGCTGGGTTAATTGATGCTGGCTGATGTGGGCGCCAGGCGCCCCATGTGCATATATGGATAAGAAGGTTATATGCTTATAAAGATTTTAACATTTTTGAACAGTCGAACAGCATTGCTGAAAAAGTGCTTCTTCGCCGTGCTTGCAGTCATCTCTATTGCGGATATTTTTGTTCCGCGGCATGAGGCTCATTTTTTTGGTGATCCTATTCGTTTATTCTGGACAGCCTTCGGTCTGGGCTGCTGTCTTGCCATGTCGTTTATTTGCAAGTGGATTTCAAAACATATGATAGCGCGATCCGAGGACTATTATGACGGCTAACCTGCTGCTCCAGCATCCGTCTTTTCTGTTTATACTGGCTGCCGCCCTCATGCCGCTTTTTAGCCGCCTGCGGATTCAGAAGGCTGTGCTTCTGGCTGTGCCGCTCATTGCCTTCTACCAGATCAATACGCTGCCGTCTTCTGCAGGCGCCTGCCAGTATCTCGGGCTGCAGCTGAGTTTTATCAGGGCTGATCAGCTTACCTATATCTTCCTGAATGTCTTCACCATCATGGCATTCATCGGTGCAGTGTACAGCCTGCATGTCAAGGACTGGGCGCAGCACACTTCATCCTTTCTCTACGTGGCAGGATCTCTGGGTGTGACGCTCAGCGGTGATTATGTGACGCTGTTTATTTTCTGGGAGCTCATGGCGCTGGCTTCCACTTTTCTCATCTGGCTGCGCCGCAGCCCGCAGTCGCAGGGCGCAGGACTTCGGTACCTGCTGGTGCATATTGTGGGCGGACTTGCTCTGCTTGCAGGCATTTTGCTGAAATACAGCGCCACACGCGATTTGAGTTTCGTGCAGGTGCCTGTCGCGGCTGCCAGCATGGCCGATTATTTTATCATGGCCGGTTTCATGCTCAATGCCGCTGTGCCGCCCCTGCATGCCTGGCTGGCAGATGCCTATCCTGAAGCAACCGTGTGCGGCGCGGTTTTTATGTGCGCATTTACGACAAAGACGGCGGTGTATGTTTTATGCCGGGCTTTCCCCGGCTTTGAAGTGCTTGCGGTTATGGGAGCCATCATGGCCGTCTACGGCGTCTGTTTTGCCATTATCGAAAATGACGCCCGCCGGATCCTCTCGTATCACATTATCAGCCAGGTCGGCTACATGGTCTGCGGCGTCGGCATCGGCACCGACATGGCTGTAAATGGCGCCTGCGCTCATGCCTATGCGCATATTTTGTACAAAGCCCTTTTGTTCATGGGCGTTGGGTGCGTACTGGAAATGACAGGCAGGCAGAAGCTCTCAGAACTTGGCGGTTTGTGGCGCAGGATGCCCCTGGCAATGATCTTTACCGTCATCGGCGGCATTTCCATTTCCGGCTTTCCTTTCACCAGCGGTTTTGTGAGTAAATCCATGATAATTTTCGGCGCTGGCGAAGCCCATCGCATAGGGCTGCTTGTCATGCTCATGCTGGCCTCAGTGGGAACATTTCTATCGGTGGGCATCAAGCTGCCGTATTTTATCTGGTTCGGCAAGGACAGCGGGGTTCCGGCCAAGGATGCGCCCTGGAATATGACGGCGGGCATGGCAATAGCCGCTTTTTTCTGCTTTTTTATTGGCTGCTACCCTGAGTTTCTTTATCGTATGCTGCCGCGGCCCGGCGAGTATGAACCCTATACTGCCTACCATTTTTCTGAAACACTGCAGGTTCTTGGTTATACGGCTCTCGGATTCTATCTGCTGCGTAAGTTTCTTACTCCTCACGCCACCATGAATCTCGATATTGACTGGTTCTACCGAAAGGGAGCACAGGTTGTCATGCGGCTTGCCCGCGGGCCGATAAGCGCTGTTGACGGGTGGGTCGGCGAGCTGTACCGCACTGCCGGGATGCGCTCTGCTATGGGCGCTGCGCGCGGGTTTTCAGGTTTTGACGTCCATGTCATCGATTACCTTATCGACGGCTTTGCCGGCAAGGTGGTTATTATGGGCGAGCATTTCCGCAATGCCCAGACAGGCAAGGTGCAGCATTATATCGCCGCGGCAGTGATTTTTATCTTTCTGCTGCTGATATGCGTCGTGCTTGTATAGGAAAAAATTATGGAACAGTATTTGCTTTTTAATTCAAGCGATTTTCCGGTTCTCAGCACCCTGGTGCTGCTGCCGCTTGCGGGGGCTATTGTCTGTCTGTTTATCCGCAATGAAACTTTTCTGAAGCTCTGGGGCATGGCCGTGACGACGGCCACCATGGCGCTGTCGCTGCCGCTGTATTTTCTTTTTGACCAGACCAGCGACAAATATCAGTTTGCCGAGTTGAGGCAGTGGATACCGGCGCTGAAGTTTGACTACGCTGTGGGCGTGGACGGCATAAGCCTGCCGCTGGTGTTGCTCACCACCTGTCTCATGCCCCTGTGCATATTGTGCTCGTGGAACCAGATCAAGGACAGGCTTGCGGAATTTATTTTCGTGCTGCTCATTATGGAATCTGCCATGATCGGCGTGTTCGTAAGCCTTACTACCGTGATTTTTTATATCTTTTGGGAAGGCATGCTGATTCCCATGTACCTTCTCATCGCAGTGTGGGGCGGGCCGCGCAGGGATTATGCTTCTATTAAGTTTTTCCTGTATACATTCGCGGGCAGCGTTTTCCTTCTTGTCGCGCTGATTGTGCTGTATGTAAAGAGCGGAACTTTTTTTATCCCCGACTTCATGCACCTGCAGTATCCCTTCAGAATCCAAATGTGGATTTTTATTTGCTGCGCCATAGCCTTTGCAATCAAAATTCCCATGTATCCCTTTCATACATGGCTGCCTGCGGCGCATGTTGAGGCCCCGACGGCGGGCAGCGTGATACTTGCAAGCGTGCTTTTGAAAATGGGCGGCTACGGCTTTCTGCGTTTCTGCCTGCCGATTGCCCCCGATGCCAGTTTGTACTGCGCTCCGGTGATCATCGTCATGTCGCTTGTTGCTATCGTTATCGGCGGGTATCTGGCCCTTGGGCAGAACGACGTGAAGAAGCTCATCGCCTATTCCAGCGTTGCCCACATGGGGTTTGTGACTCTGGGTATATTTCTTTTTAGTATGCAGGGCGTCAAGGGCGCAATCCTGCAGATGGTCAATCATGGCATCACGACGGGCGCGCTTTTTATCTGCATCGGCATCATCTATGAGCGCACGCACAGCCGCGAGCTTGAAGTGAACAAAGCCCTTGGCATGCTCATGCCCGCTTATGTGATGTTTCTGGGTATTTTTTCGCTGTCTGCGTTCGGGTTTCCCGGCACCAATGGTTTTGTGGGCGAGTTCATGGTGCTGGCGGCGGCGTTTGCAGACAATATGCTCGTCGGTGCTCTTGCCATTCCGGGCGCCGTGCTGGCCGCAGCCTACATGCTGAGGATGCTGCAGAAAATGGTCTGGGCCGATTCTGACGGACATCATCATGATGTGCATGATGGTGGCGGGGGCAGCCACATTCTTACCGATATCAATGCGCGCGAGTGGTTCATTTTAAGTGTGCTTGTGGTGTTTGTTTTCTGGCTGGGGTTCAAGCCCGGGCTGGTTCTGGATATAATGGATGCCAGCGTGCGGCATTTGCTTAACCATATAGGCGTTTAAATGAACAGCATGTTGAAAAACCAGCCGAGGTTTGCGGCTCCCTGGAGCACGCCGCTTAAGACGATGACGGCAGCAACAGCCCTCATCCTTGCAGGTATTGCTTTTATCGGCATATTATTGGGCCCGGTAGGCAGCACGATCTGGGTATTGGCAATGGTCGTATTGCCGCTTGCCATGTTGAGTGTATCGGCGTTTTTTGCCATCCGTGGATATTCTTTAAGCTCGGAGGCGCTTATTGTCCAGCGTCCGGGCTGGAACTCAAAGATTGATCTCAGCGGGCTGATATCGGCAGAGGCAGACCCTGCTGCAATGGACAAATCAATCCGCAACTTCGGCAGTGGCGGGATGTTTTGCATTGCAGGAGTGTTCCATAATACAAAGCTCGGTTCGTATCGCGCTTTTGCCACAGACCCCAAGCGCGCCGTAGTTCTGCTCTTCCCGAAGCGAACCGTTGTGGTGACACCTGATAACCCGCAAGCCTTTGTCGCCTGTGTTAAAGAACTTACAGGGCTCGGGAGTAAAGAAATTCAAGATTCCGGGTTCAAAATTCAAGATTAAAACAATTCATGTAGGGGCAGGTTTCAAACCTGCCCGGAGTTCGGAGTAAGGATTCAAAATTCAAGATTAAAATAATTATGTAGGGGCAGGCCCCCGCGCCTGCCCTGGGTTCAAATAATAGGATGTAAGACGAATTCCATGGTGCGATATGGATTATTTTCCACTGCTTCCTGAAATTATGCTCATTGCGATGAGCCTTGTTTTTTTTGCAGCCACGCTTGCAAAAACGGGCCACGGCCTGCTGGAGCGCGCTGCGTTTGTGCTGGCTCTGTGTACTCTTGCCGCAGCATGGGCAACCTATGACCAGAGCGGGCTTTTCTTTTACAAGGCA
>CAIWCT010000407.1 GCA_903911225.1 uncultured delta proteobacterium
GCCGTCTTTCAGCATTGTGGTGATGTCGCGAAAGAGTATGCCCGGCTTGGGAAAATCGGGTATGCTGCGGATGGTGCTTTTCAGATCCATGTGAAATCCTTCTACAGTATGGATGTCGCTACCGCCTGACGGCAGGCGCACTCGGTGAAATCAACTTTATTGATGGCTGCGCGCAGCAGCGTTTTCACGTTTTCAGCGTTTTCTTGCATGATTTTTTGGATGAGCTCCCAGGAGACAGGCTCCTCACTTTCATGCCAGCAGTCATAGTCGGTGCCCATGGCGATGGCGGCATAGCAGATGCCAGCCTCGCGCGCCAGCACCACCTCGGGCACGGTGCTCATGTTGATGACATCGGCGCCCCACAGGCGAAACATTTTGCTTTCCGCGCGTGTTGAGAAGCGGGGCCCTTCGATGGTGATGACCGTGCCGCAGCCATGGGATGCAAGGCCGAGCGTATCGGCTGTTTTTAAAAGCATGCTGCGCAGCCTGTCGCAAAAAGGGTCGGACATTGGGATATGGCACACCTCCTGCCCTTCATAGAACGTGGCAATGCGCCGCGTGGTGCGGTCGATGAACTGATCGGGGAATATGATGTGCCCGGGCTTGATTTCCTCCCGCAGCGACCCGACCGCCGTGACGGCAAAGATGTGCGTCACGCCCAGGTGCTTCATGGCCCAGATATTGGCCCTGAAATTGACCGCCGACGGGTAGATGCTGTGGTTTGCTCCATGGCGGGGCAGCGTTGCGACCTCCATGCCGTCAAGTGTCCCCGTGGTGACAAGTCCCGACGGTGCGCCATAGGGCGTATGCACTTTCTGCGTGGCGGCGTTTTCCAGAAGCCCCGGATTGCCGAATCCCGTGCCGCCAATGATGCCGATTTTGATCATGCAGAGCTCCTTGTTTTACTCGAAAAGCGTTGAAAACAGTTGCTCAACAATAGCAGAAGGCCTGAGAGCGGGCAAGCATTAAATAGGCAAATTAAACAGGGGTCAAGAGGCTGCGGCAGGCGCCGGGCAGGGCTTAGGGTCTATCCCATGAGAGGTTTGTCTGAGCGCATTCCAAGTCGGGCGCAGTGCCTAAAAAAAGGTGCCGGGACCCTGGTGAGACCGGCTTTTAATGTAGGACCCGCTTGCGCTCGGTGCTCAGATATTTCACCATGGTGATGCTGGTGCCCTTTTCGTTGAAAATAAGCTCATCCATCAGGTAGTTGACGATGAATATACCGCGCTTGTCGGGTAGTGTGGTTGCGGCTTCTGCAAACTCACCGGCAAGGGTTGAGCAGTCAAACCCCGCTCCTTCATCTTCCACCGTTATGGCCAGTTTTTCACTGTCGAACACGGCCCGGAGCAGTATTTTTTTGGTCTCATCCATAAGATTACCGTGGGCAAAGGCGTTGTGGAGCAGCTCGTCCAGGCAGATGGATATATTGCTCAGAAACATTTCGTCTTCTATGCCCCGCCACTGGCATTCCCGCACGATATAAAGGGCTGCGGAAGCAAGCAGGTGCGAGTAGTTCGGTATCTCTATTTCCGTGATATTCCTGATGCCCTCTTGCAAACGGTGCGTGCCCAGGGAAAATTCGCGCAGGCGCAAGCCGCGTTTTATCACATTTTCAATTTCTTTGATCGTGAAGGGCTTGGTGATAAAGTTGTAGGCGCCATGACTCAACGCGCTCACCACGTTATTAACATCACCATGGCCGGAAATGACCGCCACAGGAATATGTGCATTGATCTGACGGATTTTTTTTATAAGCTCAAATCCATCCATGTTCGGCATCATGAGGTCGGTGATGACAAGGTCGATTTGGCTGGTTCTGATTTTCTCCAATCCTGCAGTGCCGTCGGAAGCGGTAATTGGATTGAGGTGCAAACCGCTAAGCATACTGGCAAGCATGGCAAGCATCGCTTCATCGTCATCGACTATCAGCACATTGACCTGTTTCATAACCCACCCCATTTTGTGATTGCGTAGTGTTGAAATTTGCTTTATTAGTTTTATATAATACCCATATAAATATAATCAAGCAAATAAGATAAAAAATCGGGCTGTTTATGCTGCCCTGGAAGGATTATTATTTAAAAGGTGTG
This sequence comes from uncultured delta proteobacterium, assembly GCA_903911225.1. Lineage (GTDB taxonomy): Bacteria > Desulfobacterota > WTBG01 > CAIYCZ01 > CAIRTM01 > CAIWCT01. The sequence continues at coordinate 2,091 of CAIWCT010000407.1, forward strand.
TTGCAGGTTGCATTTTTTTACGATATTGGATAATAGTTTTTAAAAATTAATAATTACTTGTCTGATTCAACCTCTAGCAGGAGTACACCTCATGGCCGAATCCCCCTATGCCATGATGCGCAGCAGGGAGCGCATCAAGACAAACCTTAAGGCGCAGTACTTCGTCAAAAACAGGGAGGATCAACCCCTTGAATGCCAGATCATTGATTTGAGCACTGCTGGCGCGGCGGTAGTATTTCCGCGAAGTGAAAATATTGCCTGCGGAGATATTATTGCAATTAATATTTTTTTACCCAATACGATTTTGCATGTTTCAGTTCACGCCGAAGCCAGATGGATTCGGCGTCGAGCCAAAGACTTGATTTGCGGCACTCAATTTCAGGAGCTGCTCAGCGAGAGAATGTTGCAGCAACTCATTAAGAAAAGCGACTGAAATTTGCAATTCACCTGCCCATAGGAGACTGCCCCGTTTTTCAACACCCTTTCAAACCGGTACATGGCTGGAAATTTTGCCGCCTGTGCATGGAAAAAGCAATTGACAAAACAGGCGAATTCAATTATTTTACTCTTTTATGCTTTAATGCAAATAACCGATTTGTTCCCCAGTAGCTCAGTCGGTAGAGCGGGTGGCTGTTAATCCCGCCATCGGCGGGATTCGAGTCCGCGCTGGGGAGCCAATGATAGATATAAATGAATAGTTTTGTTCCCCAGTAGCTCAGTCGGTAGAGCGGGTGGCTGTTAACCACCATGTCCGTGGTTCGAGTCCGCGCTGGGGAGCCAACCCTGGACAGAGCTGGGCACCTTTTTATGGGTGCCCAGCTCTGTGTTTTTTAGCGCCTGCAAGAGACCTGAGTTTACCCCCTCGATCCGCACCTCCCCACCCATAAAGACCACTTTCTTTACGAACAGCTTGAGGTACTTCTTGCCGATGGGGGAGTTGCTGTCCAGCAGGCTCCTGGACAGCTTGGAGCAGAACTCCCGTATCTGCGGCTTTTCTATTTGCGAAAGGGGGAATGCCTGTTGCCGCTTGAGGTTGGCAGTCTGGTTCAGCAGCGTCTGTCTTTTTGTTTTGAGTATGTTCAGCCGCTCCTGAAGTGTGCTGTCCAACGAAATTGCACCCTTTTCCACTGCTTCGTAAAGCCGGTTGATACCTATGTTGGCTTCATCGAGCTCAGCCGTGAGCTTCCGTGTTTGTTCCTTTTGGGTTGCACCATTACCCCGGAGCGTTTTGTTTACCTCGTTCAAAAGGATCGTGACCCGTTCTGGGGTAACAATCCTCTTTGCAAGCACCTCCATTACAAGCTGATCCATCTTCTCCATGCGCACGTTGTTTGTCGTGCAGGCACCAGTGCCGTTGTTGATTTTGCGGGTACATTTGTAATAACGGAAACGTCCGCTTTTACCTGTTGCTAATGTCATTGGCGACCCGCACCCTCCGCAGCGCAGGAACCCAGTGAGAAGTGTTGGCGAGAACATGGCACTTGACGTTTTAGCCTTAGCCGCATGCTCGGTGCGGATTGCTTGGGCAAGGTTGAAGGTTTCTATATCGATGATCGGTTCTATTGAGACCGTGATCCACTCGCTTTCAGGCTTTAGCCTGTGAGTCTTTGCCTCCATCTTATTGAAGGTATACTCACCGAGGTACACCCTGTTGGAAAGCGCCTTGTTGAGGACGGTTTTTTTCCACGGCTTGCCCCGCATGGTGATTCCATGGTCGTTGAGAAACCCGGCCAGCTTCTTCATACCAAAGCCTTTGCCTTCGCTCCCGTTTATATACAGATCGTAAATCTTTTTAACGACACCTGCTTCCGCTTCATTAACGGCAAGGCGCTTTTTCTTACCATTTCTGCCAGGTTCATCAATTTGTACAACCTCGTAGCCATAAGGGGACACGGAACCATTAAAGCATGCTCTGCGAGCATTTTCCTTCATTGCCCGCAGTGTGTGCTTTGAGTTTTCTGTGCTCTGATATTCATCGAAGAGACTGAACAGACGCCTGGCCATTTGGCCTGCTGAATCGTTGTTGGTTTCTTGCGTTATAGAAAGTATGACTACGCCATACTTTTTGAGCTGGCGTTCCGTGAGGCCAAACTCGATGGCATCCCGGTAGAATCTGGAAAGGCTATGGACGATTATTGCATCGAAGGGCGGCGGGGAGGTGCATGCGTCGTTTAGCATCTGCTGGAACTGCGGCCTTCTTCTGTCGTCCGTCGCCGACGCACCCTCCTCCACGTACTCCGTGAGCACGATGTAGTGCCGGGCCTTACACCACTCCCGCATCTGCCGAAGCTGATCCGGAATTGACAAGTCCTTGCGGTGTTGTTGGGCCGTAGAGACCCTAGCATATAAAACTACAACCACTACTTACACCCTTTTTGTGTGCTAACGCTCGGGAGGAGTTCTGGCAAAAGCTCGCCTATGTGCAACCGTATCAGCTGCACCTCCTCCGGTGTGACCGGCAGGCTGTACAAGTCGCCATCAAAGACCACAGACAGCTCTGGGGCCTTCTGTCTCTCAGGTCGATCATTAAGGTTCGTTTTTCGTCTTTTCATAAAAACATGGCTAGCCTTACTTACGCAAGATTTGCATTGTAAAGACTTGGCAGTCCTTCCGCCATCAACCTTGGGCTTGGCATTTAGTCCTGCACTCTGGAAAATATTAACCGGTGATAGGTGTATATTCTTTTCTTGACCTTGATCACATACACACGTGTTGTCACCTCCCGTTCAGCCAAGCCTTGCGCCGTCAGCATGCAACGATAAGGGCCAAGGGAATCTATGACTGAGTTTTTTGGCACCGTGAATGCGTAGGGCTGGTCGCCGACCAGGAGTTCTACGGTGATCCTCGTTTGAAGCCCAAGCTTGACGGCTTTTTGGGGCGTGACATCTTGGTACACTACGGACTTTTTGTTTTTGTATTCAACGCATGCCGAATCAATCTTTTTAATTTTGCCCTGCAGTTCATTGCCGTAGGTCCGAACGCCGTCAGTGAATTGGCCATTCACGAACTTGAGCCACATAGCAGGCCTACTTTCATTGATCTCCGCTAGCTTTCGGTTGAATTTTTCCAATGAAAACATTGTTACCCCCTTTCCTTATTATGAGGCGTGATGATTAATCTTAAATGGTGCCGAGCCCGTGGTGTTTTTACCATCTCATCCACTGCTGCCACCAAAAGCTCTTTACGGCTCACGCAAGATTTTACAGTTAATCCCTTGTTGCGAAGTCTCCAAACACTATCAATTATCTTGCGTCCTTTAGGACGTTTTAGGCCAAGGTCACGGAGCAGTAGAGATGCGAAATTATTACCCGCTTCGATTTCTTCATCACTTAAGCCAAACCCACAAGGGTATTTCCCCTCTAAAGAGTACACTGCTGTAATTTTGAACGGCAGGTCATAAGACTCGTCCATATAAATATTTATTGTCTCAAGCTTGCGTCCGGCACAACTCGCAATCTCGATTGGTAATTTGGGCTTCAGTATTCGTATTTTTTTTAATCCGTGGTGCTTTTTTAAATACTCGGAGATCCGGTGGCATTCTCCCCTGAGTGGCATTTGCGTAATCAGTTCTGCAGCAGCCCGTGCTTCATCGTCAGTGCGAGACGGATCATAATTTTTTATGGCAAGCGCTAAAGGGGTAGGTGGTTTATCTCTTAACACCCTTATCTCCATTGCTACTTTGCCGTAATCCAAGACATTATCATCACGGTCAACATGCAGAATTCCATCTGCTCTGACAACCACGAGATCATTAAGTGTTGCGGCTTTTACTATTGCTAACATTTTCAAATCCTTTCTTTGTTTTTATTGTTGTGTCGGCCTATATTACATGTTACCGCTGTCTTGCCGCTTCTGGCTCCCTTGCTGACCCCCCGTCGGCGTTGCCGACGGGGGGGGGTCACAGAGTGCCGGGTTCCAGAGCGCCAAGTCACCGGAGCGCCGGAAGTCGTCGTGTGGCCGTGAGAGCCGACCGCTACGGCGCTAAAGGCGGCAGCGGTCGTTCTTGGACACGGTGGCGGCTCCTAGCGCTTCCTGCTGTTCGTGGCAGGTGGAGGGGCGGTTACCGGTTGTTGTTGCCGTGGCCCCCGTTCCCGTTTCCTGTTCGTTTCTGCCCCAGCGCCCGTGTCTACGCTTGCCTGCGGCGTCTACCCCGTCTACAAGCCACTTTTTTGCGGCCCCGTCGGGAAAGGCCTTTGTGGGCTGTGGACGTGTAGAGGGCGTAGACAACTCTTTGTTGTTCCTGTCGGCGTTTTGCTGTGTGCCGTTGTGCTCCTTCCGAGTTTCCCCTACAAAAAACAAAAAAAAACTGTCTACTGTCTACATGTACCCTAAAACCCCATCCTTACGTGCTCTAGTGCGTAGACAGCCCCAAGTCTACGGTAGACAGTCCCGTTGCCTTTGTGCCTACACTGAGTCCTGGTCGGTCTGGTCGATCAGGGCGATGTCGAAGGCCCAAAACTTTTCCACGAGGCCATGGGCTCTTACGCTGTGCCGATCCGAGATGAAAGCCGGGTGAGTTTTTAACTCAGCCCGGAGTTGCTCAATAGCCCCGACGTTAAACCGCTGCTCAGACATCAGCTGAACCACCATCGGCAGCTTGAGCAAGTACACATCTTTTTCCTTAATATTGCCCTTCTTTAAATAGGTGTAGTAACCGATGCCGTCGGGGAATACTTCCTCCAGGCACTCGAAGAAGTAATTCGCCATATCACCGCCGAGCTGCCTGCAGCTTTTTTGTTTTTCGAGGGCGAGCAATTGCACGTAGGCCTCGAAGCCCTCGTAGTCGCCGATGACATGCCGGACCATTTCGTAAAATGCAACGATGATGGCATGATTTTCTGCAATACGTGCCGACACCAGCTTAACCAGCCGCGCCTTGGCCTGCTCGTAGGCGGCAAGCCACCCCTCTTCGATGCTTGGGCGGTGTTTCATGATCTCGACAAAGAAATGCGCCAACTCCCCCGATGGTATATTTCGCAGGGTGCGGTACGCCTCAGTTGTGTCGTCGTTAATATCTTTTTTCAAAAACTCTAATGATATGACACGTTCTTTTTGCGCAAGCGTAGTAAATGGTTCAAAATTTTGGACAAACAATAGTGCTCCCAGGAACGGAATTTCTTGGGTTTGAATATCATTAGACTTGATGGCCCGTGTTTGGATTGGATTGTTATTGTATAAGGGCAAGATAATCGAAGCGTCAAAGCGCACGTCTCTATTTTTATTAGCTTCAGCCAGGCCAATGAAATGACCACTATGCTGAGCAATTGTTCTGAGTTCGCCCTTTGCCGTGTTCGTTTTGAACATAGGGAGTCCCTCGCCTTCCAATGCCTGGAGGCTGTTTAGCAGAATTGAAAAATGTGACTTGCCAGCCGAAGGATCGCCGTAGAAACTCATGAACGGAAAAAAACCAAGCTTCGCCTTGATCTGGTTTACGAACCAGCCCGCAATCATCCAGCAGGTTGCAACGAGCGCTTTTATGTGCCATGCGCCAACCAACAACTTGCAAGTATTATCGACGGCACTGGTGCAATTTGCTGCCAGCATAATTTCAGTATAGGGGGCGGGGCGTACCAACTGCGCCTGGTCAGCATAAAACAGCCCTTTGTTGTCCGGAAAAATGCACTCGCCGTTTCGCCCGATTGCGAAATGCCTGTAAACATAAAATTCCGATGTTGGATCGTAGCCCTTGATGGTCAGCTGCCGCACCTCAGGAGCTCCGCATCCAGTAATTAGTTCATTGAATTCAAGGGTTGCTGGGAGATCACCACGCCAGCTGCACCCACCTTTATCTGTCATAGCCCTGCGAAGCGCTTCCGGCGTTACAAGTTCATTGGCAGACAGGGAGAAATTTTTGCACAAACCATCAAAACGCCGCACAGTGACCCGATAAGTATGGCTGGGTTCTTCGATGTCATGGTTATTAAGATTGACATGGTCTACAGCCAGAATAAAAGTTGAAACCCTCCTATATTTTTTTACCTCCTCGCCGCTCCTGCTTTCTTTTACCTCGACCATATAATATTGGTTGCACCACGGGATGAGCCTTAGTCGGCGGCCAAACTTCTGAAAATACAACTCGTCATAATCATGCGGGCTTGCAGCCCTGTCCAGATTGATGGAGTCCTGCACCCTCGCTCTTTCAATCTCAGCATTGAGCCAGTCCTGGCGCAGGTCGTTTTTCTCTCTGTATTTTTCCCCAATGGCATATTTTTCAAACAAATGGTGGATGTTGAGCACAGAAACCAGCGCCAGCAGCAGCGTCTTAAGGACTTTCCACATTGCCTCTGACCGCTTGCCTCTCGGTGCTCCAGTCACTATCAAGCTGTACACATCTTCAGCGACGGGCAATTCCTCCGCTGTGTCGAACCAAGGGCCTTTCTCCGCTGTAGAGGCGGGGTCCGTTATTATTATCGTTGTCGGCGTTTCCATCGCTGCTGGTGTTGGTGCCGACGCCGCTGCCGCTGCCGTTGCAGATTCCGGTGTATATAATGCGAGCAACCAGGCAGGTGCAGGGCTGACGGGGCGGTCGTCGATGACTTCATAAATTTTGCCCGTCACCGGGTGGATACTGCCAGGGGAAACGATCTGGCCACCGATGCCACGCACGTCGAACCCTGCCGCTTTCAGGCTCTTGTTGCCGTAATCCTTCCCGTCGCTGGGGTACGCATACAAATAGTGTTCTCCACCACTGCCTGTTTTGTGAGTGCGTGTAGGCGGCAGAATGTACCCATTTGTCTGAAGCCACCTTTCGACGGCTGCCTTATCGTCAACATCGACGACGAGGATGCCGTTGATAGGGCCTGTAGGAATTCCTGCGTTACGACCCACAAAATCAGCAGGGTCGAAGGCCCGTGCCTTCATGCAGTAGCGCTGCCATCCTTTTTCAACAGGTTTTTTTCCGCCCAATGGAATAAGGGATGGATATTCCGGTTTCAGTTTTGCTAGTTCGTTAGGATCAATTCCAGCCATTTCTTTTCTCCTTTATA
>CAIWCT010000408.1 GCA_903911225.1 uncultured delta proteobacterium
ATCAACGATATCATTATTAACATGAACATGCTGCCGCACGAACCCCTCAGCAATCATGACCATCCGGACGGTATCCGAATCGGTGTTCAGGAAATAACCCGCCTTGGCATGAAAGAGCCTGAAATGGAGCGTATTGCGGTGCTTATGCAGGAATGCATCATAAAAAATATGCCGGTTAAGGATGAAGTCAATACATTCCGCGACCAGTATCAGGATGTAAAGTACAGCTACGATGAGGCTAAAAAAGCCTCGCATAAAAGTAAAAATTAAACGGGACTTTTCCAGCACATTAAGCCCATGGCTCTTGTACAAGAGCTGTGGGCTTATTGATTTATGCGCGCACTATGCTTATTATCGACACCCACACACATATTTTCCCTGACACCTATGCTGCGGCTGTGCTGCAGTCCACGGCAAAAATGTTTAATGTTCCGACCTTCGGTAAAGCAACAGCTGCAGATCTTCTTGAAAAGATGGACGCAGAGGGCATCTCCTTCGCTGTTATTCATATGGTATCGCCCACCCCTACAGGCGTTATTGATACCAATACATGGCTCATCCGGCACCAGCAGGAGCGCTTCATTAAATTCGGCACACTGCATCCCTTGTTTAAAAAATGTGATGATGAAATAAAAAGGCTGAAGGATGGCGGGGTGAAGGGTGTCAAGCTACAGCCTGACGTTCAACAGTTTACGCCTGACGAGAGGCTGCACACCTATCATATGTATGAAGCCCTTGCCAAACAGGGTCTAACCGTCATGTTTCATGTAGGCGGGGAACCCCTGCCCTCGCCCCATGACCGCTCAAAGCCCGGTATGATTTTAAACATTGCCCGTGATTTCCCGGAACTTAAAATCATTGCGGCTCATCTGGGCGGTCTAAATATGTGGCAGGAGGTCTATGAGCTGCTGGCTGGCATGCCCAATGTGTATATGGAATCATCCCTAAGCTATGAATTTATCGAGCCTGCACTTGCGGAAAAGATCATCCGGAAGCACGGTCATGATAAGATTTTTTTTGGAACCGATTATCCTTTTGGCGATGTAAAAATCTCTCTTGCCTCAGCGCGCTCGGTTCCGTTTTTAACAGAGCAGGAAAAAGAAAACATACTGGGCCGAAATGCCTGGCAGTTCTTTTTCGGATAAACAATCGGTGCTACCATTTGCCTATAAGTTTCAGAACCATCCGCTGACATATAACAACGATATCCTCTGCTGACAAATACTGCTCTATACTGCTTTCAAAAAGAATGCTCGCTGAAGCTGCAAATTCTTCATCACCCTTCCAGATCACAATGCTGATCGGCACTTTAGGCAATACCTGCAGCCTCACGGCGCAATCACCAACAGCAATAGATCGGCCATGCAAATCATCGGCGCATTTCAGCAAAAGTTCGGGTGTAGCGCCAAACGCCTTTAACAAAGGGTTTAAGCAGCGCTTTTCAAACAAACCAAAATAAAGCGCGGCGGATTTCAGCTCTTTAAATCCTACCTCACGGGTTTTAACCGGCTGAATGCCTCCAGCGGCAAGATAATGCAGAAGCAGTATTTTATCCCAGACATGCAGTTCCACCTGATTGACTGTCGTGCACGAACATGCAGGCAACACCAAACGCACGGCAGTATTCAAATATTGCAGCTCAACAGTTGCCGATTGAGCTGTTTGTTCAAGCAGCACGGCGCCTGAACTTTCACAGCACAGCGCAAGATCACAGTTCAGCAATTGCCGCCTTGCCAGATCAAACGCTTCACTATATGCCTTTTCGAAATTGTTTTCCTGCATACCGGCAATTACATCATATAAAAAAACGGATTGCCATTAAAAATGGCTCGGGCCGTTTTCAATTTAAATCGACAGATACTGACTGGCCCGAAGCAGACATGTTTAAAGACTAATACCCCCTGCAAAACTGAAAATGCATGGGTTCTTTGTATGTACCCGTCAAATCCCCCCCCCAGGTAAAACCAAATTCCTTCAGCAGCAGAACAATTTCATCGGTTAGGCAGCCTTTTGTCCCAAGAATATTTATTTCAGGATTCAGGTCAAAGGATATGCCCCAGCAGTGAGTCGACAGTTTACCGCTGGCCCGCCTGGTGCGAAAATTATAGAAATCTCCCAGTGTAATTATTTCACCCTCAAAGCCCTCACGCTTAATGGCATAAAATACTTCTGTTATCACATCTGCTATTTTTTTGTGACAGCGCACCCGGCGTATCAGTCTTGAATGGTCCCATGATAACGCCACCGGGAACGGCAATTGCGCCATGGTAAGCATGTCCGCACTCCATGCATTTTCATCAAAGCAGCCATCATCATCAATATATTCATAAATATTGCCGAACATGTCCAGCACCTGCTGATAGCACCGAGGGGCCTGCACAGCGGGAAAATGCTGACCTGCCTCTGCTTCTGTCGCATGCAGGTCTCCGCTTGCCGGAATATCAATTGGCTGTCCGATGATGATAAAATCAGGATTACACATGCCGTTATACTGACGCAGCTTTTCAGCAAACTGCGGATTATTGTAAAACTGAACAGCTATATTTTCTAAAGTATCTCCGGGCTGAATAACATACTGACATCTCATAAACGATCCCTTTCATTATTTTAAATATTGATAAAAAATTCTGGTTATCAACAAATCTGAAGTAACCCCTAAATCCGGTTCCCAGCCTTCGCGGGGATGACGGCTAGAGAAAAAATACACTGAAAAAACTTGTCATTTCCGCGCCGCGGGAATCCAGAGAGCTTAAGAGAATTGCCACCACAGTCAATTTCAGCTTTGGAGATAAGCAGTTAAAAAAATTTAAACACTTAAAACAAATACCAAATATAATAAAATTTTACTATAAGCATAAGTACTCAATTTGATATGAGTATTTTTACTCAGAG
>CAIWCT010000409.1 GCA_903911225.1 uncultured delta proteobacterium
AGGGCAACATGAACCGTGACTGCGTATGTCTTGGTCGTGCTGTTTGCAGCAGTGACCGTATATGTTTTGGCGACGCCGTCGGTGAAAGCCTGGGCAAGACCGCTTGAGGGGGTTACCGATGAGCCGGTTATGGTAATCGCAGGCATGAGGGCAGACAGGTTTGTTCCGTAGGGTACTGTCAGATCAACCGTGCTTGCGCCGACCGTGCCGGTAATATCAGAAGCCAGACCGGGGTTATTAGCCGCCCGGAAAACAAAGGAAGTAATGTCTTTGGCAGGACTTAAGAGCGCGGTTACCGTAACAGTATACTCTTTAGTTGAATTGTCAGCTGCGGTAACGGTATAGATTGTGCCGATGCCGTTTGTGAATGCCTGGGCCACACCGCTTGCAGGATTTATCCTTGAACCCGTTATGGTAATCGTGGGCACCAGGGCAGACAGGTTTGTTCCATAGGGTACTGTCAGATCAACCGTGCTGGCGCCGACCGTGCCGGTAATATCAGTTGGCAGATCCGGATTAGCGGCAACGCTGAGAATAAATGATGTTATATCTTTCGTGGTTGGATCCGGAGCAACAGTTACTGTAACGGCATACTGTTTGGTAGAGCTGTCTGCTGCGGTGACGGTATAGATTTTGGAGACGTTGTCTGTGAATGCCTGGGCGCTGCCGCTGGGCGGATTTATTGAAGAGCCCACTATGGTGGTAATTGTCGGCATCAGGGCAGACAGGTTTGTTCCGAAGGGAACCGTCAGGTGTACCGTATCTACTGTAATAGCACCGGTAATATCAGAAGGCAGCTGAGGATTATCCGCCGCTCTGAATACAAAAGATGTGATGTCTTTTGCGGAAGCAGGAACAACCGTGAAATAACCAAATTGTCCGCCCGGGATATCTTGCCAGCCGCAGTTGGGGCCCGCAGCGTTGAGCCACCAGTAGGTACCTCCTTCTGGCAGAGGTGTTTCATCTGGAATTGTTACCGTGCAGCTTGTGCCGGTACATATTTGTGATGCAGTATACAATTGACGGAAATATATGGTGCTTGTCGAAACAGGATAGACATTGAGCTGGTAATAGTCAAAATAGCTGTTTTTTTTCCATGAAAATGACGGGGTCCTTGTCCGCAAAGCGCCATCAAGCGGGTCTGTGAGTGAAACAGTAATAACAGTTGTTGTAACAGCGTAATTTTTAGTGCTGCCGTCGGACGCGGTGACTGTATATGTTTTAGCGACTCCATCGGTGAATGCCTGGGCGCTGCCGCTGGGCGGATTTATTGAAGAGCCAACTATGGTGGTAATTGTCGGTTTGAGAGCGGCCAGGTTTGCGCCGTATGGAACAAGCAGGTCAACCGCATTGTCGGAAATAACGCCAGCCATGTCAGCGGACAGGCCCGGATTATCCGCAGCTTTGAATACAAAAGATGTTATGTTCTTTGCCGAAGCAGGAACAACGTTGAAATTACCATATTGTCCGCCCGGCACATCTTTCCAGCCGCAGTCGGGGCCTGAAGCGTTTAGCCACCACCATGTATCTCCTTCTGGCAGAGGTGTTTCAGCCGGCATTGTTACCGTGCAGCTTGTGCCGTTACATATTTGTGATTCAGGATACAATTGATGGAAATATATGGTGCCTGTCGCAGTAGAATAGACGTTAATCTGGTAATTATCAAAATCGGTGTTTTTCTGCCAGGTGAATGACGGGGTAGAAGTTCGCAGTGCGCCTTGAAGGGGATCTGTGAGTGTTATAGCCGCATTAGTGCAGGACTGTACTGTGAACTCATTTACTGCACCTCCCGGCTGCATCTGGAATCCGCACGCAGCGCTATAGGTGTTTAACCACCACCAGTGCTTGCCGGGGTAGAGAGCCATGTCGGGCTGTACCGTACACGTAGTATCGGAGCATAGTTGTAAAGCATCAAACCATTGTGAAAACACAAGAGATCCCGAAGCCTCTGAAAAGACCAGCAGGTTTATCCACTGCGCTGAGGTGGCGCCCCATTTAAATGTTGGATGTATTGTTGTGATCGCTCCTGTGGGTTCCGTCAGTGCCGGTGCGGAACATGCTGTCACATGAAACTGCAAAGAAAGACCTCCCTGTTGCATCTGGTATCCGCATGTGTCACTATAGGTATCCAACCACCACCAGTGGTCTCCTGGCGAAAAATTATTTTCAGGGGTAACTGTGCAGGTAGTCTCGTCACAAACCGCAGCAGCGTCATACCATTTCATGAATTCCAGGCTTTGAGATGTTCCCGACCAAGACATAACACATATCCATTGTGCGGCATTTTTTGCCCAGGTAAACGGCTGATTGCTGAAGCTGCCAGTATAGCTGCCTTGAGGGTTATAAAGGGCAGCAGCCTCGCAACCGGGTTTTACCTGCGCCTGTGCAAGGCCAATGGGCGCCACAATGACACAACATAATAATAAAATTAAGCGCAACATGGTTTTCATTGCCGAATTTAAATCCTTCTTGATTGTTTTTTTTAATTTTTTATATTGTATCGTATTCATGCCCCAACCTCCAGTAAAACCTTTTTAAGTTCCGTAATAATTATATACAAAAATTATGCCAAAAACTATTATTAAAATAATTATGTTTTATCAATAGGTTGCAGGGATGGCACATGGATGACTTGTCTTAAAGTGTATCTTGAGACACTGTTGTATGTTCATTTGTGTCTCTTTAGGGGGGGTGGTTTGTTGATTGTTTTTGATAGTTGAGTAAAGAGTCATGCAGAGTCTCTTCGAAATTGCCCTTGTGAATAATATTCGTGACGGTGAGATATCCGGCAAACTGTTGAAACTAATAAGGCTCCTTCCCGGCCTCGGGGTACGGTTGTTTCGGAAAATGCTCTTTCACAAAGGATCTGTTGATTTTGATGAGACCATCTGTTTTAATACTCCGGCCTGTGTTTACCAATTGGCGTTTTCGTGGAAGCGCGAGTTCTGTGTTTTGTTCTGATTATAATAAATAAATTTCGGTTATCTCCAAAGCTGAAACTGCGGGCAGAAACGAAATGCTTACAGCCAACTGGATTCACGCCGCAGTTTATCCTCGCGAAGGCGGGGACGGGGATGACATGGTTTTTTAGTTTTTTACTTATTCAAACGGTCATCCCCGCGAAGCTTGTCCTCGACCTGATCGGGGAGCGGGGATCCATAGTCATGGGACTAAATACATAGAGTTATGGTCCGTCATCCCCACGCATGCGTGGATCCATAATACAATGTTAGTTTCAGCTTTGGAGATAACCAGATAAAAAATTTTAAAAACTTGATTTTGTATTTTACAAAAGCTATATCGATTATATATAGTTATTACAGAGCCATGAAGTTTTTGCTGTACGTTAGGGCATAAGAACTAACAATATACTCACCGACTGGATTGGGTAACCCCGGGTCGAAAGCCTCTGCAGGATGAGGGCTTCAGTATGGCTGACAATTGTTTGGAATATACAATTTTGATTGTGGATGATGAGGAAAACATCCTTCGATCACTCCGGCGGCAACTCGTTGATCTTGAATACACGGTCTTAACGGTTTCTTCTGGTTATCAGGCCCTTGAGCTGCTTGATTCCCGCGAAATAGCGGTTATTATATCCGACCAGCGTATGCCCGAAATGACGGGCACAGAATTCCTTTCTCTTGCCAAGGAAAAAAAACCCGATACTGTCCGCATACTGTTGACTGCATTCTGCGACATGAAGGATACAGTTGACGCCATCAACAAAGGCGAAATTTTCAGATACATCAATAAGCCATGGGAAGAGGATGAACTGAAGCGCACAGTTTGTGAGGCTGTGGATCGGTATGTTCATAACAGAGAAACCAAACGCGTTGTTGAAGAGCTGAAGCGCTGGAGCATGCAGCTTGAGCCCTGGCTTTGCGAGAAGCCTGATATCGGGAAAAGCGATGCATCCTTGCCCCTGGTGCATGAAAGGCTTCAGGAGGATTTCGAGAGTTGTCTGGAAACATTTGCCGGGCTCATTGAGCTTAGTGAACGGCGGCACAGAAACCACGCCATGAATGTTTTGGAGCTTTCACGCCGAATAGCCGAAGCCATGGGGGTTGGGGCAAAAGAGCTTGTGGATATACGTCTGGCGGCCCTTCTTCATGATATCGGCAAAAGCGGCATTCCCGATACGATACTGGCAAAAGATGATGCACACCTGACGCCTGATGAACGCTTGCAGTATGAGCAGCATCCGGTCAGAGGCCAGGCAGCTGTTTATAAGGTTGAAATATTGCGTGATGCCGGTGTGCTCATTCGACATCACCACGAATGGGTTAACGGCAAAGGCTATCCTGATGGCCTTCTGGGGGATGCTATTCCAATTGGCGCCCGCATTATCGCTGTCGCCGATGCCCTTGACCGCCATGCCGGCAATTTGTCTTGCGGAATGCGGTGCGGCTTTGTAGCTGCGCTGGGCAGCCTGGAACAGGACAGAGGCGTAAAATACGATAGCGCGATTCTGCGGGCGGCGGCGCCGGTTGCTGCAGACCTTGACGAGCATGTGTACGGCATCACGGACTCAGAGGAAGAGCAGGTGCAGCCCGATGACCTTCAGCCAGGCATGCGCGTTTCCCGTGATATCCGCAGCGGCACCGATATTCTTATTGTGCCTGCGGGCGCCGAGCTGAACCATGACAACATAATAAGCATACAACGTCTTTATGCACTCGATCCATCTCACCAGAGTGTGTTTGTCTGTAAAACAAAATTATGATGGAGCAAGCCATGGAAAGAAAATGCATTCTTATTGTTGATGACGATATCAGTGTTCTGCGCGCGCTTGTCCGCGTTCTCGACGACGAGAATTACGATATTATGACGGCCGAATCTGCCGCGGCCGCACGCGCCCAAATCGAAAAGCATCCGGTTCAACTCATTATTTCCGATGCAATGATGCCGGGAACATCAGGCCATGAATTTCTTTCATGGGCCCGTACCTGCCACCCCAATATTATTCGCACCATGCTTACGGGTAAGGCGGATATAAAAACCGTCATGAAGGCTGTTAATGAAGGTGAGATTTATCGTTTTTTTACCAAGCCATGGGACCCCATAGACCTCAAGCTTTCAATCAGGCTTGGCCTTGAAAAGTATGATCTCGAAGAGGAGAGAAGGCTGCTGCTGAGAACGGTTGTGAAGCAGCGCAGCGAGTTTGAGCGGATCGAAAAAGAGTTTCCCGGTATTGCATCAGTCAAGAGAGACAACGCCGACGCAATCGTGCTTGAGGAGATGAGCGAAGCCGAAATTGAAGAGATAAAGCAGTGGTGTAAAAACAATCAATAAAAAAGGCCGTTTGGCCGGCGTAACTTTGAAAAATAAGGCCGTGCTGCAATGACATATCCGGCATCGCAGCCCTGACCGTGTTTGTGCTTTAATCTTATCTACCGGTATGCCCCGCCATGCAGGCGGGGAGCATCACAGCGCACACAAAGCCCGTATCTCAGAGAGTATTGCCATGACGCAGGCCCGTATTGTCATTGTTGATGATGAGGTCATTGTAGGGGCGGATATTGAGCGGATTGTCGCCAGCCTCGGGTACATGGTGGTCGGCACTGCTGTAACAGGCGAGCAGGCGCTTGAGCTTGTTCTGCGTGAGAAACCCGATATCGTTCTCATGGATATAAAGCTCAAGGGAGACATGGACGGCATAACCTGTGCCGACAAGATTCATGAGCATTTGGATATCCCCGTTATTTATATTACGGCATTTGCCGATGAGCTCATACTGCAAAGGGCGGCCATATCGGACCCCTACGGGTATGTGCTCAAACCGTTCGAGCCCCGGGATATCTATATTGCCATCGAAATAGCGCTGTTTAAGCGGAATGCCGAAATTCAGGAGCATGCCGCGCAGGAAGAGTTTTACAGGCTGTATGCAGCTCTGGACCAGGTGGGCGCATTCATTTTTATGGCAGATGCAGACGGGACTATTACCTATGCCAATAAATTTATCGAAACCATCGCCGGGTATCTTCCCGGAGAAGTCATCGGTAAAAACATCAGGCAGTCTACTCTGGGCGTGTGCAGCACTGATGAACATCAGAGAATTATACATACCATCTTCAGCGGCAAAACCTGGTCCGGGCGATTTTCCAACAAAACCAGGCAGGGATCTTTACTGCAAATCGAATCAACCATCACACCCATTCATGATGCTTCCGGGAATATCCAGTGCTTTATCGGGATAAACCGCGACATTACAAAAGAATTCAGTCTTGAAGTTCAGATCCGGCAGGCGCAGAAGATGGATGCCATCGGCACTCTTGCAGGCGGCATAGCCCATGACTTTAATAATATCCTGTCAGCAATCATGGGCTATACCGAGCTGTCGCTGATGACGCTTGAGCCGGGAGCCGAACTGCGCCGCAATCTTGATCAGGTTCTGAAAGCTGCAGACCGGGCGCGGGGGCTTGTGCGGCAAATAGTAACATTCTGCCGCCAGTCCGATCAGGAACGCATGCCGCTGCATGTTACGCCGCTTGTGAAGGAAACCATTAAAATGCTGCACGCAACGGTTCCCTCGACAATCGATATCAATCTGCATATACATGCCCAGAGAGATCTGATTCGCGCCGATGCAACGCAGATACATCAGGTTCTTATGAATCTATGCACCAATGCCGTGTATGCCATGCGGGGCGTGCAGGGCAAGCTTACCCTGTCCCTTGACAATGCAGAATTTACAGCCATCGAGGAAGCTGCACTGCAGGGCATGCCGCCGGGCGCCTATCTTGTTATAACCGTAGCGGATAGCGGCAACGGCATATCTTCTGATATCATGGATCGGGTTTTTGAACCCTTTTTTACAACCAAACCACAGGGCGAGGGCACAGGCCTTGGGCTTTCAGTGGCACATGGCATTGTGAAAAGTCACGAGGGATACATATCGGTTGCCTGCACTGAAGGGCAGGGCGCTGTTTTTACCGTGTATCTGCCCCTGCTGAGCTCCGGCCAGGAAGCTACACCTGCGCAGGCGGTATTGGCGTCCGGCGGATCAGGCCGCATTCTTTTTATCGATGATGACAAGACGCTTGCACATATGGGACAGCAGATGCTGGAAGTGCTCGGCTACACGGTTACCGCCATGACTGACAGCATCAAGGCGCTTTCCTTTTTCAAGGAGCAGCCCGATGCCTTCGACCTGGTCATTACCGACTACACCATGCCGGGCATGACCGGCACAGAGCTTGTAGAGTGCCTGCGTCAGCTGCGGCCAGACATTCCGGTAGTGCTCTATACGGGCTACAACGAGATGATTACAAGTGAAAAAGCCGATGCGCTGGGCATTCAGGAATTTCTTTATAAGCCGCTCAGTATGAACATGCTTGCTGAAGCTGTTAAAAGGGCTGTGATAAAATTATGATCATGCACGGCGCCCGGCAAACCTCTACGGGGTATATTCTGCATGCTTGAACAACTGCTTTTGCCTGTGCATGTAAAAAAACACCTCTGCCTGACTCTCCGGTGCGCGGTCGTCATTCCGGCCGTTGTTTTTTTTTGGCTGCTTGAGGCGGCGCCGAACGGCGGGGATGCTTGTGCAATGCGTCTGGCATGTCGTGAAGGCGTGACTATGGGATTTACAAGCGGGCTTCAAAATACCCGGGACGCAGCAATGTTCTCTCCCATCCCTGCCGCCACGGGCGACCCGGGGCAGAAATTCCCCGGTCAACTTGTAGCTGCGTACAGCGGGCTTTTTTTTATTCTTATCATTATTGCAGGCGCAGGGATTGCAATAATGATTTACTGGCGGCGAAAAAGCAATACCTTTAATGCTCTTAAGGACGATACGCAGCTGCGAAGCCTGATAGTGCTCAAAAAGTACGAGCATTTATTCAAGTATGCCAGGAATATCATTCTCATTTGCGGCCCAAACGGCAACATAATAAGCGCAAATGATCAGGCGATGAAAGCCTATGGCTACACTGCCGGTGAATTATTCCGGCAGTCGTTTTCAAGCCTCATGGCGCCTGCTTTTCGCAGTGAGGCAAGCGAATTATCAAGATTTAAGAATGAGGGCGACGGCGGTGTGTATGAAGCCGTGCATTGCAGAAAAGACGGGTCCATGTTCTCCGTCGAGGTGAGCATTCAGGTATTTGAAATTCAGGGGGTGACTTTTTATCAGGCCTTTATCCGCGATATCACGGAGCAAAAAGACGCCGAAAGAAAAATGACCTCTGCCAACCGTATGTACAGCGTCATCAGTCAGATCAATCAGGCTATTGTGCGTGTCCAGGATGAAGATGCGCTTTTTTCAGCGGTATGCACAATTGCGGTTGAATTCGGCGGATTTTGCATGACATGGATAGCGCGCGCTGATGCTGCCGCCGGGCTGGTGCGGCCCGTAGCGCATGCGGGATCGGAAGAAAGCTCCGGCGACGATATGGCAAGCGGGATATACGAAGATATGCAGTGCCCGGTAGCAACAGCGGTTCGGGAAGGCACCTATGTCGTGTGCGATGATTTTGCAGATGCATCACGAAGCAGCCCCTGGTGTGAGAAAGGACGCGTGTTCGGGTGCCGGTCCCTTATTGCATTACCGCTTATAAAAGGCGGCAAGCGTATCGGCGTTTTTGTTTTGTATTCCTATGAAAATCATATTTTTGCCGATGAGGAGCTGGATCTGCTTCTTGTCGTCAGTCATGATATTTCATTTGTCCTTGAGTTCATTGAGCAGCAGTCCGCCAGAAAGCGGGTTGAAGAGGGGATTCGAATTCTCAATGAAAAGCTTGAGCGAATGGTCCGCGAGCGAACCGCTGAGCTTGAATCTGCCAATAATGAACTGCAAACTTTTTCATATTCCGTTTCACATGAACTGCGCTCACCCTTGCGGGCCATAGACGGGTTTGGCCGTCTGATTGAGAAGGATTATGCGGATCTGCTTGATGCAAAAGGCAAGCGGCTTATTGATATTATTCGTAAAAGCACCCGGCAGATGGACCAGCTCATTAATGATTTGCTGGATTTTTCGCGGCTTGGCAAAAAAGAGCTGACGCAAACTGAAATCGATATGCATGAGCTTGCGTTGAGCTCTCTGGATCAGATACAAAAAGAAAATTCCGGCAGGCGAGTGGAAAGTATCATCAGGGATTTGCCGGCAGCCCGGGGCGATATGTCAATGATGCGGCAGGTTTTTATAAATCTGCTTGCCAATGCATATAAGTTTACCCGTAAATCCGGTGATCCGCGCATACGTATCGGCTCATATGCCGAAGGGGATGAAACCGTCTATTTTGTACGTGACAACGGGGCCGGATTTGATATGAAATATGCGCACAAGCTGTTCGGCGTTTTTTCACGTCTGCACAGCGACGATCAATTTGAAGGCACCGGCATCGGGCTTGCGCTTGTTCAGCGGATTATAAACCGCCATGGCGGCAGGGTATGGGCAGAAGGCGCGGAAAATAAAGGCGCAACAATCTATTTTTCACTACCACGCAGGGAGGGAACTTTGTGAGCACAATGCAGGATATCGATATTCTTCTGGTAGAGGATAACCCGATTTATGTAGAGCTGATGCTCAGGGCGCTCAAGGAGCACAATATAACCAACAATGTGTGCGTTGTTAATGACGGCACCGATGCCCTTGATGCGATATTTGCCCGCAATAAATTTAGCGAACGCAGTTCGTCTAATTTTCCGAAGGTGGTGCTTTTGGATCTGAAGCTGCTGAAAATGGACGGGCTTGAAGTGCTGCGCACGATTAAAAGAGATGACAAGGCAAAAGTGATCCCGATTGTTGTGCTGACTACATCGACGGAAGACCGTCATGTGTCTCAGGCGTATCGTCTCGGGGCTAACAGCTATATTGTGAAGGCTGTTGACTTCGACAAATTCGTGGAGGAAATGGGCCGCATGTGCTACTACTGGCTCCAGATTAATCACGCACCCCAGGGCTGACAGAGTGCGCAGGCTAAGCTGATAAGGGGCCTAAACGAAAGACGTTAAAAGAAAAATATTCTAGTGGGCCTCACATTTGATTTTGCAGATCCCATCACCCCAACCCTCTCCCGCAAGGGGCGATGGAGCTTGTTTTTTTTCTCCTTTGATGGGAGGGGAGGAAGGGCAATACATGTGAATTAAGTGCAGCGTGTTTCTTCCTCGCCCCCGCGAGGGGGAGAGGATTAGAGGTGAGGGGGGCATTTTATATCACCCCTCATCCCGACCTTCTCCCGCAGGGGGAGAAGGAGCTCTTGATTTACATGTATTAGGGATGAAGGGGAGGGTGCCTACAACCTTAAATGTGAAGACCAACTAACAGTTCGCATGAATTTGGCGGTGTCGAATATCAAGCATGTCGGGAGACGGGACAATGAACAAAATAAAGGTACTTGTTGTTGAGGACGAGCAGCTGACAGCGCTTTTTATCAAAACGCTTTTAGAGGACAATGGCTATATTGTTGCCGATATGGCAATGACGGGAGAAGAGGCCATCACAAAAGCCCTTGCCTGCAGGCCCGATCTGATTCTTATGGACATACTGCTGCCGGGCGAAATAAACGGCATTGATGCAGCACATGCCATTAGCCGGAAGATGGAAGTGCCCGTCGTATTCTTAACCGCCTGCTGCGACAGCAGCACTGTGGAGGACTCTAAAAAATCCGATCCGTTTGGCTATCTAATCAAGCCTTTTGAAATCAAAGATCTGCTGACAACAGTCAGCATGGCTTTGTATCGTTATGATCTTGAAAGAAAATTGCGAGAAAGCGAACGCCGTTTCCGGCTGCTCTTTGAACAGGAAACCGACGCTATAATAATATTTGATACCGCTTCGAGAGCCATAGCCGACGTTAATGAGGCCGTTCTTCATTTGTACGGGTATGAAAAGGATGAGCTGGTAGGCATGGATTTGATGTTGCTCATGGACAACGAAAATTATGCCAGCCTGTACCGGGCATTTACCGATGATCGTGACGGTTCGACATTTATTTTGCTGCGGCAGGAACATCGCAAGAAAAATGGCGAGGCTGTTCCCGTGTCATGCAGGGGCCGGATGATTGAGCTTAACGGAAGGCAGCATCTGTTCTGCTCCGTGCGTGATATCACTGAAAGGCTCCGGCATGAGGAAGAAGCTGCAATGCTTCAGGCCCAGGTTGTGCAGTCTGAAAAAATGGCATCCATCGGCCTTCTGGCAGCCGGGATCGTCCATGAGATAAATAATCCCATGGCCTTTATTTCAAGCAATCTTTCGACCATGGATAAGTATGCCAAACGCATGAAGGAATTTATCGGTGATCTTGTGTCGATTGTTGAGACAGGCAGTGTTTCTGAAGCGCTTGAAAAAATGAATGAAAAGAAACGGGAGCTGAAGATCGATCGCGTGCTGCAAGACGTTGACGATCTGATTTCAGAATCGGTGAGCGGCGTCGAGCGCGTAAGAAAGATAACGCAGGATTTAAAGCTGTTTGCCCGCGCCGAAGACGAAGAGCTGAAGCTTGCAGACGTACATGAGTGTATCGACCAGACCATAAATATTATCTGGAATGAGCTGAAATACACCAGTACGCTCAAGAAAGACTACGGCGACATTCCCCATATAAGATGCCACCCGCAGCAGCTCAGCCAGGTGGTGATGAATCTGCTGGTAAACGCAGCCCATGCCATTAAAAAAGATGGAATCATCACCATCAAAACATGGCAGGAAAACGAGAATGTATGCATCTCTATAACCGATACCGGATGCGGCATATCCGAAAAAAATCTTACCCAGATATTTGAACCGTTTTTTACCACAAAAGAAATCGGCGTGGGCACCGGCCTTGGCCTGAGCATTGCCTACGATATAATTACTAAAAAGCATAATGGCAGGCTTACGGTTGCCAGCAAAGTGGGGGATGGCACCACCTTCACGATAAAGCTTCCTTATCTTGAGCCTTGATGGGTGGCTGGAATAGAGGGTTCAAAGTTCAAGGTTGAAACATTTAATGTTGTAGGGGCAGGCCCCCGTGCCTGCCCTAAGACCGGAGTTCGGAGCGAAGAGATTCAAAATTTATAACAGGAAGATTTAAAACTTGCTCTAAGACTTGACAGGGAAGACTATGCCTGCTGAAGCTATTCTGTTTGTGGATGACGAAAAGCAGATACTGCGCTCCATTGAGCGTTTGTTTATCGGCAGTAATTATCGGGTTTTGACGACCGATGATCCTGCCGGGGCCCTGGAGATAGTTCGCTGTGAAGATGTCGCCGTGGTTTTTTCGGATCAGTGCATGCCGCAAATGAAGGGCATCGAACTGCTGGAGCGGATCAAAATCATCTCTCCTGACACGGTTAAAATTCTCATGACAGCCTACGCCGATCTGGCCACGGCTGTTGAGGCTATTAATACCGGAGAGGTGTTCCGTTTTATCACGAAACCCTGGGACAACGAAATCCTGATGGCAATCGCAAAGGATGCCGTCAGCCGTTTCACGCTGACAAGATCTCTGGCGCATGCTGATGAAGCAACCCTTCTGGCGCTGGCCGAAACCATTGAACTGAAAGATCCTCTTACGCAGGGCCACTGCAAGCGGGTGGCAATGTACTCGGTCTTGATGGCAGAGTCTCTGGGCATCGACCTGGAGATCAAGCGCCGAATTCGTTTCGGCGCCTGGCTGCATGACTGCGGCAAGATCGGTGTGCCGGAGTCCGTTCTTAATTATCCCGGCAATCTCAGCCCCACCGAAGTAGAGACCATCAGGAATCATCCGAAATGGGGGGCTGAAGTAGTGCGTCTTGCTCATATGGCCCCCGAGATTATCAATATTGTTCTCTATCATCACGAAAAATATGACGGAACCGGCTACCCTTATCAACTGAAGGCAGAGGTCATTCCCATTGAAGCCAGGATTGTCTCGATAGCCGATATGTATGATGCCATGATCTCGGATCGGCCGTACAAGAAAAAAGTCGCCCGGGATGCTGCGCTGCTCCAGCTGCAGCGCCAGCAGGGCAGCGCCCTTGATCCCCAGCTCACAGACCGGTTTATTTCCCTTATCCGTGATCACAGGGAGTTGGAGCAATGATTGAGTACGATCAGGACGAGAAAAAAATGGTGCTCAAACTGGTTTATTACGGCCCGGCCCTTTCGGGGAAAACCACCAACCTGCTCCGCCTTCACGATCTGCTGGATCAGGATGGCCGCGGCGGGCTTATGGTTCTGGACACCGCCAATGAGCGCACCATTTACTTTGATCTGCTGCCGTTTTTTCTGGAGGCTCCCAGCGGGCTGAAAATCAAGGTTAAAGTTTTCACTGTGCCTGGTCAGGTCAAACACGATGGCACCCGCAAGGCGGTTTTGCAAAGAGCCGACGGGGTGGCCTTCATTGCTGATTCACAGGTGCAGGAGAATCTGAATAATACCAACAGCTTTGAAAATCTCGAGCGGAATCTGTCCTTTGTCGGGATGGATATTGAAAAAATTCCTCTTGTCATCCAGTATAACAAGCGCGATCTTAACAACATTATAGCGGAACCGGAAATCAGGGGTGTCTGGGAGCCTACGGGCATCCCCGTGCTCATGGCCTCGGCTCTGGAGGGGTGGGGGATCATTGAAACCTTTCGCAGCCTTGCCGAGGCGACCTACCGTTCTATTGATGCTCGATATGCTCTGAAAGCCGACCACGGTCTTTCCCTGGCATCCTTTGTTTCCCAGCTCGTTCGGTGTGATCAAAACAGCGGCCTTTAGGAGAGTTCACCATGGCATTACATGAATCAATCGATTTTGTCGTTGGCGGGGAAAAACGCCTGACTGATGTGCTCAGTGAGATTGAGGTTATGCCCCTGCTTAAGAGTGCGGCGCAGGCCGGCCTGGAACTGGCTGCGGTGGTTGATGATTGTGATGTACCGCTGTGGACCTTTGGTCCGGGAAGCGCAGTAGCCGGCTCATATTTGCACGAGGGTGAAGCCGTTGAATCAAGGCCCATCTATCTTGCGGGGGAAATGGTCGGAAAGGTCTATCTTGCGGCAGGCAGATCAACCACAGCCGATGTGTTGAATATTCTTGCGCAGGTCGTTGGTGACGCCGTGAACAGCATGGTCCAGACAAACCTCAAGCGCATGATGGTCACTGAAATTCATACCCAGGTGGTGCAATTATCCTATGATGAACTTCTGGAAACCAACCGGCTGTTGACAGAGTCGGAACAAAAATACCGTGAGCTTGCCCAAAATTTAGAGATTCGCGTGCAGGAGCGCACCGCGGAACTCAAGCAGCTCTATACACGGATGCTGCAGCAGGAAAAAATGGCATCAGTTGGTCAGCTCGCAGCCGGAATGGCCCACGAAATAAATAACCCCTTGAGCTATATTCTGAGCAATCTGAAGAGTCTGGAAAAGTACGTTGGCCGGTTTGTTGAGCTGGTGAATTTTTATGATGAACAGACTGGCGTTGCCGACCATGTCAAGCTCCGGAGTGCGGCCCTGGAAAAACGCCGCAGTCTGAAAATTGACTTTATTCTGGAGGATCTGGAAGACCTTTTTACCCAGACCGTATCGGGCGCCGAGCGGGTCAAGAAGATTGTCGCCGATTTACAGGGGTTTTCTCATATCGATACTGCGGGGGACATTAGGCTGGATGTAAATCTGGAAATTGAAAGAACGCTCAGCGTCCTGTCGTCGGTGATTCCCGCTGATGCCGAAATTGTCAAGAATCTGGGAGAGATTCCTGAGCTGTCCTGCCAGGGGCCCCTGCTGAGCCAGGCTTTTCTCAATATCATCCGCAATGCTCTCCAGGCCCGCCCGCAGGGTTTGAAATTGCTGATTCATACCGGGCTGGATAGCAGCGGGAGGATCAGGATAGTGTTTGAGGATAACGGGCCCGGAATTCCTCAAGACATACAACGGCGGATTTTTGAGCCGTTTTTCACCACCAGAGATGTCGGGGACGGGATGGGCATGGGGCTTACCGTTGCCTATGAGGTGGTGACCTCTTGTGGAGGCGCCATTGATATTCAAAGCAAAGAGGGTCAGGGGGCAGCTTTTATTATCACTTTGCCGATTGGAGGGAAAACCTGATGAGCAGGCTTGCAAATTTATTTCGTTCTGCAGCCGGAGAGCCTCCCGATTCGGAGCGCGTCCGCCAGGAGTCCTCGGAGGACATGATAAACCGCAAGGATGGTTTTACGCTGCTTTTCGTTGATGACGAGGAAGGTGTTGTCAATGCGCTCAAAAGGATTTTTCTTGCGGAAAACTACAGGATACTTACGGCCCGCAGCGGCCCGGAGGCGCTGACAATCCTTGAGGCTGAAGATGTTCAGCTCGTGGTGACCGATCATCGCATGCCGGTGATGTCAGGGGCCCAGCTGCTCAAAGAAATCAAGAATCGCTGGCCGTCAATCATACGGATTATGCTGACGGGTTTTGCCGATGTCCAGTCTGTTATGGGGGCTGTCAACGAAGGGGCCGTCTACAAGTTTATTACCAAACCCTGGAACGACGAAGACCTGCGGTTGACAGTCAGCCTGGCGCTGCAGCAGTATGTCCTGATTAAGGAGAATAAAAAGCTCAAGGAAGTTAATAAAAAACAGCAGGAGAAAATCAAGAGCTATGCCAGGCGAGTGGCCGAAAGCAGCGGCATACTGGGAGTTATTCTGGCAAAGGCAGGGCTGGTGAACCAGGATGATTACAACATGGCGCTGGCCAAGCGCGAGTCTGGCGAATTTGCGATTGACACTCTCGTGCGGCTTGGGCTGACCACGGAATCCAAAGTGGTATCAGCGCTGCAGAAATACCTGAACCTGGAATATCTTGATCTTAAAGAAGTAACGCTCCCCCCCGAGGTGGTCAAGTTTCTGCCACGGGATCTGTGCGAAAAAAGCAGGATAATTCCCGTCAGGCTTCAACA
Source organism: uncultured delta proteobacterium (assembly GCA_903911225.1). Taxonomy (GTDB): domain Bacteria; phylum Desulfobacterota; class WTBG01; order CAIYCZ01; family CAIRTM01; genus CAIWCT01. Next base: position 15,830 of record CAIWCT010000409.1, read on the forward strand.
CAGTCAACTGACTTTGGCGATGGCCGACCCTTCCGATATCTATAAAATTGACAATCTTGCTCTGATGACCGGCCTGAAGGTTCATCCGGTGATTGCCAGCAGCTCGGAAATACTCAATCAGCTGCTGCGCGTTTACGGAGAACGAAGCCGCAGCGAAGATATCAGGTTTGATGACCTCTCAGAGCTTGAGCCGATTGATGAAATCGACATTGTCATCGAAGAGGAGGAGGGCAATGTCAATATCAATGAACTGCTGGCATCCTCGGAAGTCCCGCCTATTATCAGGATTGTCAACGCTATCATTTCAGAGGCGGTTCGCTACCGGGCCAGCGATATTCATATTGAGCCGAAAACCAAATTCTCAGTGGTTCGTTTCAGGATTGACGGCATGCTCAACGACAAGATCCGCATCCCTGCCGAACTGCATCCGGCCACCATCTCACGGATCAAGATTCTGGCCAAGATGGATATATCGGAACGGCGGGTTCCGCAGGACGGAAGAATAACGGTTAAAGCGGGCACCCGGATGGTCGACCTGCGGGTTTCCACCATGCCTTCAATCAACGGAGAGAAGGTGGTTATGCGCATCCTTGATAAAAGCGCAGCCGTCAAAAGCCTGGACGAGCTCGGTCTGCTCGGGCATGATCTCAGGCAGATCCGCAACCTTATCAAAAAGCCCCAGGGTATCATCATCTCCACCGGACCTACCGGCAGCGGCAAAACCACTATGCTGTATTCCATCCTGGGGGAGATGCTGGAGCGCACGAAAAACTTCGAGACGATTGAAGATCCGGTGGAATATTTCCTTGAGGAGGCCAACCAGGTTTTTGTCCGTGACAAAATCGGTCTGACCTTTGCATCGGTGCTGCGGGCCACTCTGCGCCAGGATCCGGACGTTATTCTGGTGGGTGAAATCCGCGACAAGGAGACCGGCGACGTTGCCTTTAAGGCCGCGCTGACCGGGCACATGGTGCTGACCACGCTGCACACCAACAGCGCCGTGGCTTCGATCACCCGGCTTATCGATCTCGGCGTGCCGACCTACATGCTGGCCTCTGCGCTTGAAGGGGTGCTGGCGCAGCGCCTGGTGCGCAAACTCTGCAAACACTGCAAGGTCGAAGATGAGCCCAATTTGGAGCATATGAGCCTGCTGAAAATACCGCAGGGGTATTTCCCCCAGCATGTGTTTCGCCCGGTCGGCTGCAGCAAGTGCGACAACACCGGCTACATGGGCCGCACCGGAATCTATGAGCTTTTTGTCATGAATGAGGATTTTCGGCATATCATCAGCAGCAGCTACAAGGAGTCTGAACTGCTGGGCCTGGCCCGCTCTGCCGGCATGAAAACGCTGATTGAAGATGGCACGGAAAAAGTCAGGAACGGAGAAACGACGCTCGATGAACTGCTGCGCGTGGTTGGGCCGCAAATTCTGCATGAAAGGGACTGCCCCGGGTGCAACAGAAAAATTGATGCAAAAGTTCTGTTTTGCCCTTACTGTGGTTGCTTTAAGCAGGATACCTGCGAAAAATGTCAGATGGCGGTTGAAACAGACTGGAAAATTTGCGGATTTTGCGGAAGTGTGTTGAAGGAATCCGTCGTGCGCCCTGATGACAGGAAGGTGTGAGATATATAGTTCGGAGTTTGGAGTAGTAAGTTAGGAGTAGAGAGTTCAGAGTTCGGAGCAAAGAAATACGATTTTTACACTCCAAACTCAAAACTCCGAACTGTCCTATCTCTTCGCTCCGAACACCGAACTCATCTACTCCGCACTATTCCCCCCCTTACCCATTTCAACATCCTCGGATGCGGCAAAAAGCACGCCGAACGAGGCGCCGCCTGCTTCCGGTTTTTCCACGCTAACCGTTCCGCCAAGCTGGAGAGCCAGGGTTGAAACCAGCTTCAGCCCCAGTGATTTCGTTTTCAGGGGATCCAGGTCCGAAGGCAGGCCGATGCCGTTATCGCTTACGCGCAACTGAAGATTCTGCTTGCCCTGCGGCTCATTTGTGACCGCAAGGGGCTGCAGCGACACCGTGATGCTGCCTGCTCGTTTGTCGGGAAAGGCGTGCTTGAAGGCATTGGTTACGAGCTCATTTATTATAAGGCCGCAGGGCACGGATTTTTCTAGAGGCATGCCGATGTCGAATATATCGGTCTCAATTTTGACCCGCGATGCCACCTCCCCTGAGGAAAGCACAATATGCCGGCACAGGGATTCCACGTACACCGTAAAGTCGATATGGGCCAGGTTCGGATCGCGATACAGTATTTCATGCAGCAGGGCCATTGAGCGGATGCGGTTGCTGGTGGTTTTTAGCGCCTCAAGCACCGTTGGGTTAGTGGTGAGGTTTGCCTGGAGATTCACCAGGCTCGATACCACCTGCAGATTGTTTTTTACCCGGTGATGTATCTCCCTCAGCATGACCTCTTTTTCCGCCAGCGAAGCCCGCAGCGCATCTTCGTCACGCTTGCGGTCGGTTATATCCCGAACTATAACGCCAAAGATAAACCGGTTTTTTAGCAGAACAGAAAAATTGCTGTTTTGCAGAACTCTGCGCGTTCCGTCGGGCCGCTGAATGGTGATATCCATTAAGGTATATTGGCTGGTGCCGGTTTTGAGGAATCCAATGATTTGCGAGCGGAACCTTTCAAGCAGGGCGGGCTCTTTTAACTCATTCGGAACAAAATTAAAATATAAGTCCCACACGGGCCTGCCCAGTACACTGCCTTTTGACAGCTGGGTAATTGTCTCTGCCGCCCGGTTCCATTCCGTAATAAGACCCTTATCATCAAAAAGATAAATGCCGTCGCCAGAATTATCGATAATGCTGCGGAATTTTTCCTCGCTTTCACGCAGCGCCGCCTCGGTGCGCTTGCGCTCGGTGATGTCAAACACGGAAATTATTCCGGCGGGCCTGCCTGAATAGTTAATGGAGCTTCCGGTAAGATAAACCCATTTACGGGATCCGTCTTTTGCGACTATTTCAAATTCGTGTGATTCAGGCTTACCTTCCCCTGTCTGACGGTCTTTTCCTTTCCGCATTATTTTTTCCTGATAGTCCTCGGCAACGAATTCCCAGTATTTCATCCGGTAGAGTTCTTCTGCTGTGTAACCGCTTATGTGCTCTCCTGCCGGATTGGTGTATACCCAGTTGTCGTCCTGATAGATCATGATGGCAAAGGAGGTCAGTTCCGCCAGCTTTCTGAATTTTTCTTCGCTTTCTTTTAAATTCATTTCGGAACGCTTGCGATCGGTAATGTCCTGCATAAAGGAGACAAAGGAGGTAATGTTGCCATGGGCGTCCCGGATGGCATCAGTGGATATCAGCGCGTACATAATGCCGCCATCTTTTTTCACGCAGCGCCGCTCGTAGACAAATGGCAGGCTTATTTTCCCATTTACATAGTCATTATATAAATTAATTTCGGGTGGAATATATCCCGCAGGGTTGATGTCGGCAGGATTCATGGTTCGCAGCTCCGCTTCCGTGTAGCCCAGCATATCGCAGAGCTTGGGGTTAATCTCCAGCCACCCCTGCTCAATAGAGGTTTTCGCAATGCCTATAAGAGGCAGGTAGAAGTAGGCGCGAAGCTGTTCTATCGAGTCCTTCAGTGCCTGTTCGGCATGGCGCTGCTCGGTAATATCGTGGCTGAAAATGGCAACCCTGCTTGCCACTCCTTTATCATCAAAGATCGGATAAATGTTATCATCAAAAATTCTTCCGTCATGCTTATCTTCGAACCGGCCGGCTATGCCCGAGTGCATCATGGCAAGAACCTTTGCCTTGTTCTCTGCGTCCATATCCGCAGAGAAGCAGTTAAAAATGCTCGTGCCCATAAGCTCATCTACCGTTTTATTGACACGTGCGGCCATCTGTTCGTTCAGGCAAATGAAATTGCACTGAAGGTCCAGTATGCAAGCGGCATCATCCGTGGCATTGAGCAGAGCCCGGTTCGCCTCTTCGCTTGTCCGCAGAGAGGCTTCGGCCTGTTTGCGGGCGGTGATGTCAATGCCTATGCCAAGCAGGCAGGGCTTTTCACCCATAAGAAAAAGTTTTTTTGAAAAGAAATAAGGGGTTTTGATCTGATCTTTGGAAATGATATCGGTTTCGAAGGTGGTTTCGCCGGTCTCAGCCGCTTTCCAGATCGCTTCCTCGATAGTCTCCTGGCCATGCTCATCCAGGATATCCACAGGCGTCATGCGGTCAATCTCTTCAGCGCAGTAGCCGGTGACCACTTCAAAATTTTTGTTCCAGCGCAGAAATCGGAGCTGGCTGTCGCACACATAGAACAGGCCCGGCACGCTGTCGATGACCGTCTGCGAAAAATCTCTCTCCCAAAGGATGGTATCCTGCGCCTGCTTGCTTTCGGTTATGTCGCGAATAAACGCAACAAAGAGATCGTTCCCGCGCCCCCTTAGGGCGTCCGTAGATATTTCCGTGGTGATGATCGTGCCGTCTTTTTTTATCAGGCGCTTTTCAGTCGTATACGGCAATTGCAGCTCGCCGCTGGTAATACGGGTATGTCTATCAATGTCCTGTTTAAAATCCTCTGCGGGTGTAAGCTCTTCCCATGACTTTGTGCGCAGTTCCGCCTCGGTGTACCCCAGCATCTGGCAGAGCTTGGGGTTGATATCAATCCAGCCCTTCTTGATGCTTGTCGTGGCAATGCCGATGATGGGCAGATAGAAGTAGGCACGCAGTTGTTCGAGCGAGTCCTTTAGCGTCTGTTCGGCAAGGCGCTGCTCCGTGATGTCGCGGCTGAAAATGGCCAGCCGGGTTGCCACCCCGTTATCATCGAGAATCGGGTAAAGGATGTCATGGTACATTCGCCCATTACGTCCTTCTTCGAACTCGGCGGGCTTAGTCGATTGCAGAAAGGAACGTATATTTGCCTTGCGCTCTGCGGCTGCCTCCGGGGAGAAGCCGCTGAAAATGCTTTTGCCGATAAGCTCTTCGGGCTTTTTCCCCAACCGTGCGGCCGTCTGCTCGTTCAGGCAAATGAAATTGCCCTCAAGGTCGACTATGCACGCAGCATCGACGGTTGCATTGAGCAGCGCCCGGTTCGCCTCTTCGCTTGTCCGCAGAGCATCTGCGGCAAGCTTTCGCTCGGTGATGTCCTGCACGAATGAAACGAAATAATCAGGCTCTCCGGCGGTTCCCCGAACCCGATCTGTTGCTATTTCGGTGGTAATGATGGCGCCGTCTTTTTTGATATAGCGCTTTTCGAAGGTGTGGGGGAGGCTGATTCTGCCACACAAAAGATCGGAAAATATTTTTTCCAGTTTCGGCATATCTTCGGCGGGAGTTATATCGATCATTTTTTTGGTTCGCAGCTCCGCTTCACTGTATCCGAGCATTTCGCAAAATTTGGGATTCATATCAATCCAGCCTTTTTCCCCGCTGGTTGTTGCAATGCCGATGATGGGCAGATAGAAGTAGGTGCGCAGTTGTTCTAATGAGTCCTTAAGGTTCTGCTCGGCAAG
>CAIWCT010000410.1 GCA_903911225.1 uncultured delta proteobacterium
CAAAAATCGCATAGATTACTGGCGGGCACAACCATTAACCGATGGCGGCTTGTAGTGTTTTAAAGCCGGTTTTGGCGACATTAACTAAAAATCGCGGCGTATCCGAAACTGGTAATCGTATATTTTGAAGCAAGAAAAGTTACAAATGGAACATCGGAGTTTTGGTAAAAGTCCGCATGGGGGATACATAAACCACATTAGAGAAGCTAAGTTCAATTGTTCCTAGTCAGCCGGATTTGATAAATAAGATACATGGCGGCATTTTTTACAGACACTGAATAAAATTTTATTTAAAATAAAAAATCAGCTAAAAGTTATTTGATTGACAGCATTCTTAAACTTTGAAATAAACATTTTAGGTCCTAGTTCCAAAAAACATGGTTTTAAAAAACCCTCTTAGAACCTAAGGCAATATGAGGATTGAAACATGAAAAACTTGCGGGACTATTTTAAATGTCAACGATGTGGAGCATGCTGCACACACATCGGCCTGCCTTATGACTTTGAAGCGGTTATTAAGATAGCCGCTTTTCTTAACAGGACTTCTGCGGATATTATTAATCAATATTATGGGGCTTTAATCCCCACTGGCAAACAGAGTGATAGCGACACGAATAAAATAACACCCTGTCCTTTTTTGCAATCTTCAAATGAAAAATGTTCTTGTGAAATTTATCCTGTACGTCCATATGGATGTAAATTATATCCGATAAAAACGACCTTTGGCCGCCAGGATTCAGATTGCCCTGCGTGGATACTAGCAACGAAGCAAATGAACACCGACCAAGAGGACACTATAACAATACTAGACCCGCAATGATGCCATAGCCCAAGGTGGTGTGCCCTCTGACGCTACATTCCAGTGATGCACTATCTTGTGTCAGTGCTTGCCTGCTAAAAATTCCACATTACGGCTCTTAATATGGCCTGCTGACCAATCCTTAGTTATTCCATATTATCAGAGAAAATCCGGATTCCGTTAGATGAAGTGAATCTTAAATTTTAAAAGTGCGGGATTGACTAATGGCTCTACCTTTTAATGGAGCAAACACCCGCCCATCATCCCTTCTGAAACACAAGGCAGGCCCACTGCTCTTCATGCAGCTCCTTGAAAAAATCAACATCAGCGGCAAAAGCGCTTTTCACCTCGGCTGCCTTGTCGATGAGAATGCCCGACAGCACCAGATACCCCCCCGGCTCAAGACGCACGACCAGATGCTCCTTCATATGAATGAGCACATGTGGCAGAATATTTGCCACCACCACGGGATAGAGCCCCTCCATAAGGCGCACCGGTGTGGTGCTGAATGTTGCCACGCCTGCAACACCGTTCATCTCAGCGTTTTTCTGCGCCACGCGAATAGCAATCTGATCATAGTCGATACCCGCAACCTCGGTAAATCCAACCTTTACTGCCGCAATGGCCAAAATGCCCGAGCCCGTGCCAACATCAAGCATGCGCAGGCTGCCACGCGAAGCAAGCATGCGCTCAAGCTCATCAATCACTTTCAAACACATGCTGGTTGAGGGGTGCGTGCCCGTTCCGAAAGCCATGCCGGGGTCAAGCTCGACGATGATCTCGCCCGCCAGCCGGTGATAGTTCTGCCATGAAGGTTTAATGACGATTCGGTCGGAAATCTTAAGGGGCTGAAAAAACGATTTCCACTTTTTGTTCCAGTCCTCATCGGGTATGAGGTTCACGGCTATTTCAGGCCGTGATTCATCATCGCCAGCAGCAGCGAACAGCCCAGCCATATAGTCGACAACGCGGTTGACATAGCCATCGCGCCCAGCATCATTCTTTATATATGCTTTCAAAACGGCAATATTTTTGTCCGCTGGAGATTTCTCCTCGACAATGCCATTGCTGGAGCCCTCCTCTATCAAAAACTCCGCCACTGCCTCGGCATACTGCCTGCGCACGCTCACAGACAGCTCTGCCCACTCGATTTCCTCAATCATAGTAAATCACTCCATAATAACTAAATAATAGGCTGTAGACTTTTAGCCTGTAGGCTGTTAGCATTCATGTTCTAAGCTTAAGCCTATAAACTAACAGCCTACAGCCTATCTTTGGCTGGACTATTTCTTATACCCGATAATTTTGCGCAGCAGTTGGCTTCGATCCTCTTTGTCTTTTGTGCCTTCGACTCCCTTCGGAGCAAAGCCATCAATAACCCCCAGCACGCCGCAGCCCTGATCGCTCTTTGCCACAACGACCTCCACCGGGTTTGCCGTAGCGCAAAAAATCGTGCATACCTCCTGGCACTGCTTGACGGCATTGAGCATATTGATGGGATAGGCATTTTTCATGACGATGTTGAAGGTGTGCCCCGCCGCCAAAGCCTGTGCGTTTTCAGCTGCAACTTTAATGAGCTCATCGTCATTGCCCTCGGTGCGAATAAGGCAGGGGCCAGAGGCCTCGCTGAAAGCCACGCCGAATTTCACGCCCGGCACTGCGGTAATCATAATTTCAAACAGGTCCTCAACGGTTTTAATAAAATGCGATTGCCCGAGAATCAGGTTGGCGCCCTCGGGGATGTTCATGGCAACGGTTTTTAGCTCCATACTCTTAACCTCCCAAAATCTATCTTTTTTTTAAATCCCAAATCCAAAATTCTATTTCCCCCTGCCCCACCGGCGGCGACGCTCCGGTTTTTCCAGCTCATCCTCCGAGGGGGGTGCGATCACATACACCTCTTTTGCCACATCCTCCTCCATGGCCACCTGCGTATTGCCGCACTGCAGCACGAAAGCCGGGGTTTTCTGATGCACCTTTATCTCGGCGCCGGGGATGATGCCGAAATGCGCAAGCTTATGCATGCGCGTATTGGACAACGTATTGATATATGATATTTTCACCGGCTCACCCACGCGGACCCGGTCAAGCGACACGATGGCGCTTGCAAGCGTATCGCGCTCGCCCCTGCAGCATGCGCCTCCGGGAATTTTCAGGCCATGCGGGCACTCGCCCGGATGCCCCAGCAGGGTGCAAATGCTGTCGGCGATTTCAGGAGCTATCACGTGCTCGAAATCACAGGCGCCCTCTTCCGTTTCCTTTGGCTGCAGCCCGAGCACGTCAGTCAGCAGCCGCTCAGCCAGGCGGTGGCATCGCACGATCTGCCGCGAGGCATCATAGCCTTTCTTCGTAAGCGTAATTTTATCCGCGCTGTCGGTGGTGATGAAACCCTGCTGCCTGAGCTCTTCAAGCACCGGCCCGGTAAAAATATCCTTTCCGTGGCGCCGCTCGTCTCCGGTGCATGGCTCGCCCTCTTCGGTTAAATACCACAGCGATTCTATGTATTCATCAAGCTCGCGTTTGTCCATACCTCACCTCGATTTTTTCGGTCAAGCCGGGGCTTGCCTTTATTTTACATCCGCAAAACAAAATTCACCAGCCCGCCGATAACAAAGGCCGTGGCGGTTATTGAAGCAACCATCCACAGGGCTGTTTTTATTCCCAGCTCTTTCACGATTGCCATAGTATTTGCAAAGCAGGGCACAAAACCGGTCATGACGATGACGGCCACTATGGTCTGGATATAATCAAGCTCTCCTGCCTGCGCGAGCTTCAGCACCACCACTGCTCCAGCCTCAAGCCGCAGCAGGCACAAAAGAAAGGCATCGACCATGGCCGTTGGCAGCTGCAGATAGGTGACAATAAAGGGGGCTATCACCTTCTTGATGACAGACAGCAGCGCTATTTTATCAATAACAAACAGCAGCAGAGCCCCTATCATAAAAAGCGGCACCGCCTCGATAGCAAACCACTTGAGCCGGTAATAAGTCTTCACCAGCAGGTTTTTCAAATTCGGCAGCCGCACCGGCGGAATCTCCATGATGAAGTCCGGCACAAGATCGGTCTTAAGAAGTTTATTGAGCACGATGCCCGCTGCAAGCTCCATGACGATCAGCACGCCGAACACCAGGATGAATGCCTTGAAGGGCAGCAGCGCCAGAATGGCCAGAGTGACGCCCAGCAGCGGCGCGCAGGGGATGGCAAATGAAATAAGAAAGACGGCGATGATGCGCTCTTTTTTCGATTCAAGAATGCGGGTGGTAAGCGTTGCCATGGTGCGGCATCCGAAACCGAGCACGAGCGGAAGCACCGATTTGCCGCTCAGGCCAAGGGGTTTGAAAAGGCGGTTGCTGAACACGCACAGATTGGCGATATAGCCCGTATCTTCAAGGAAATTTAAAACAAGAAAAAACATAGCCAGTATGGGCAGCACCGTGCCGATGGCGTTTTCAAGGCCTGTGGTTAAAATGCCGTAGTCGCCGAAAAGAAAGTCGCGCAGGATCTGCCAGGGTATAAATGAAGCAATATATTCATTAAATGGCAAAAACAACTTGTCTTCAAACAACGGCACGATAATGTTGATGCCCACACGCCCCACAAGCATATAGGTGCAGTACACAACCAGCAGCAGCACGGCCCAGCCCCACACGGGGTGACGCGAAAGAGCACCCAGCGCCTCCCCGACCCTGCCTGTGCGTGTCGGCGTCAGCTGGAGTATATGCCGCTCGGTGTTTTCAGCCCAGCGACTGCGCTCTTGAAACAATATATTTGCAATATCTTTTTTTGACCGGCCAATTGCCCCGGCACCGATAGCCTTTGCCTGCACGAGTATTGCAGCGCCGTATTTTGACTTCAGATAGCGCTCGATGCCCGAAGCCTGTGAGAGCAGCAGCAGCAAAACTCCGTCGGCAGGCATGGCCTCTTCAGGGAAGCATGCTGAAAGCTCATCAAGTGCGGCCTCGATAAACTGCGGATACGGCACTTTCGACTTCTCAACAACAGCGGCGCGGGGTATAGCCTTCAGAAGCTCCCTCACGCCATGGCCCTCGGAGGCCACAGTCTCGACCACGGGCACGCCCAGAAGGCTTTCAAGCTTTTTGCGGCTGAGACCAATACCCTTCAGCCGCGATTCATCCATAAAGTTCAGGCACACAATCAGCGGTATTTCAAGCTCCATCACCTGCGCTGCAAGCAGCAGCGAGCGCTTGAAATTATTGGAGTCAAGGCACAGGATGATGACCTCGGGATGCTCCTCCAGCAGTATTGCACGGGTTATAAGCCCGTCTTCAGCGGGCAGGTCAAGGGAGAGAATGCCGGGTGTGTCGACAACTTCGTACTCTTTACCTTCAATTCGAATCGATGCACGGCTCACCTCCATGGTGGTGTGGGGTACATTGGCCACCAGGGAATAGGCGCGCGTGAGCCCGTTAAACAGCGAGCTTTTGCCTACATTGGGGTTGCCCACGATGGCGATGCGATTGATGTGGAGACGATCTGGTTGCGGCACGGCAGTGCTCCGGATACTCATGTGCGATTCAGTAATCTTTTATACTATGAAGTGGGCAATGAGTGCAAATTGTAAAGATAAGGAGGCAGGCGCTGCTGTTTTCAGGGGGTATCGAGAACCTCTCGGATGGCTGCCGCAATGTCGAACATATTATAGGGTTTGGTCATAACCTTCATGATTCCTGCATTGCTGGCTTTATCAGCGTCGGATTTTTCAGCCAGGCCCGTACACATGAGAACGGGAATGCCGGGCCGTATGATCCTAAGTCTGTCGGCAAAAGCAAAGCCCGTCATATGTGGCATGATTTTATCAGTGATCACAAGATCAAAATCGTGTGGCTTGTCTTCAAACAGCGCAAGCGCAGCTTCAGGCGCATAGGCCGTATGAACCTTGTACCCGAGCGGTTCAAGTATATCCACAGCCATCTGCCCCAGCACTTTTTCATCATCGACTATTAAAATCGACTCCGTACCCCGTGCAGGATCTTTTAATTCAATCTCTGCCGCACTCTGGACAACTTCAACGGCCGGCAGCAGCACTTCAAACATGGCGCCACTGCCCGGTTCGCTGTAGGCGGTAATCTCACCCCCGTGAGCCTGCACAATGCCATGCACCACAGCAAGCCCAAGGCCGGTGCCCTCTCCCCGGTTCTTTGTGGTAAAGTAAGGTTCAAAAATATGCTCAATCACATCTCGCGTCATTCCATGCCCTGTGTCGGTGATGGTCAGGCGAAGATACGGGCCCGGTTTCAGCCCCGCATGGCCGGATGCAACATTGCCGTCATAGGTAATTCTGCTGAGCCCTATGCTCAGCACGCCCCCATTGTCTTTCATTGCATGGCCGGCATTGGTACACAGGTTCATGAGCACCTGGTGCAGCTGGGTCGGGTCAGCCACGACGACATCCGGCTCAGCATCGATACGCTGCCGTATTTCAATTGTCGCGGGCAGCGATGCGCGCAGAAATCTCAGGGCCTCTTTGATGATAGGCGTAATGCTGACAGGCCGTATCTCCTGCTCGGTCTGGCGGCTGAAAGCAAGAATCTGCGCCACGAGATCCCGTGCGCGGCCTCCCGCACGAAGCACCTGCTCCAGGTTGCTGCGCAGGTGCTGCTGATCCGTGCCGGGCAGCATGCTCAGCTCGGTATACCCGTTGATGGCTGTAAGAATATTGTTGAAATCATGGGCTATACCGCCCGCCAGCGTTCCGATGGCTTCCATCTTCTGCGACTGCCGCAACTGCTGCTCCATGCGTATCGCATCAGTCACGTCACGCTTCACGGCAATGAAATTCATGATAACGCCCGAGTCATCGCACAGGGGCGTTATGGTTGAATCCTCCTCCAGAAGGCTTCCGTCCTTGCGCCTGTTAATAAAATGTCCGCGCCATACCTGTCCGCGGTTCAGTGCGTCCCACATGTCCTTATAACGGCCGGGCTCCTGCTTACCGCTTTGCAGCATGCGGGGATTTTTACCGAGCGCTTCAGCTATACTGTAGCCGGTCGTGCGCTCAAATGCCGGATTTGTGTACAGGATATTAGCGTGGCGGTCGGTAATGATAATACATTCCCAGGCCTGCTCAAGCGCGGTTGCCAGCAGGTTCAGCTCTTCCTGCGCCTGCTTTACCGATGTTATGTCAATGGATGTGCCCAGTATTTTAAGCGGCTTGTTGTCTTCATCCCATTCTGCTATCCTGCCCATGGAATAGACCCACACCCAATCTCCGGTCTTTCTCTGCATGCGCCCTTCAAATGCAAACCGCTCCGTTTTTCCCCGGACATGATCCCTGAAAGCTTTGCGCATACGCAGCCAGGAATCCCGGTCATAGAGTGGTTTATACATGCTGCCGTGCCGGTTCAGCTCTTTGATCGTATAGCCTGAAGCGCTGAGCGCCGAGCCCGACATCCGTACGATTGCCACCTGCCCCGTAATCATGTCCAACTCCCATACGGTTTCCTGAGCTATATCAAGGGCAAGGTTCAGGTATGCTTCGTTTTCCTGCAGCAGCAGCTCGCTTTTTTTAATCTGCTGCAGGCTTGCCTTAAGCTGCTGATTTGCCGCTGTGAGCTGCTGATTGCTGGCATTTAATTCCTGATCGCCTGCCTTGAGCTGCTGATTTGCGGCCCTAAGCTGCTGATTACTGGCATTTAATTCCTGATCGCGGGCCTTGAGGAGCTGGTTGGCATTAAGCAGGCGCTCCTCTGCCTTTATGCGCTCGGCAACCTCAGCGGTAATAACCTGCTGCTGAGCCATTGAATGCACGATCAACCGGGCGCATTTGCCGAATTCGTTATTTGACCGGGCAAGGGGTTCAATGGGCCGGGGGTCGGACTTTTCAAGGCTCTGAGAAATTCGTCGCAGGGGTATTCCCAGCCACCACAGCATTGCGGCGCTGAGCAATATCAGTATGACGGTAAAAAAAACAAAAAACTGATTGATCCTGGTGTCTGCAGTGCGTGAAAATTCCCGCAGTACAGGAGCTTCGCAGGTAACCATCATATGCACCAGGGGCTGGCTGTTCCAGGAAAGCAACACCCGTGAAAAGCTGATCATACCATTGTGAAAATCATAGGTTGGACGCGGTATCGATGTGCCGGGCTGTATAGCAGTAAGGGTTATGCTGCTTTCCGTCAAGCCCGAGAGCATCTCAATATATGGCTGATTCCAAAGCCGGCCTGCACAAAGAAAACCCTGCGGAGGGCTGTTGCGGTCCGCGTCGGATCGGGGCTGCAGCGGTGCGCACCGGATTTCAAGAAAACCCCGGGCAGTGCTGATAAAAAAATGCTGGAAATACCTGTGGCTCAGAAGTTTTCCTGCATCAGCTGCTGAAAGCGGCAGGTTTCTTAGGTCAGGTGCATCAGGGGCGCACAGAGCAAAGACCTGGGTCATGTCTGTGCGCAACACCCAGATTCCGGACAGATTGAAAAGTGAAAGCAGTTTTTCGGGATTGCCTGGAAACGGAAACGATACAGGCTGCTTCACGAACCCGATAAGATCGTCGTCGTGAGAGTAATCAAAAACAAAGGTTTCAAAGGAAGCTGACTCAAGCTTAAGGATGTGATCAAATGAAGTATTTTTGCTGTTAATGTTTGATCCGAGCAGTGCTTTGAGCTGGCGTTCTCCGGTATAACGGTCATGCAGAAACCAGCCCATGAAAAGCAGCGCTATGACAACAAGAAGCAGCAGTAGCTTTGTTGTCGTTTTCATCCTTTAACAGCCGTAATTTTGAAAAACATAGCGCATAGATACATCGATTCACCGAATTTGTAGTGGCTTCAAAATAATTGCTCGCTTCGGAAACGTGCCGGTACTCTCTGGCACAGAGTTCTGCTTTGACATCCGGCTTCATCCGGCCACACCCCACACAGTGGTTGCGAAAGAAAATATTGTAGTATTATCGGCAACTTTTTTAATTAATTTAGCAAATAATATATACATGCACTTGCCTGATATGTCAACCATCCTTTGTTATTCACCACATGTCGCCGCAATCGAAATGATCAGGTTTTTTTAATTTTACCTTTTTTTATTCGCAATTGCTTTCAGCACATCATGATTGAAAAAAAATACACGCATATTAGGCTCCCCGCTTATAAAGCGGGGCTTGCGCGGCATATTTCGGTCAACCTGAACCGCCTTGTGATCAGCAAAAAAGCCGCTTGCCGGTCACTGCCGGCAGCGGTTTTATGTTCATCGACACAGGCACTCTACTTCCCGGCAAGCGACTTCTGCATCTGCGGAACGAATTTCAGGGCTTCTTCCACAATTTTTTCTTTGGTGCGGGGCACTTTTTCCTTGTTCACAAGGTCTGTTGCCTGCACCTGAAAATTTCCCAGCACCGTGCCGCCGGAATCCTTCACAAGCTGCCGGTGCTTTTCCTGATACTTCTCATCGATGAATGAATCGGCGGTGATAAAGATGATCACATCTTTCCCGTCGAAGCGGTTGTTCTCGATAAACGTTTTCATGGCAAGCCCCAGCTTTGAGGCCCAGACCGGCGCAGCCACGATGATGTTTTTATAGGGGGAAAAATCGATTTTCTCAGGGTCCGTATCGGTCTGCATGCCCAGATTGATTTTGAGCATAGCGCCGATAATGCCAGGGCCGCTGTCACGGCTGTTACGGTCTTTTATTTCCCTGATATCGGCATTGAGCGCTTTGCCCAACGCTTCACAGGCAGCCTTTGTATTGCCCGTCTTGGAATAGTAGAGCAGTAAGATTTTTCCCGATGCTTCAGCACCAGCCAAAGCATACGAGGCGCCTGCAAGAAAAAAAGAAACGGCTAAAACAAAAGGTAAACATTTTTTTACATAATAATTCATGCCAGCCTTCTCCCTCATTCGGATTTTTATATATGTTCGCTTGCAGCTTTTGAATCCCCGCAGACAATGCCTTCTTGATTGACGGAGAGGCCATAGTCTTTCTCTGTTATATAGCGCAAGACCATATGGCTGCATGAACGCACTGACACGCAGGGGAACAAGGCAGCCATGTATATTGGTACAATCATATTATCCCTGGCGAGGCTTAAACAACATGCGTTTAAAAACCCACTGAGCTACATTAATGCAATAAACACTATTGGCAATTAGCATACTAACGGCCAAGCCGTTCTGGTTCCAATTCAACCACAGTCCGGCAAAATAAAAAATGTATGCTAAAAGAGCCGCCAGATTGCCCGCATCCTCCCAGAAAAATTCACGGCACATGAAATACTGATTATAAAACTGCTTCTCCCAGATTATGCCGATGATGGTATTGACCCACAGCAGCACAAAATTGAGCCAAAAAGTGCTCAGCGCGCCGGTCCAGCCCTGGCCGGTTAGTAAAAACCGCAGCTCATAATAAAAGCTTATGAGTAGTATTATAATCTGCACCCCGCCTATCATCATCATCGCGCGGGTCAGTGGCGATGCGTCCCTGCGGGCCAGTTGTTCTGCGGTATACATATATATGTCTCCTTATTTTATTTTCCCAATCCAAGCTGTTTGGAGACGTCCAACTCATCTTTCATACCGATCTGCTTTTTGAGCTCGGAGATATAAGCCAGCTCCTGTTGTTTATCCTTGATTTCATGCTCTATCACCACACCCTCATGCTTGAGATAAAATGCAAGGGGTTTCCGCCACATCGTCATGGACATGAAAACCAGTGAGAATGTCAGATACAAGAGGCCGCCCAGGACCATCTGCTTGCTAACAAGTGTTGTTTTCCTGGCGACAAAAAGAATCCAGACGCTCAGGGCAGCGCCAATAATACCAAGTATGTTGGCCACTTTGGGCATGAGCTCAAGGGGTACATTTGCGGTGTAATTATCAAGATACAGCTCGATTGACCAGATACCCAGAAATATCATAAAGCAGAAGCAGACCGGGTTTTTCAAGGCTTTCGATTTCCAGAGAATAAACAGCACGATCCAGCCCAGCAGAATATATAAATACCCCCCGACCGTTTTTATATTCACATCGCTGAACTGCAGTATCAGCCCGTCAGTCACCCGCAGAGAAGCCAACTCACCAATGACCTGCCACAGGAGCATGCCGGCAAAATACGCATAGGTATATGCCTTTGATTCAACCGCTGCAAAGCAGGTTTTGTAAAAAAGAAATAGGAAACCAGCTGTAAACAGCGGAAAAATAAAAAGATTGAAGTTGGGAACCGGTTTCATGCGCAGCGGAATAAATAACATGATAGAAAAAAACAAATAGCCAAAGCCTGATAATGCTAAAATAATTGTTCGTTTCATAAAAGCACCTCCTTGTAAAGACCGCCGGAACAGCCGATGGCTTCATTAAACGTCCCTAGGAGTCTGTCGGACTTTCCAAGCATCCTATGATATAATGGCGTAACATTAAACAATTGATTTCAAAGGATACGCCAGATGTCATTAAAGTTTGTCACTTGTGATCGCAATGCACAATTTTTACTGCCTCCGTCGC
>CAIWCT010000411.1 GCA_903911225.1 uncultured delta proteobacterium
TCGGCCTTTCCCGAGCCGAAATAATACACATACTTTTTAGCCATAATCCTATTCCTCCTTCAATTTATACATTCATTCGATTGCTATTTTTGAAAAGTCGGCAAAATTGGTAAACAGCGAATTTATTTCGCCCAGCAGCGCAAGCCTGTTCTGCCGCACCTTCAAATCCTCGGCCATCACCAGGACATTGTCAAAAAATCCGTCAACCGTTTCACGAATGGTGGAGATAAGTCTGAGGGCGTCAAGGTACATTTTCTGGGCCATGAGCTCAAGAACCTTGTCGCGGATTTCCAGATATTTCTGGTAGAGCTTGCGCTCGGCATCATGCTCAAACACCGAGGGGTCGACGCCGGCCTCGGGCCTGCCCGATTTCAGGATATTCACAACGCGCTTGAACGAAACGGACAGGGCCTCGAAGTTTGCGTCCGTCTTCATCTGCTGCAGGGCCTCGATGCGGTTGCAGCTGTCGGTCAGGTTGTCGATCCCGAGGGAGAGCACCGCATCCACTGCGTCATAGGACAAGCCCTGGCCGGTGAGCTGATTTGAAAGCCTGCCGCTGAAAAAAGCAAGCACGTCATTTATAATATCTTCTTTTGGCCGCGTGATCTTTGCCGCAAGCAGATCGGTTGCCTCAGCGGCAAGCCCGGCAAGAGAGAGCGTGTATTTTTTCTGCAGGATAATGTTGATGATCCCAAGGCACTGCCGCCGCAGGGCATAGGGGTCGGCGGCGCCGGTGGGGATAAGGCCGATGCCGAAGCAGCCGACGATGGTGTCAAGCTTGTCTGAGATGCTCACCACAGCCCCCACATCGGTTGCGGGCAGGCCGTCGCCTGCGAACCGCGGCAGGTAATGCTCGCATATTGCCTGGTAAATCGCTTCGGGCTCGCCGGCAAGGCGGGCATACTCGCGGCCCATGATACCCTGAAGTTCAGGAAATTCGCCGACCATTTCACTCACCAGGTCGGCCTTGCACAGATATGCCGCCCGTTCGACCTTGGGCTTGATCGTGGGGTTCATGAGGGCTTCGGCAATGTGCATGGCGAGAGCCCGGAACCGCTCCATCTTTTCATAGGAGGTGCCCAACTGCTTCTGGTAGAGCACATTTTTCAAAGATTCGGTCATTGCCGCAAGCGACTTTTTTTGATCTTCGGCGAAAAAGAACCGGGCATCAGACAGGCGCGCCCGCAGAACCCGCTCATGGCCTTCAACGACCACGGCAGGATTTATTACATCGGTATTGTTGACGGCGATAAAGTAATTGAGCGCACTGCCTGCAGCATCAAGCACGGGGAAATATTTCTGGTGCTTCTTCATGGTGGTGACAAGCACCTCTTTGGGAAGATCGAGAAATTCTTTTTCAAAGCTGCAGAGCACGGGGAAGGGCGCCTCGATGAGAAACATCACTTCCTGCAGCAGCTTGTCGTCGGCATCCGGCACGCCGCCCGCCTTTTTGGCAAGCTCGTGCAGCTTCTCGATAATCATCTTTTTGCGCTGGTTTTGATCGATGACCACCCGGGCCTTTTTCAGAGCTTCAAGATACGAGGCGCAATCCGTGACCCTGATGGATGCGGGCGCCATGAAACGATGGCCGCGCGTGGTGTCGCCGGAGTCGATATTGCCGTAGGTGAAGGGAACGACTGCGCCATTAAAGAGGGCCACGATCCAGTGAATGGGCCGGGCAAAGCGCGTGTCCAGATCCTTCCAGCGCATGGACTTGGGGAACGGCAGCTGGCTCATCACCTTTACAAAAATTTCAGGCAGCAGGCTCTGTGTCGCTACACCCTTTTCATGCTTCTTTGCGCAGATGTACTCGCCCTTGTCCGAGCTGACGATGGTCACCTCATTGATAGCGACGCCCTGGCCCTTGGCAAAACCAATGGCCGCCTTGGTGGGCTTGCCCTCTGCATCAAAGGCTATATTTTTTGCAGGCCCGAGCTTCTCTGACACAAGATCCGTCTGCATCTGCGCCACTTTGGAAGCCATGAGCGCAAGGCGCCGGGGCGTGCCGAAGGTTTCGATCTGCCTGAACGAAATGCGCCGGCTGGCCAGTTCTTTTTCCATCAGTGATTTCAGGGCCGCAAGGGCATCAGGCATAAATGCCGCGGGTATCTCTTCGGTGCCGATTTCAAGCAGTATTTCGTCGGTCATGCAAATAATCCTTCAGTAACATTTGTTAGATGCAGGAGCGCATGTATGCGTGATTGCATCGCTCCTACTTTTTTATCAGGGGAAAACCGAGCGCTTCGCGCTGGGCAAGATAGGCCTCGGCAGCGGCGCGGGCAAGGTTTCGCACGCGGGCGATATAGCCCGTGCGCTCCGTGACGCTGATGGCGCCGCGGGCATCAAGCAAATTGAACACGTGGGAGCACTTGAGGCAGTAATCATATGCCGGCATAACAAGCCCCTTTGCTATCGTGTCTTTAAATTCCTGCTCATACATATTGAAAAGGCTGAACAGCATGGGGGCATTGGAGGTTTCGAAATTATATTTTGAATATTCAACTTCGTTTTGATGATACACATCGCCGTAGGTGATACCGGGCGCCCACTCGATGTCAAAGACGCTGTTCTTCTGCTGCAGGTACATGGCGATGCGCTCGATGCCGTAGGTGATCTCGGCGCACACAGGCTTTAAGTCGATGCCGCCTGCCTGCTGAAAATAGGTGAACTGGGTGATCTCCATGCCGTCGAGCCACACTTCCCAGCCAAGGCCCCAGGCCCCAAGTGTGGGAGACTCCCAGTCGTCTTCCACGAAGCGGATATCATGCTCCAGCGGGTTTATGCTCAGGCTGCGCAGGCTGTCCAGGTAGAGTTCCTGAATGTCCATGGGCGAGGGCTTCATGATAACCTGGAACTGGTAGTAATGCTGCAGCCGGTTGGGGTTTTCGCCGTAGCGGCCGTCCTTGGGTCGGCGCGACGGCTGTACATAGGCCACATTCCACGGCTCGGGCCCCAGGCACCGGAGAAAGGTTGCCTGGTGAAATGTGCCCGCGCCGACTTCCATGTCATAGGGCTGCTGCAGCACGCAGTTTTTATTGGCCCAGTACGTTTGAAGGGCCAGTATCATTTCCTGAAGCGTCACAAAAAAATCCTCCTGCACGACGTATAGTATCGCAGCTAAGACAGCTGCTCCATAATTTCAAGAGAGCGGGGCCGGTGGCCGATGTGGAACTCCAGAAAGCGGCTGAATATGCGCCTGCTTTCGTCACGGGCCATCTGCGAAAAAAAGAGCCGCTGCAGCTTGGAAAACTCCAGCCCCTGGGCCTGCTGCAGCAGACGGATAGTGCCGTTTGAAAGCGGCAGGAGCCCGGCCGCCTGACCTTCGCAGCGCGGGCAGACAATGCCGCCGCGCTGTATTGAAAACCCGTACACCCCCTGCACATCGAAGGGTTCGCGGCACAGCGCGCAGTGCTGAAACTGCGGCTGATAGCCAAGATACCCGAACAGACGCAGCTCAAAAAGCCGCAGCAGCTCTTCGCGAAATTCCCGGCCCGTGAGAAGGTCGATAAAAAACAGCAGCAGGTCAAAGATCTCGGGGTGATGCTCCTTTTCGGCCGTGAGCGTATCGACAAGCTCCAGCAGATAACTTCCGAGCACCAGCCTCTTTACATCGCAGGCGATTTCGGGATACGCCCTGAGAATCCGGCACCGCTCAAGCCGCACCAGGCCATGCGTCTCCCGGTCGGAGAAGGTGACCTCATTGCAGGTGAACGGCTCAAGTGAGCTGCCGAAACGCCGCAGGCTTTTTTTTGCGCCTTTTGCAATACCGCGCAGCTTACCGAAGTCCAGGCTATAGAGAGATACGATCCTGTCGGATTCCGCGTAATCAATCGCGTGCAGGACGATGGCCTGTGTCATGTGCTGCGGCATGAAGATTCTATAACGGCGCCAGGGTTTGCATAAACTCTAACTATATATGCTTTCTTCATAAAAAAATCAATGAGATAAATCAAGCGCCTGAAAACGATTGACCTTTTCAGCTCAAAAGATTACTATCATCATGCCAGGGCAGGGCATGATGCAGGCAGCCCTTTAAATTAGTAATCCATTTTTTTCAAAGGAGACTCACATGAGCGTATCGGGCGTACAGCCACTTGATCTAAAATTGAAAAATAAAGTAAAAGACATCTCTCTTGCTGGCTGGGGCCGCAGGGAGATGCAGCTTGCCGAAAAAGAAATGCCGGGCCTTATGGCAACCCGTAAAAAATACGGATTGTCTAAGCCGCTCAAAGGGCTCAAGATCACCGGCAGCCTCCACATGACCATCGAGACCGCCATGCTGATCGAGACTCTGCACAAGCTCGGGGCCGACATCCGCTGGGCCTCCTGCAACATTTTTTCGACGCAGGACTATGCCGCCGCCGCAATTGCCAAGGCCGGCACTGCCGCCGTGTTTGCCTGGAAGGGCGAGTCGCTTGAGGATTACTGGTGGTGCACGGAAATGGCGCTGACCTGGCCCGACGGCTCAGGCCCCGACCTGATCGTTGATGACGGCGGCGATGCCACGCTCTATATCCATCTTGGCGTGAAATGCGAGAACAAGCCCGCGCTTCTCAAGAAAAAGCAGGACCACCGCGAAATGCAGATCATCATGGACCGGCTGGCTGCAAATTATAAGCAGGATCCCAAGCGCTGGCAGAAGGTGGCTAAAAAAATCCGCGGCGTCTCAGAGGAAACAACCACGGGCGTTCACCGCCTCTACAAGATGATGGAAGACAAAGAGCTGCTGTTCCCGGCCATCAATGTGAACGACTCTGTCACCAAGTCAAAGTTCGACAATCTGTACGGCTGCCGCGAGTCGCTCATGGACGGCATCAAGCGCGCCACCGACATCATGATAGCGGGCAAGACCTGCGTGGTGCTCGGCTACGGCGATGTGGGCAAGGGCTGCTCGCAGGCGCTCAAGAGCTTCGGCGCGCGGGTGATTGTGACTGAAATCGACCCCATCTGCGCGCTGCAGGCACTTATGGGCGGCTATGAAGTGCTGCCCATGGAAGACGTGGTGCATTTTGCCGATATCTTTGTCACCACCACAGGCAATTTCCATGTGGTGACGGGCAAGCATATGGAGAAGATGAAAAACGAGGCCATACTGTGCAATATCGGTCATTTCGATAGTGAAATCGACATGGCATACCTTGAGAAAAATGCAAAAAGGGTTCCGGTGAAACCCATGGTCGATAAATGGAAGCTCAAGAGCGGCCGCTGCATTATCGTGCTGGCCGAAGGCCGTCTGGTAAATCTGGGATGCGCCACGGGCCATCCGAGTTTTGTCATGAGCAACAGCTTCACCAACCAGGTGCTTGCGCAGCTCGAGCTTGCCCATAATAAAAAACTCGAGAAAATAGTTTATACGCTTCCTAAAAAGCTCGATGAGGAAGTTGCGCGGCTGCACCTTGACCGGCTCGGTGCAAAGCTCACCAGGCTCACGAAGCAGCAGGCCGATTATATCGGCGTGCCGGTCGAAGGGCCTTATAAAGCCGATCATTATAGATATTAATTTCGCCTGCCAGGTGAGGGACACCAAAAAGCTGCTAACAGGCTGTTGAAAAACGCCCATCTGCTGCGTTGCGCTCATCATGCTTCACTGCGGCGTACAAAAAGTACGCCTCATTTCGCATGATTTCGCACGCCTTGCATCTGAGCCTTTTTGAACAGCCTTCCCCTCTTTACTTTTTCAACACCCTGCTAAGTGATCTTAGCAGCTTTTTTTTTACCCGCACTTCTTGTCAGCTTGCCGGCGCCACAGGCAGAATCAGGGCTGATGGATGGTCCGGCCCGCACCAAATGGTGTTTGTAGCAGCAGGCATTGTGCTTGTGTTGTCGGGGAAGTCGTTGCCGTTATTCGGATTAACTTCAAAGCGGGGATAGTTGCTGCTGGAAATCTGCACCCCGATCCGGTGGCCGGTATTAAAAATAATGCTGAACGACCAGAGATCGATGGACAGCTCTGCAATAGTGCCCGGCACAACATAATCGGGCGCCGGCGCTCCGGTGCGGTACTTTAACCGCTGTATGCCGTCGGTCAGCAGTATCTCGCGTTCGTCGGGATAGATATCAACAAGCTTCGCGGTAAAATCGGTATCAATGGCGGAGGTGCTCACAAACAGCCGAACGGATATGCGCCCGGTCACCTCCAGTGGTTTAACGAGGGGCTCTGTTGCAAATTTCATCACGTCGCTGCGGTTGTCGCTGACAGGCCGCTGATCAAAAGGCCCGGCAGGCAGCGATAGGTTGGCGCCGCCCAATTTCGGGCAGGGGTTTGCAGGGTCAAAGGTATAGGTATAGGTCGTTTCCGCAGTTGGAAGAACCGTGCTGAGCGCCTTGGACGCAGCAAGGTAGAATTGCTGCGGCTCGGTTGACAGGGGCGGCCAATCCTTTGCCGTTCGCCACTCATTGCCCGGCGCTGCCGGGCCGTTAACA
Source organism: uncultured delta proteobacterium (assembly GCA_903911225.1). Classification (GTDB taxonomy): domain Bacteria; phylum Desulfobacterota; class WTBG01; order CAIYCZ01; family CAIRTM01; genus CAIWCT01. Next base: position 6,424 of record CAIWCT010000411.1, read on the forward strand.
TCTCCCAGCACATAATAATATACATGGGGGTTATCAAGCACTTCAGGGTTGGTGCCTTTCAGCCAGTAGCCCATGAGCTGCCATTCAAGATCCGCCTGCGGAAAAACATAGTTGTCCGGCAGCACCAGATCCCCGATATTCTGCTGCATGCCGTGAGTCCAGGGCCCCATCACCAGAAACTGGTTGCCCAGTGCGCCCTGCCCCCCGCTGTACTGCCGGGTCGTGAAGTTATTGATGGTGCCCTGCTGGAATATATCCCACCAGCCGCCGAAATGAATAGCTGGCGCAGTCACCTGGCCGGCTTTTGCTTCAGCATCAAACTGATCCCAGAACTCGTCACGAATCGGGTGGGCGCGCCAGGTTTGCAGAATGTAGTCATTGCCCTGGGCCTTAGTCCAGTCCTCAACCAGGGACTTATTCCATACGCCGCCGATGAACGCAACGGTGTAAACAGATGAACAGGCCATTCGGATTGATTGCCCGGCAATGTCGCCGGTGGCCGGCGCCATTAAAACCTGTGTAATCCCCAGCGCTGAGCCACCCATGGTGGCTATGCTTCCGTTACACCAGGGCTGTTGCACCAGCCAGGCAACCGTATCAGCCCCGTCCTGCAGCGCGCCCCAGGCATCGTCCATGAACACCCGATCGTCACCTTCGCTGCCGAACCGGCCCCGTGTGTCCTGGACGACCAGGCAGATGCCGTTTGTTCTCAGGTCGCGTGCGAGCTGGATATAAGCTTTGTCAGTGCGCCCATAGACCGTGCGCATCAGCACCACCGGAGCCGGAGTCCGCCAGTGCGGCACAAAGCAGTCGGTTGCCAGCCGCACCCCGTCACGCATGGCCACCATGCGGGTATCGGGCTGCGGATTGCAGCCCAGCACGGCCCAGCAGAATAATGCGCTTATCAGCATTGGGCAAAACGACAGCACTTTTTTCCGCATAGTCACGCGCTCACCGGTCATGATTTGAATATATATCTACCAACATACTAACAAAAAAGGGGCGCTATAGTTTCCCGCCCAAAAAAAAATTTATCAGGGCACTTTGCTAATAAATTTTTTCAACGCAGCCAGCCGCTATGGTCTGCCCCATTTCTACACATTTGGCCAGCACCACGTCAGTCACTTCGCCGCAGACAATAAGGTGCTCATATACTTTTTTAAATGTATATCCCCGGCAGATGCGCTCGATACTGGCAAGCGCGCCGCTTCCGTCATTGCCCGCATGAATAAAAACGGCAAAGGGCTTGCGCAGCACCCGGCTGTCTGCATGCCCGGGTTCATAGGTCCGGTCAAAAAAATCTTTCACCGCTCCGGCCATATAGCCGAAGTACTCAGGCGAGCCGATCACAAGGCCGTCGCAGCCGAGCAGGTCATCAAGCGTAGCATCTGCAGCCCGTTTTAAAACCGCGCGGGCGCCTTCCATCCCGGCTGCACCCTCAGCCACGGCACGGGCCATGCGCTCCGTGTTGCCGCTTTGGGAGTGATAGATAATCAGAATAGTTTTTTTCATGGCTTTATGCAGAATCGCTGCCCCCGGTTGCACAGGCACTATTCAATGCGCCGGCGGCGTTTATCGCAGCGCCTTTCAATATTTGAAGAAAAATGTTGGGCCGGTTCACTTTGACCAACCTGTTAGCAGGTCTTTACATTGCAAATTATCTATTGCAGACATCATTGGATATATCTTATACCACAAGACCAAAAAATCCAATTTTCAAATTGAACAGATAACGGCAGCGTCATGATCCTCATCATTATCCGAGCCATCCTCCGGGGTACGTTTAATTTGAGCCAATTTACATATGACAGAAGAAGAAAACAGATTGCATTTATTGTGAATAAACTCAATAATCGGCCACGTACACTCTGCCGCCACCGGGTTCTCCGTTAGGTTGACAGTGTAACTTCACGCAGCGAACATGCTGTATTGCTGGACCCTTTCAGCCGGCAGGGAAAATGATCTAGTATCTTCGATTCAGAAACAGGGCCATAATCTTGCAACGAGACATGCACCCGTCAGCACTTCGCACACGCCGGATCATCATTTGGCTGTTTGGTTGTTTACTGACCGCCGCGCTGCTTTTTTTTACGCCGGCCATATCATCCGCCCAGGAGAAAATTCTTTCATCCCACAGCCATCTATTGGTGAATGAAGACGCCACGCTGACGGTCACGGAAACCATCACAGCGGTGATCTCGCAGAATGCCTATGGAATTTATAGAGACTTTCCCGGGAAATTCAGCAATCAGCAGTTTGATCTGCAGCAGACCACAATTGACGGCCGTCAGCAGGATGGCCTGCTGCAGAGACTGGATGATGACCGGCTGCGCGTCATCATCCAGACGCAGGACGAAAGCATTGTTCCGCCGGGCCGGCACACCTACACGCTCACCTATCGCACGGACCATCAGATCGGGCTTTTTCTTGACCGCGATGAACTCACCTGGAATTCAACATACTGCCAGTGGCTGTGTCCCATAGAAAAAAATACGGTCTCCGTCGAGTTTCCAGCCGGGCTCTCCGCTGAGCGGATTCATTTTGATATTTTTACAGGGCCGTTGGGCAGCCGCGACAAAAACTTCACCTCACGGTTTGAGGGCAGAGCCCTGCAGGTTGCTACGACAAAGCCCCTGGCCCCGCATGAAGGCATCGATCTGACAATTTCATGGCCCAAGGGCTTGATTCATAAACCGGCTGCTTCAAAGAAGATCGAAAGGATTCGCAGGTACCAGAGCCGGATTGTGGTCAACCCCGATTCCACCATGACGGTTACCGAAACCATAACCGTGATGAGCGCACAGCAGGAGATCAAGCACGGCATCTATCGTGACTTCCCCACTGACTATGAGCAGCAATACTTTTTTTGGCTACCGGCGATGCCGCGCCGCGTGGGATTCAGCGTGCAGCAGACGACCCTGGACGGCAGGCAGGAGCCTTTTTCAACAGCAGATCTGTTCAACGGCGTGCGGGTCTATATCGGCTCACCCGATGTCATGGTTCCGCCCGGCGAGCATACCTATACCATCGCCTATACGACAGACCGCCAGATTGGCTTTTTTAGCGATTATGACGAGCTGTACTGGAATGTCACCGGCAATGACTGGGCATTTCCCATAGAAGCGGCTTCGGCTACTGTCGAGCTTCCGGCAGGCGTGCCCCGTGATAAAATTTCGACAAACGGCTATACCGGCCCCATCGGGTCAAAGGACCAGAACCTGAAGGCATGGATAGAGCCCGACGGCAAAGTGCGCTTTGCAACACTGGGGCCCCTTGACGAAAAAGAAGGCCTCACGGTCGTTGCCGCATTCCCGAAGGGCTTTGTCACGCCTCCGGACTGGAAGATGCAGGTTCGGTATCTTTTCCGGGACGCGGCCATGATGATTGTCGCGGCGCTTGGCGTGGCGCTCATACTGCTCTATTATTTTATTGCCTGGCTTCTGGTGGGCAGGGACCCCCGCAAAGGCGTTATCATGCCCCTGTATTATCCGCCCGCCGATCTTTCACCTGCGGCGGTGCGCTACATTTCCCGGATGGAATTTGACGACAAGACCCTTGTCGCAGCGGTCATCAATATGGCGGTTAAGGGGTATCTCAAGATTTCGCAGAACAAGGACGTTTATACGCTCACAAAGGCCGCAGGGCCCAAGGCTGGCCAGCAGCTTGCCGCGGAAGAGGAGGCAGCCTATGATGGCATGGGCGACAGGCTTGCGCTGGAGAAAGAGAACCATGTCAGTGTGTCTAACCTCCTGCATGCGCTGCAGCTCGCTTTGGAGCCGCGCTTTAAAAAGTATTTCAACACCAATGTTACGTATGCGCGGCCCGGCATTGCCGCCAGCATCCTCACCCTGATCATGGCAGCCTTTGGCGAGGAATCCGCAAGTTTGCCTATCATGGCCTATTTGGTTTTTTTCTGTTTTCTCGGCGCTTTTCTCTACCCTCTTGCCGTTACGGCAAGGAATGCCGCAAAAAGTAAAAAGACCGTAGTGTTTGTTTTTGCAGCAGGCATGACACTGGCCCTTGTCGGCGCACTGGGCGCCATGGTGTATGCTATTGCCGACATGGTTCATGACACCGGGTTTCCCGTTGTATTTACGGCCGTTCTGGGGTTGCTTGCAGGTATTAATTATGCTTTTTACCGTCTCTTAAAAGCATGGACACCGGCAGGCAGAAAGCTCATGGATGAAATAGAAGGCTTCAGGCTCTATCTTGCCGCAGCTGAGCAGGACCGGCTCGATCGCATGAACCCGCCGGAGAAAACCCCGGAGCTTTTTGAAAAATATCTGCCCTATGCCCTTGCCCTTGATCTTGAGCAGCGGTGGGCCGAGCAGTTTAGCGATGTCCTTGCCGCAGCGAGCGTATCGGCTGGCGACGGCCACCAGCAGTTTGCCTGGTACACGGACCATTCTCTCAAAGACCTGTCCGCCATGCCGGGGCTTCAGTTTGCAACGTCCCTGGGGGGCTCGCTTGCCATTGCCGTGTCGTCATCATCCGTGGCGCCGGGCTCAAGCTCCGGTTCAGGCGGCAGCAGCGGCGGTGGCGGAGGATCATCCGGAGGCGGCGGTGGAGGCGGCGGTGGAGGCGGCTGGTAGAAACCGGCAGCGGGCAGAGCATTAGAAACAGTGGAGGCGGAGGCACCTATCATGCAGGTCATAGTGGCGGAAATCGCTGCAGCACTTGTGGCTATCGCAGGCATTTTTTATTTTAACAGGCTGGTTCGGCTGAAAAATACTGCCAGGGCGGCATGGTCAGATATCGACGTCCAGCTCAAGAAGCGGGCCGATCTGGTCCCCAATCTTGTGGAGACCGTTAAAGGATATTCTGCCCATGAAAAGACCGTCTTTGAAACCGTTGCCGCAGCGCGGACCAAGGCGCAGCAGGCTGCCACGCCGTCTGAGCGCTCTGGCGCGGAAGCTCTGCTGGGCCGCTCTATCAGCGGCCTGGTCGCTGTTGCCGAGGCCTATCCCGACCTTAAGGCCAGCGCCGGTTACCTGGCCCTTCAGCAGCAGCTTACGCAGATTGAAGACGACATAGAGCATGCGCGCCGGTATTACAATGCCGTGGTGCGCGACTTCAATACTGTCATAGAGTCCTTCCCCTCAAACGCCATTGCCGGCCTGTTCAGGTTCAAGCAGGCAGAGCCGTTCGGTCTTGACGCGCCGGACAAAGAAAGAAACACCCCACCGGTGCATCTCTGAAAACAATCGTTACTGAACATTCTCGGTGCGCGTTACGCACACAATCAATTTTATTCATCAACAACTTTCAGCCGGGGAAAATAATTTTTGTAGTAACTCGTATCATGCGTCATTATGCCGTCGGTGTGGGTGAACGCAAAACCGCCGATCAGAAAGTCGGCCAATACACGTTGGCGGAACGAAAGCTCACGGCCGCATTTGGGGCACACCGGAAGTATTGTTTTCCTGCAGGCCGGGCAGGTAAAACTCTTTTTTGAAAGATATTTTTTCCAGGCTGCGATAATCACCTGCGAATCAGTTTGCTCCGGGTACTTAACCTGCACATCAAGCAGTTCAAGCGCGTTATCAAGCTTTTTAAGTTGCGAAAAAAAGACGCCGAGCTCAAGATAGATGCAGTCGTTAATCACATAGTCATGAGCGCTGTATTTCTGCAGCAGCGCCGCTGAGTGTTCATACAGCGAGTCTTTTTTAAAGATGCTCAAAAGAATGTTGGAATCAACCGTAATAATCATGTGCCGTCCCGTAGAGATCGAATGCGCTCAACGGCGCTTTCCCCGGCATGAGAAGAAAGGCATCCGGCAGCCTTTTCAATTCTGCTCATGTAATCAACTTCGTCGCGGCAGCCCATCTGAAGGGCAATGTCGATGGCGTCGATATTCTTTTTTACCTTGAGGCGTTTTTTTAGCCGGTTCAGCAGCTGTGTCCGCTGGGCGGTAAGGCGTATCGTGAGCGTTTCAGTCATGCGCAGGCTCCCTTCATGTGTTACATTACCTATAATGTAACACATGATCTCAAAACTTCAAAGTTCTTATTTTGCCTGCTGCGTTATGCTGATGGCGGGCTGCACCCGCCCTACGGACTGACAGGCTGCTACAGGCCTTTACAGGTCATGAAAACGACTTTGTCGGCAACAAACTTGGCCGTGATGTTTTTCTGCTCGTCGCCCCAGGTGCAGCTTTTGGCCCCCATGGCAGCATCACATGTTGCCGTATCGCCCAGTATGACCGTAATGTCCTTATACTCCATACCCACTTTGATTCTATCGTAATTTTGTTTGCTGAGCTTGCTGCAGCCGGCGCCCAAAAGCACCATGGCTGGAAGAACGAGGATTATAAGCAGAGCTTTACATTGCTTCATAATACACCCCCTTGTATTTATAAAAATTGCGGGCTTCACTGCCGGCCACCAATGTAAAAAAGCGGACACGCTTTTGCGGCCCGCCCTGCATCTGGTTTTCTACTCATCCCCCCGCTTCACATAATGCGTATGCAGCAGCTCATGGGCTATGGGGCTTAGGGGGTCCTGCAGGTACTCGGTATACAGCTTTTGCACATAGGGGTTTTCGTGGGAGAGGCGAAGCTCTTTGTCGCGGTCATCCTGATAGAGGCCCTGGGCGCGTTTGGTGCGGATCTCGTCGGTTACGCCGTAGGGCTGGCCGCCGCCGCCCACGCAGCCGCCGGGGCAGGCCATGACTTCGATAAAATCATAAGGCGATGGTTCGCCCTTGGCCTTTGCATCGCGCACGCGGTTGAGCACGCTCATCACATGCCCGAGGCCGTGGGCAACGGCCACGCGCACCTTTTTGCCGGCGATCTCAATGGTCAGCTCTTTGACGCCTTTCAGGCCCCGGATGTCTTCAAACTCAAGCTTGTCAAGTTTCTTTTCCGTGATGAAATAGTAGGCGCTGCGAAGGGCTGCCTCCATGACGCCGCCCGTGGTGCCGAAGATGACGCCTGCGCCTGTGTAGTCGCCGAGCATGTGGTCGGGATCGCTGTCGGGCAGGTTCACAAAATCCTTGCCTGTCTGCTTGATCATGCGCGCAAGCTCGCGCGTGGTGAGGGAGTAATCAACATCCTGATACCCAGAGGCATACATCTCCTCGGTGCGGGTAAGCTCGGTCTTTTTCGATGTGCAGGGCATGATTGACACAACGATGATATTAGACGGGTCGAGGCCCATTTTTTTTGCATAATAGGTTTTTGCCAGCAGGCCGCTGATCTGCTGCGGGGACTTGCAGGAGGAAAAGTACTCGATCATGTCGGGCGCCTGCTTTTCAAGATAGATGACCCATGAGGGGCAGCAGGTGGTAATGAGAGGCAGCGGGCCTTTGCCGTGCATGAAGCGCTCGACAAATTCGCTTGCCTCCTCCATGATGGTCACGTCGGCGGCAAATGAGGTATCAAACACGGCCTTGAACCCCAGGCGCCGCAGCACCGTGTAGAGCTTGCCGGTCACATTGGCGCCGGGCTCCATGCCGAAAGCCTCGCCAAGGGCAACGCGCACCACCGGGGCCATCTGCACCACGCAGTGATTTTCGGGGTTTTGCAGCTCCTGCCAGACTTTAAGGGTGTCGTCTTTTTCAAATATCGCGCCCGTGGGGCAGTGCGATGAGCACTGGCCGCAGACCACGCAGGGCGACTCGCTCAGCTTCATGCCGGCGGCCGGGGCAAAGCGCGAGTTGAACCCGCGCCCCAGAAATGAGAGCGCCCACACGCCCTGAACCTGCTGGCAGATTTCAATGCAGCGGCCGCAGTGAATGCACTTGTCGGGCTCGATGACAAAGGCGTTGGTTGAGTCGTCTTTAGGCTGGCCTCCTAAGAACTTCTGGAAAATATCCTCGGTAATGCCGAAATCGGCCGCCAGCTTCTGCAGCTCGCAGCTCTGGTTGCGACCGCATTTGAGGCAGTCATTGGGATGATTGGATAAAATCAGCTCAAGCACCGTGCGCCGTACCTCCACGATCTCGGGGTCGTGTGTTATGATGCGCATGCCGGGCTCAATCGGCGTGCAGCAGGCGCGAAGCATTTTACCCGAGCCTTCGATGCGCACAATGCAGAGGCCGCAGGCCGCCGTTGGGGGCAAATCCGGGTGATGGCAAAGGGTGGGAATTTTTACCTGCA
>CAIWCT010000412.1 GCA_903911225.1 uncultured delta proteobacterium
CGACGGAGGCAGTAAAAATTGTGCATTGCGATCACAAGTGACAAACTTTAATGACATCTGGCGTATCCTTTGAAATCAATTGTTTAATGTTACGCCATTATATCATAGGATGCTTGGAAAGTCCGACAGACTCCTAGTAAACCAATTCCCAATCCCCGGCGGGCGTACGAACGACCACGAGGCTGGGTGGGTAGGCGACTGACAGGGCAACGCCGGCACACATCTGGGCCTCTTCCCCTTTTATGCGCTCAAGAGCCATGGGATCAGCCTGTGTGTAAAGCTCCCCGCCTTTGCGCTGCACTACAACCTCGGGATTTCCCGTCATGATGAACTCTATTTGATCGGCGGCAGGAGCGCTGATGCGAGCCCCCGCGGCGTAGGCCTTATCAAGGCACTTTGCTTTCTTCATCTCAGTTACAGAGAGCCCCTCAACGCCTTTCAGCAATTGGTAAACTCCCGCAAAATCAGGTTTGAAGGCATTGGCGCGGTCTTTGACAAATGCCGCCAGGCGCTGCTTATCTTGATCGTCGAGCTTTGTTACCGGCGGATAATGATGCCAGGGAAGATCGGCTGCAAAATCAGCGGCAAACTCGCGCTCAAAAACAACCTTGCCGGTAGGCTGCTTCGTGTCGACGCCTTCGCCGCTTTGATTTGTGGCCTGATACTTGCCCGGCTGGCTTTTTTCCGAGACCTGGTCCGTCACCGATGCCCATCTGAGCTGGGCGCTGTAGGGTGTTTTCATATCGGCGGGCTCGAATTCAATACGAATCGTGTTTTTGCCCTTGCGCAGCCGCGGTCCCAGCCGGGATGCCGGCACCCACACTGAAGGCGTTATTTCTCGTTCCGCAAACAAGACCGGCACCACCTGTTTCTGTACGGGCTGCTCAGCCATCGGAACATTGTTGATAAAAACGACTGCTTTGCCGGCCACGGTTGTAACTTCATTGTTTTTGGCTGCATCTCCGGTGAACGGCGTGAATTTAAATTCAATATTGAGTATTTTACCAATGGCAGGCGGGGTGCAGCAGAAAAGCAGGGCAATTACCGCTATGATGCCGGCTGAAATGCGCATGATGATACCTCCTTGAAAGATGGTTAAAAACAAAAAAAGCCCTGTGCCATGTTCGACGTGATGCAGGTGCAATCTTTGTAATTGACAGGAATATACACCATGATTGTTTATATAGGGCGGGGGCGATTGTGTGTCAAGGCAAATGGCGGAGCGGCCCTGCCTTCTTTTAGTTTGCCTAATTTGTCAACCACGGTATATAGTTTATCCTGGATAAAAGGACTTATTATCAATGAAGTTGAGATATGTTTTAACGGTTTTCTGCACGGTCGCCGTAATGGCAGGCCTTCTTTTTTCCTGCAGCAGCATGACCTATGACGTCCGCATCACCAATGCCGACATCAATGCGCGGCTGGCGGCTAAATTCCCGATAACCAGAACATATTTTCGCCTGCTTGAAGTTTCCTTCAGCAATCCCAAAGTGGTCCTGCAAGAGGCTACCGATAAAATTACGTTTAGTTTTGACGTTGCAGTGGCCGGCAATGCACAGGATCAGCCTGCACTGCTTCAGGGGTCCATCACCGCTACAAGCGGCATACGGTTCAATAACAAAAACGGGTCATTTTACCTGACAGACTTCGTGATCGACAGGGTGTCGGTGCCCGGGCTGGCGCAGCATCAGAGCCATGCAATGCGCGAGAAGATGAGTGCGGCTTTGCGTGAATATTTATTCCGCGTGCCGGTTTACACGCTGCAGGCTGATCAAGTTAAGACTGCCGCTGAAAAACTCATGCTGAAAAACGTGGGCATCAGCGACGGGGTGCTGGTGGTAACCCTCGGATTATGAATATCTCAGCCAAAAGAAAAACCAAAAAGCCCGCTTAAGGGGCAAGTAGAAAAATACGTGGTGAATGCGGTATAATAGAAAATGATAAAGCGGGCAGGGAGAGCTGAATCTGTTGCTCTCCGCAATTAGTTGGAACCGTAAAAGCTGCGACGAAAGGGGACGGCTTGCGGGTAAAATCAGCATTTTGATACATGGAAATGTCAAAATAAAGATTTGATTCTCAGCCCCTTTTTCAAGAAGCAGCAACTGTATCATTAAGGAGGCGCCAGATATGTCAAAGCTCATCATCCCCCATGCAAACATGCAGGAAAAAGCTATTTTCGAAAAGTTCGGCATCCATCTGATCGAGGAAATTTCTGCGGAAGAATTTGAAAAAGTTGCTGTTGCCTACATCAGCATGCACAATGTGCTGAACCTGGCCACCTGCCGCGACAATGAGCCGCGCTGCACCACGCTTGAATATTTCAACAATGGCATGACCATATATATTATGTCCGAAGGGGGCAGTAAAATTCTCAGCATACAAAAAAATCCGCTCGTGTCCTTCACCATCAATGATCCGTATGAGCCCGCAAAGGACTACCTGAGCGCTTCAGGGCTGCAGGTGTGGGGCAGGGCATCGGTCTTCAAAAAGCATGAAGATCCGGCTAAGGCTCAGGAGATTCAGAAATATTTTCGCAACAGCGAGGCCGTTGCTGCACAGGGGCTTGAGCAGGCGGTCAACAATGTCAATTTCAATATTATAACCATCGAGCCGTACAAGATACGCTATCTTGACCTGCGAAGTGGATTTCGCAATGTGGTCTGGGAAAAAGAGTAGCGGCAGCCGGCAGGATGCACATCGCGCCCCTGATACTAAGAAGCGGCGCGATGTGAGCACGCTATAAACTTTTCAAGCGGCCATGAAATATCAAAATAAATAGTTGCCTCGTTTCCTTATGAGGTAGTCATTAACGAACCAGCGCAGCAGGAAGGTATGAAATGAAAAAGCTATTTACGCTGTTGGTAATTTTATGCGCCGTATGCTGTTTTTTTTTAACGGGCTGCAAAGAAGTAGACGAAAAAGAATTATATTATGATGCAACGGCAGATTCGAATAGAATAGCGGCGTCCTGCTACCCCGAAGAGTTCACCGTGGAATGCTGCGTTATTTTTAAGGCCGGGTTTTTAAGGCCATATATCGGCTGGGATATTGTTGCAATAAAACTTTTTAATCCCGTAGATAATGAAACGATCAGCTATACGCCTGTCATATATCAGGCCGATGCCAGAACTTCGTCTCCCGGCGATCCGGTCAGCCGCAATATGAGCCCGGCCGGAGTCAACGCTGAAACCTGGCAAACAATCACCCTGGATACTCCTGTTACCATAGAAGCTTCCAGGGATTACTGGGCAGGCTACAGCGTACTTACAATCCCGGACGTATGCCTTCTTGCCCAGGGCTCACAACTTAATTTTGGAAACAGCCGCATCGCATTCTACGGCAGCAACGATTTCCAAAAATCCCACAGCAACTGGCTTGTCAGAATTATTGTTAAACGACCCGGAACCTGATTATGGAAACAACCGCATCCCGTGCGGCGGCAGTTTCCAGCGCATATTCAACCCCCGCAGCTTGAAGAAGAAACTGCAATGTGTCAACAACGGTGCCTGGTGGGTCTGGCACATGGGAAATATGGCGGGCAGCCTGGGCTATAAAAAATTTGGATTTGAAGTGGCATTTTTTCCAACATGATTTTGGCTTTATCGGACAATGTCAATATTACCAGCGGAAAGATGCAATACATTCAAAGCATGCTGCTGACAAGACCTTACCTCGCAGTGTGGAGCTTTAGGGTGATAATCACCACCACAAGATATAGTGTCGCTTTCCAAAATGCCATTCCCCTGCCAAAAAAATCTTGTTATATAGATGCCTGTATAACATCGGAATAGCCACGAAAGGCAGAACAGAAGCGATTTTTTTTGACAATTTTATTAAAATTTGAAATAAGCGGCATAGACAGGAATCAAAAAATGCAGGTGTCTGTATAATACTTGTTAAGCTGCACATAAAATATAGTAGCGGGGAGATAAGACCATGAAAGTGCCGGCTAAGATAACAGGTCTTTTGGTAACTGCAATAATAGTGGCTTCCACTCTGACAGTCAATGCCATGCAGGAGAAGGCCGATACAAAACCTTCAGGGACTATTTCACCCCGGACCTCCGGCCAGGATATTTCCGGAGAATGGCAAGTTGTTGATTCTAACGCCAGGTTTAAAATCTCTTTCGTGGATGGAGATATTTATCTCGAGGGATGGGATAGCAGCAATGGAGAAAAATTCAGAATCTCGGATGTGCAATGGGATGGAAGGAGGCTACAAGGGATCTTTGTAAAGCCTTCAATCAAACAGACAACATACGCGAACTTCTTATTGATTGATCCCAACACTCTTAAAGGTACGTATAAGGGGGATAGTTCCGGCGGGGAAGTGTGGAAGCGGCAATCAATAATCGCGGCTTCCAATCTGACAGGCAGCGCCATGCAGCAGAAGGCCGATACAAAACCAACAGAGACTATTACACCCGGGACTGCCGGCCAGGATATTTCTGGAGAATGGCAAGTTGTTGATTCTACCGCCAGGTTCAAAATATCTTTCGTGGATGGAGATATTCATATCGAGGGATGGGATAGCAGCGATGGAGAAAAATTCAGAATCTCGGATGTGCAATGGGATGGAAAAAGACTCAAAGGGATGTTTGTAATGCCTTCAACGAAAGGCATAACATACTCGAACCTCTTATTGATTGATCCCAACACTCTTAAAGGGGCGTACAAGGGGGATAGCTCCGGCGAGGAAGTGTGGAAGCGGCAATGATTTCATTCTATTTGGTATGATGTATGTATCACTCAAGAACATGCAACATGGAATAGCTCAACACTCCTGCACGTGCCGAAACAGTGGAAGGTTACAGGCAGACAGCTCTACTGTAAGGGCAACTCGCAATTTAATCTGTAAAAAAGCACGTCAGCAAGTGGGGGGGGACAGCCGTGCAATTATGTGTTGCTGCATGCTTTTATGATTTGATTATATCAAGAAAATCTTCAATCGGCAAAGCGGTCATGCTATTGGCCGTCACCCTGCCTTTTGAGCATATCTGCAGTACGGCCTTGGTGAGGGCCTTTTCGTCGGGCAGCTCCCCGATAGTTACAACATCATACGGACCAATCAGGCTGTATGCCTGAATGAGCTTCCCTCCGTTTATTTTATAAATTTCCTTTACTGACTCAAAGCGTTCAGGCGTGTTCTTGATGTCCATCATACCATCGCGCGTATACCTCCAAAATGTCATATAAATTGACATAGCGATCCTCCTTTCCAAATGATTATGCTGAGACTGCGCCCCCATGGCTTGCCTTCAGATTACCAGTATATGATATGACAGTGGTTTCTTCAAAAGAAATTATGCCGAAATTTACTAACAGGTGGGGTTGCCGCTTAGCCTTACGATTTGCAGGAGTTTTTTTGCCGCATGAAGTCTGAAGGCCGGTCTGAAAAAAAGGATGGGATTTCAGCCAGCAGGACAATTAACGCCGCTATATTTAGTTCCCATACATGGCTTGCCAAAATTTCACATTACGGCTCTCTTAATGTGGGCTCTCGACTATTACGTGATGATGCCACATTATCAGAAGATATCTTTGTTATGTCAGATTAAGTTAAATCTAAAATCTGTAAATGTAGGATTAAGTCCGGGCTGCAACACCTAAACCCACCCTTTTTTTCTATTAATGATTACCTATGTTTTATTTTCAAAAACAAGACGCTTGCCGTCAGGATTAAAGAAGTTCCATTAGCAATGATTATTGGAAACTCCTTGAGCATGATCCCGTATATAAACCACAAAAATACCCCGATTGTTAAAAATACATACATCAGTAATGAAATGTCTTTGACATTGCCTGTTCTTACAGTCTTGATAAGCTGTGGCAATAAAGAGCCTGTTGTAAAAATGCCGGCAAGCAAACCGATTGTATTTGTTATGCTTGTTTCCAAAATACTCTGTTCCTCTTTTTATTACAGCCCTTTATTGCTTCACGTTTTCTGCCGCAAGCACCGTAACGCCCCTGCTTGTCGTGAAAATTGGGGGTTGTTGAAAAAGTTGAATTACTTCTTCATTGATTCCTGACAACTACCAGCTGCTTAGTTCACACTGCCTGCATTCCTATTCAAAAGAGATATTTTCGAACAGGTTCCGTTTCTTAAACCCTGCCGTAAGAAAGCGCAGCAGCACTTTCGGTGTTGTCAGCCAGGTGATACGGGCTGCCGGCTGCGTGTTTGCAAGCACCTGTTCGGCGAGCCAGGGCGTAACGGTTTGCACGGTGTCGGCAAGGATATTGAATATTTTCATGTTCTTTTCTCTTGTTTCTTTAGGTGCGTGCTTGAGCTGGTTTAAAATAAGGTCTGTCAGAACGATGCCGGGGCTGATCGTGCCGACCTGTACCCGCGTGCCCTCAACATCGAGCTGCAGCGACTGATACAAATACCGGATGGCCCGCTTGGTGGCGCCGTAGGGGGAAAGCCCCATGGCTTTTCTGTCATCGCTGCCGTGCCCTTCAAACAAATATATCTGTCCGTAACCCTGACGCCGCATTCCCTCAAGGGCGACTTTGCATCCGAATAGCGTGCCCATAAGATTGGTCGTCACTACGGCGGTAATATCCCTGGCGGGCAGGTCCCACAGCGGCATCGACGCCGTGTTTACGCCGGCATTGTTGATCCAGATATCAATGGCGCCGAACTTTGCCGAAGCGGCATCCCAGAGGGCTTGCACGCTTTCATAGACCCCCACATCGCAGGTGGTGCCGAACACATTTTCAGCCCCGTATTTCCGGCCGAGCTTATCCAGTTCTTTATCCAACGTCTCTTTGGAGCGGCCGCTCAGCATTACCCTGCTGCCGCGCTTGAGAAATTCTTTGGCAAGGCCGAGTCCGATGCCCCGTGTGCTTCCCGTAATAACGATTGTTTTCATGACTTATCTCCTGAAACGCGGTTAAAATAAATAGGCGCTAATTTTGCTTTCCCCGCCCGCCTTTTTATTCGTCTTCGCAAATCGTTTCGCCGGCATGTGTTGCCTGGGACGCTTCAAACTGTAGGCCTGCCTTATACTGCCCGTCTTCAGTGCGGTGGCACCACCTGACCCTGGCCCTGCGCACAACGGGACGACGCGATTCATAAAACCGGACTTCCATGGCCAGCAGCAACCCCTGCGGCAGTTCGGCTGACAACTGGAGGCACAGCCCCCCCAGCGATATATCGAGGCAGCGGCATGTTATAGTGTCCCCGCATTGGAGATTGCGCAGCTTTACCTCGCCCAGGGCGGGATCGCGTTTATACCGGCGCAGCTCGGGGGCCATCCCGAACATCTTGCCAAAAAGCCGGATGACCTCTTCGGCTGCTGCCTGCTTTTCACGCAGCAGGGCTCGCAGTTGTCCGGCAACAGCCTCGTCTGTTACCTGTTCAAGCAGCTGCTGCAGGCCGACCACCATGGCCTGTTCTTTTTCCTGCAGTAAGCATCCATAGTTCAGGTAGTCGGCCTTAGTAAACATCGCTCCCTCCTGAAAGAATGGCGCCCAGAAGATTTTTAAGGGTCTGCTTGTTCTGCTGAGATCGGGCAAGAAATGCCACAAATCCTGCGTGAACTTCGGGTCGGTTCTGTAGGGGAATACCGGATAAAAAAGCAGGGTTGTCGCTTTGCCGCTGGCAAAGAGACAGCATATCATCTTCCAATTGAAGCAACGCCTGCACTGCCTGCAGTAAATCTTTTTTTGCAATCATCGTATGCACATCATAAAAGAATGCCTGTACATCTTCCGAAATTTTAATGGAATGTCAATTGTGAGTGGCTTTGTTTCCCCCGCCCAAGAATGGAATGAAATATTTAATGATATTTATTGAATATTAATAGATTTGTCAAATATAAAAACGCATGGCATCAGAACTCAGGAGCCAGAAGCCGGAATTTAGAAGCCGGCAAGGCGGTCGAAAAGAAGGCCGGATGCGTCTGTTGTGCGCACCCGACCTTCGTAATTCAGAGAAAGTAATGAATTTATTGTTAGAAGGATGCCTATTTCAACTCATGGGCAATGCCGTCATCAAGCCTGACCACATTGGGAAAGTGATCGCTGAATGAATCACCCGCAAGGGTATGCACTGGTATCAGAACAGAAGGATTGAGTGCCTGCGCAAGCCGCTTCAAGTCATCGAGATAGGCATGTCCGCTTGTGTGAATACGTTGCATGTTTATGCCGTATGTTGAACAGAAATCTTTAACATCGGATTTCTTCTTAAGATATCCACCCCACATAGAATAAATAAGCTGAGCTTCCTGCAAGGGGCTTTCTTTATTTGCGGCAGCAGCGATTCGCTCCATCCCGTTCCAGATCGGGAGTTTAACAACCATGTCGACACGGGTATTTATTATTTCATCAAGCTCGATTTTTCTCGACTTGAAGTAATACAATGTTTTTACTAAATCGTTGTCAGCAAGCCGTTTAGCATGGCCGCGCATGTAATACACCCGGACTTTATCTTTTTTATGCGGTGGCAGGCTGGGCAGATTTTTCTTTAACTGATCGAGCACATAGGCCGTGTAAAGATCAATAACTAAGGTCTTGCCGCATTGCTGCGAAGCTTTATAGAGTGAAACAAGCCTGTCTATATTGCTGCCCGAGGTGAAAACAAAAGATATGTCCGTCTGCAGCTTAAAAACTTTTTTAAGCTGTTTTTCAACTTCCCGCTCATTTTTGCATCCCGTATGCTCGCCGCCAAGCGTTGTGCCTTCCATGATAAGGCAGTCAAGTTTTGGGAAGTGGCGGTCGATGAGATTTTCAAAAACTATTTCTTTCCTGCCGTGGGCGCGCAGATCACCGGTATAAAAGACCTTTTTGCCTTCGCACTCAATTAAAAAAGCCGAGGCGTCAAATGCTGAATGGTCCACGAGGTATGAAGTAATGGTGAAAGGCCCGACCTGGAAAGGGCTCCAGTGCTCGAAGTGCCGGGTGTTGGCAATGTGAGTCTTTTCAGGATAAAAAACATTGCCGATCTCAATGAGCTTGTGTGAGCCTTTGCTCAAGTATATCGGGATCTTTGGGTGCACATGATCCAAAAGCCCATGGTGATCCATGTGGGCATGAGTTAAAAGCACCGCAGCAACTTTTGGCTCCTGATCATGATAGAGCCCTGGCACATTCGGCAGTATGCCGTTTTCTCGTGATCTTACCTTAAGAGCCTTTTCCCCTATCTCAGTGCCATCCCTGCCCATGAGCGGCAGGCCAAGATCAAGAATGATCCTGTGCCCGCCGGAGGCTATCTCGATACAGCTTCCGCCAATAGTGTGTGTCCCGCGATGGATTGTTATGATAGGCATATATTTTTATTATTTAAATTGGGTTTTGTTAGTGCTTTTCTTGTTTTCCTCAATATGCCCCAAGGTTAACTTTATAAACCGAAAATTAAAAAAATCCTTATTGGGGCTGTAATATTCCAAGATATCGTTAAATCTGGTGTGATAGTGGTTATTGACAACATAACAACAGATTTCATCCGTTTTTATTTTTTGGTGTAGGTTCTCTTTTAAAACAGGAAGAAGTTGTTTAATATAACAGCTGAAAAAAAGAGCATAGTCTAATAGCTGGGAAATAACTGCTACTTGAGTGTCATCAAGTTTTATTTCAATTATTGCTAATTTGCCCCACTTATTAAGGGAAACTATATCTACAAACTCTGTTTGTAAGATTCGGGAGTCCTCTTTAATAGTATCTCTAAAAACTCCTGTAGGGAATTCTCTAAGCACCCCGTAGTTTTTTCCCTTTGATCGGAAAAAATGTTCTCCGAAAACTGCAAGTCTATCGCTGGTTCTTGCATCTTGTCCCTTTTTCTTGCCAAATAGAAATGCCTGAAAATCTTTTTCTAGTCTTCCGGATGTATTATCGTCGCCTCGATCATTTACACTAAGGCGGACTCTTTCATCACTGGGTCTATTGAACAAATTGTCAGCATTGTATAGCACGACCTGCTGACCATCTCGTAGTATCTCAAAATGAATGTTTGAATTATTAATCTTCAGATATGAGACCCTTCTTTTAAATGCTTCGAAATCAAATTCAAAAGTTGCAATTTTCTTGGTCTTAATACGAAAAGAAATCTTTTTAATTTTCTGATGTGATTGTTTTTCAACATCAGCTACATAAGCTAACCCCCATGAATCAAAGCCTCTAAAATCTTTTTTCTTGAAGTCCTTAATTAGCTCTATAATGGCACAGTTATCCTCCACTTTATAATCCAAAAAAGATGGGAACCCTCCGCTTTTACCTTTTTTGATTAATGCCTCAAATTCATTATTTTTTAGCATCTGAGTCCCTTTCGAAAAAGATTTGTTTATCTGAAAATGGTTATTCTAAATCCATATCGAGACCGAAGGCTTCATCAATTTTTCCAAGAATATTTTTTTCTATATCGTTTACAAAAAGACCCTCGTTTTTTTCGCATCTCTTTAGAGCGATCTTTTATGACAATTACATTTCCGTTCTGAATGGTAATGTCAAAAATCGTTTTGTACGCGCTTGCCTTATGAAACCCCATATGAATGTAATATTTTTGAATAAAACCTCTGGCGAGTCTGATTTTACCGGTGAAAAATATTTTGGTGCTCAGATTATGATAAGTGGCCTCAATAAACTCAGGCCAAAGCTGTCATTAATGGTTCCCCTGAGGTGATGCTTTTTTGTATCGCATCTCTGATCTGGAAAGATTATAAGATTTAACTTTGTCATATAAGGTCAAAAAGGGGAAGCAAAAAACATAGAAATTTACACGCATGTAAAATAATTATCTAAATCCCTTAGGATTTAATCTAAATTGCTCCGTCCTGACCTGAAAAAAAATTCAAAAAAAGTGATTTTTTAGTAAATTCAAACTCCCTAAGTTTGAATATATATAGTGGGGCTTGCATTTCTGGGTTGCGGCAGTGAACGCAATAGTATCTGTCTGGATGCGATGCTTTCCTCTGATCGGGTCGGAATGGACGAATTTATACATGAAATTGTTCCTCTGCTATTGCACACAGATGAGCAAGTCTAGGCAGAGGTTAAGTTGTTCCTTTATTCTACCAGCCATGGGGATTTGTTAAATCAGCTGAGCGCATCGCAGGGCGAATAAATGGACTTCATTAAAGGTTTTGTAAAAAAGCCCTTTTTTATGGAAAATTTTATTTTAGAAACAACGGGGCATCGGGTCCCATTTGCTATTTGAGTCTAAACTATTTATTCACAGGAGTTGCCATGAAAGAAAAAAAAGAAATCGAAAAATTGTTGCGGGAAAATTTTGAGTCTAAAACCATGAAAAAAAATAATCATATTAAATTTCCGAGGGGCATAAATATATTTTCTGACAATAACAAAGTAACCCTCAAAATGAAATCCGAGATCGGTAAAGGCATTTTTGCTAATATGCAAACAGACGATGCAGCCTTTGAAGCATGGTGTCTGATTGTCCGACATTGGATTAGCGAATTTAAAAATTCAGAGTTTACGCTAAGATGGGAAAAACCCTTAAATGGAGATGAAAACGAACCTCACTATCAAAGATTTTTATACAGGGTGGACAATTTCAAAAAATTATTTGATTGGTTTAAGCTTGATTCGTACCATAACGACATTTTGGAGCAGGACTCGAAAATAAAAAAAGCAAAGATGTTATTTTTAAACAGGCCTGGTGATAAAAGGCGTGCACCCTGTATCACATCAATAGATAAATCGTTTGGTGAGCTTGACGAAAACGATATTGAGAGAATGTTTTCTTGTTTGGATGGGCCAAGAAAAAAATTAGCTATTGCTTCAGGGGCAGATGCAAAAACAGTTTCCTATCAATTACCTGTTGGTATTTTCCAGGACAAAGTAACAAATAAGCCAAAAGAAAACTTAATCACCCCATCACGCAAAAGCGCTATTGATTTATGGGCTATCGGAGGAAATGATAAAAAAACACTCTTGATTTTCGAACTTAAAAAAATTAAGGGCACATCTAAAAATTCTGTCGGAGCACTTTCCGAACTGCTTTTTTATGCAATGACAATGTCAGACGTACAAAATGGCCTGATAGGTTATGAGGTTCAAAAAAATAACAAGGAGCAAGATATAGCCTGTATTCAAAGAACAAAAAAAATTAAAGCATTTCTCATGCTAAACAACCCACACCCCCTATTATCTCAAAATGTATTCAGTGCTCACAATGTGAAAAACATTAGTAGCCTTGAATGCCTGCAATATGACGAACATCTTAATATAACAAAATTATGGTAAAAATTGTTACCCACCGCGGCATGCATACGGTTACGGCCAGTGAATGCAGTAGTGTTTTAATGCATTGATAATGAAAGAGGGCAGAAATGGAAAATGATCTCAGTATTGCAACAATCAGGTGGTATCTCAAAAATGAGGAGCTTCACTACCGGCGTGCCGTTGCCGAGCATCTGGACGGGCTTATCGGCAGCATCGATATTTTTCCGGCCGATCTTGTCAGGGGGCTGCTTGATGATAAAGATGATTACGTAAAGGAAAAAGCGATAGGTGTGCTTTCGCAAATACCGGAGGTTTTGAGTGAAGCAGACATATCCAGCATTCTTATGCTCTTGAAGAGTAAAAATAGGCAGTTGCGCGATACGGTTCTGAAGATACTCCCCTGCCTCTACTGCCAAAGCAGTCGCGGAAATGTATTGTGCCTTATTCCTTTGCTTGTCGATCAGGACGAGGATGTTCGCATAGCAGCGGCTGAAGCGCTTGATAAATTAATGCATTCCATTTTGCGGGTTAAAATCGATGAGGTTGTCTCTGAAATCATTCCGTTTCTGTGGAATTCCGACGACCAAATCCGTGCGGAAATAGCAGAGTTTCTTTCATTTATAGGGCAGGACGATATATTGGACCAACTAAGCGCAAACCAGATATGACAAAGAGGTGGGTATGATCTCAGCAGCTTTTTTTATTTCACCCGATGGTGAAATTATTCACGTCAAAACATGCCATATAGAAACTGTTATTTCTCAGCCTGAAAGGTTCGGCCTGTCTTTGGAGCAGATACTGAAAGAATACAAAGAAACCGGCGAACCGCTCGGCCTTGAAGGAAAGGCGCGGGAAAACATATTGCTTCGCTTGATAGAACAGGGCTGGATACGAATAAGGCATTACCCTAAAGCTCCTTCGAGAACCTGGAAAATAAATGCCCACTGTATAACCCCGATTGCCCAGGGCCATCTTCATGATTTTGCAGATAAAATAGTTGCCGGAATATACGGCTTCAAAGAGCAAGACCTGGATGCACAGGTGTGTATTAATCAAGCAGATGGCACGGAGATACATTTGACAATTGACGATTTACAAAAATTTGCGGTGTTGTAATTTGCCGCCGGCGCTGGCACTCTTAAAACTGTAAAATTTTGAAATTTTAAAAGAAAGCATGATATGTCAGAAAAACACCAATTTTTTCTCCGTCATAAATTTTAGCTGTGGGAAAGTAATGCACGGTCATTGATCAGGGCTTTTTTAACTTTATTGCCAAGAGCAGATTAAAAAAAGGATATCACTTTGCTAATCGATTGCCCGAAAACTTTTCAGGAATCACCTATCCTGCAGTGCAGCTATAATGCCATTGATGTGATGGGCCATTTCATAGTCCTCGAACCATATGGCTACGGCATTAAAATTGATAGCCCGTTTTCTGAATATAGTACATCCTCATCGTATGTTCCTCTTTTTGCGAGAGGGGGGTTTAAGCACTACATAACCGACGGGGGTACAATCTCGGAGCACTGCATCAGCAACGCGAAGCAAACTCTGCAAGAGCTCTACCGAAGGCTGGTGTTTTTTGAACAGAACAGTGACACCATAAATAAATACTACTCGGAAATAAAAAAGGCATTAGAAGTCCATGAGCAATATAGCAATAGCATCACCCACGATGAGTTTTTGAAACTGAGAATTGAGCTTCGCCAGGAGCGAAAAGACGGCTTGATAGACAATATCCAATATCAAAAAGGGCTGGCGAAACTAACCAAAAAGAAAGATAAAACAGGGCATATGAATTTTGAACTTAATTCCCAATTATATGATTGCATCATGAAAGAGTTTGGCATTTCACTGGAACATGATTTTATAGAACAGCTTATCGAGAAGACCCGGATTGGGGAAGAGAAGGGGTGTTGTGGTGGCTCCGTAATTAGTGTTTGAACGAAAACTGCAGGAACGTGGGGCAGATCCGTTGTTGGCAAATTGTGCTTGCTGTTTTTAATCACCTACTTGTCAATTCTCCGCAGCTTACAGCGAAGGATCTATGCAACTAATATATCTTTAATATCCCGTCCGCCTGCGGCGGGGTTGGGCATTAAGAAACAGGCAAAAATTATAGGCAGTTAGGAATAACTATGCAGATGGACACACTCGACAAACTAGGGGCAACGGCTTTTGAAGGACACCTTGTCAGAAAAGACCTAGTGCGCAAATACAGTCGCCAATATTCTGTGTCTACGGATGTGGTGGAATGTATGCTGGTCCGCTATGGCGCGAGTGTGGGGCAGGAAGAAATCGATGTAGGCTTACGCATGGTAGAAAGCCAGCTTGCAGACCGAACCGCATGCATCGGAGACGAAGAATTTTTAAAGGACAGAATACGTAAAAATGGCTCCGCAAAACTTATTGATATTGGCCGGGCACGCCAACAGTTTACAACAGCCCAGTGGAAGCAGTTGCTGCTGCGCAGCATTGGTTTTGAACCGGCGTCATTATCAGAGCGGGCGCAGATGGTAGCACTTCTTCGAATGGTACCTTTCGTGGAGCGCAATTACAATATGGTAGAACTTGGTCCCAAAGGAACAGGTAAACGCCATCTCTACCAGCAGGACTCCCCTTATTCTTGTTTGATTTCGGGTGGTAAAACAACAGTGGCAAAAATGTTTGTTAATAATGCTTCCGGACAGCCAGGGTTTGTCTGCCAGTATGATGTCGTCTGTTGTGGCGAAATTTCAGGATTTTCATTGGATCAGAAGGATGGCGTAAATATTCTGAAAGATTATATGGAATCAGGCGAGTTCTCTCGGAGCAGAAAAAGCATACATGCGGAGGGCAGTATTGTCATGGTGGGGGATCGTGAAATAGACCTTCAACAGCAGCAGAAAATGGGGCATATTCTGCACCCTCTGCCGCTGGAGATGATCAAAGATACAGTATTCATGGACCGAATTCATGCCTGTCTGCCCGGTGGGGACTTTCCCAAACTGAATCCCAATGAGCACTTTACAGATCATTTCGGCCTTGCAGGTGATTTTTTATCTGAATGCTGGCATCAACTCAGAAACACAAGCAGGGTCCCAGTTTTTCAAGGGAGAGTCAACTTTGGCAGCCAATTAAGCAGCCGTGATCTGAGCGCCGTCTATAAAACACTGAGCGGCCTTATAAAACTTCTCTATCCTGATTCTGACATGCCCATCCCTGATGAAGAGCTAGAAAATCTGGTTCGTAGCGCTCTGGAATGCCGACAGCGGGTAAAAGAACAGCAGAAAAAATGTTTAAAAACAGAATTTAGCAATACGCATTTTAGCTATACATCGGGAAAAGCTGGCATAGAAAAATTTGTGGAAACAGCTAAAGAACACAGCGCGTAGGGAGAAGACTAAGGAACGCTATGGTTTTTTACCGGCTTTCATTGAAGCTTGTTTGGCAGCATAACCCTCTTGCCCGCTCAAAAAACATATATATTGAATATTTACAGCGAGTGATTTATTGTGTCTCTACTTCGCAGCCGACAAAATCCAAAACATTCACAGAGAAATAAAAATTCAGGCTATAAATAATGAAGAGGGGTATCGATACCCATTGAGGCTGCTATCGCCCTTGGAGGTGCTCGATGAAAAATAAAAACACCTGTGTTTCAAAAAGCCTTGCCGATGTGTGGGCGTGGAAGGATGCGGTAAGCCGTGAGGTTAAAGACTTGCCAATGGATCAGGCTTTGAAAAAAATTATAAACAATGCCAATGTCGTGGCAAAAAAGTACAAATTGCGGTCTAACCCTTCAGTTTGCTCTGTGCGGGAAAACCTCGCAAAGTATGGGAAAAAAGACTGAAGATACCACAAAGAAGCAGCCCTTTTATTTTTGGCATAGAGGCTACTGGTAATCTCCATATAATGTTCGAATAAGTTCAAAAAAACCTCAACCTGAAAAGGAACTGTTTTTGTGAAACACGCAGAATTCGTCCATCTCCATGTGCATACGCAGTACAGCCTGCTTGACGGCGCAATACGGCTTGATGACCTGATGAACAAGGCCAAAGAGTATCACATGCCCGCCATTACCATGACTGATCACGGCAACATGTTCGGTACCATCGATTTTTATGAAAAAGCTAATAAAAACGGCCTCAAGCCCATTATCGGCTGCGAAATGTATCTGGCGCCGGGCAGCCGGTTCGACAAAGATGCCTCCAGCAGCAAGGGCTCCAACAACCATCTCATTCTGCTGGCCACAAACAAGACCGGGTATCACAATCTTCTCAAGCTTGTCTCGGCAGCCTACATTGAGGGCATGTACTATAAGCCCCGCATCGACAAACAGATTTTAAGGGAGCATCACGATGGGCTTATTGCCCTTTCGGCCTGCCTGCACGGCGAAATTCCGCATGCGATACTTGCCGGTGACATGAAGCAGGCCCTGGCCCTGGCAGACGAGTACCGCCAGCTGTTTGACAATGAGCGCTTTTATCTTGAGATGCAGGAAAACAAGCTCGACGACCAGCGCAGGGTAAATGAAGGCCTCCTTGAGATAGCAAAAAAAACCGGCATCCCACTGGTGGCAACCAACGACTGCCACTATCTGAATGCTGGCGACGCCTTTGCCCATGAAGTGCTGCTATGCATCCAGACCGGTAAAACCATGGAAACCCCCAACCGCATGCGCTTCAGCACGCAGGAGTTTTACTTCAAGTCGCCGGGTGAAATGCAGCAGGCTTTTTCCTCTGTGCCCGAGGCCCTTAAAAACACCATAGCCATTGCCGAGCGCTGCAATCTTGAAGTAGCGCTGGGTGAATACAAATTTCCCAATTTCACCCCGCCCGAAGGCAAAGAAAACCAGAGCTATTTCGAGGAGATGAGCCGCGCGGGCCTTGAAGAGCGGCTTGCTAAAATCAGGCAGGCCCATCCCGATGAGTTCGACAAGCGCGCCGCGGTCTACCGCAAAAGGCTTGAAGACGAAATCAAGATGATCACGCAGATGCAGTTCACAACCTATTTCCTCATTGTTGCCGACTTCATCAAGTATGCAAAAAACAATGGCTGCCCCGTGGGGCCGGGCCGCGGCTCAGCCGCTGGAAGCCTTGTGGCCTATACCCTCGGCATCACCGAGATTGATCCGATTGAAAACAACCTGCTCTTCGAGCGCTTTCTGAACCCCGAGCGCGTCAACCCTCCTGATATCGACGTTGACTTCTGCCAGGAGAACCGCGACCGCATCATCAAGTATGTGACCGAGAAGTACGGTAAGGAAAATGTCTCCCAGATCATCACCTTCGGCCGCATGAATGCAAAAGGCGTCATACGGGATGTGGGCAGGGCCCTTGACATGCCCTATAAGGAAGTCGATGCCATTGCCAAGCTCGTGCCGGCAGACCCCAAGATGACCATCGATCTTGCCATTTTGCAGGAGCCGCGCCTGAAGGAATTGATCGACACGGATGAGCAGATACAAAAGCTTATCACCATATCGAAAGCCCTTGAAGGGCTTGCCCGCCATGCCTCCACCCATGCTGCAGGGGTGGTGATTGCCCCTGCGGCCCTTGATAATTATGTGCCCATGTGCAAATCAACCGATGGCGTTGTAATGACGCAGTTTGAGATGAAGGGCGTTGATGCCATCGGCCTTATCAAGTTCGACTTTCTGGGTCTGAAGACCCTCACGGTAATTGAAAAAAGCGTTGAGTTTGTGCGGGCCAATCCCGAAAACGATCTGCCCGACATCAACAACCTGCCGCTGAATGATCCGAAAAGCTATGCGCTTTTGTCATCAGGGGAAACCGACGGCGTGTTCCAGCTTGAAAGCTCGGGCATGAAAGAGCTTCTGACGCGCATTCAGCCGGGCAATATCGAAGACCTCACCGCCCTTCTTGCCCTGTATCGGCCGGGCCCGCTCGGCAGCGGCATGGTCGATGATTTCGTAGCGTGCAAGCATGGCAGGAAGCCCATAGCATATCCGCTTCCTCAGCTTGAGGATATTCTCAAAGAAACCTATGGCATCATACTCTATCAGGAGCAGGTCATGCGTATCGCAAGCTCCCTTGCCGGTTTCTCTCTTGCCGATGCCGATCTGCTGCGCCGCGCCATGGGCAAAAAGAAAAAAGAAGAGATGCAAAAGCAAAAGGAAAAGTTTCTTGAAGGCGCGAAAAAAAACAAGGTGAATCAGGACAAAGCCGCAGACATCTTCGCACTTATGGAGAAGTTCGCCGAATACGGTTTCAATAAGTCCCATAGCGCAGCCTATGCCTCCATCACCTATCAGACGGCCTATCTCAAGGCGCACTTTCCGGTTGAATTCATGGCGGCGCTGCTCAGCTCGGAAATGGGCAATACCGACAAGGTGGTCAACTACATAAACGAATGCCGCGAAAAGCATATTGACGTGCTGCCGCCGGATGTCAACGACAGCATCGAGGGGTTCAAGGTTGTGGGCAACAAAATCAGGTTCGGCCTTGCAGCGGTAAAAAACGTGGGGTCGGCAGCCATCGAGTCTATCATCGCAGCGCGGGATAAGGACGGCCCCTTCAGCTCACTTCCTGATCTGTGCCGCCGCATCGATCTGCGCAAGGTGAATAAAAAGGTTGTAGAAAGTCTTATCAAGTGCGGCGCCATGGACTCTTTCGGCGTGAAGCGCTCGCAGCTTATTGCCGTGGCCGAAGACATTACAGCCCTGGTGCAGCGCGAGCAGAAAGAAAAAGCTAA
Organism: uncultured delta proteobacterium; assembly: GCA_903911225.1. GTDB lineage: Bacteria > Desulfobacterota > WTBG01 > CAIYCZ01 > CAIRTM01 > CAIWCT01. The sequence goes on from CAIWCT010000412.1 coordinate 18,876, forward strand.
AAACCAGATGAGCATGTTTGCCGCCATATCGGCCAAGAACGGCAGCGAGGGACAGGACACCATGGTGTATCCCGACCTGCCCGACTGGGACCAGAAGGAGCGGCTCAATTATGAGAAGGAGTGTCTGGGCTTCTACGTGACCGGCCATCCTCTTGATCACTATATGCCCATACTGCGGGCCTGCACCAGCTCAACAACAGCAAGCGCTGCAGCAGAAACAAAGGAGCGGGCCATTACCATCGGCGGCGTGGTGAGCGCCATGAGAAGCCTCACCACAAAGAAAGCCGGCAAGCTTATGGCCCATGTAACACTGGAAGACGTGCTGGGGACCATCAAGGTGGTGGTTTTCCCCAAGCAGTATGCGCAGTATGAAAACCTGCTCAAAGGCGAACATCCGATCATCGTCAAGGGCGATCTCAAGATCGAAGCTGAAGGCAACAGCATTCTGGCAACCGAAATCGTGCCAATTGAAAAAGCCTATGAAATCGCAAACCCCGAGATTCATGTGAAATGCCATATCCACAAGGTAAACGATATGGGGCTTTCCAAAATGAAGGGAATACTGACAAGCAACCCCGGCAAGTCAAAGGTCTATCTGCATGTGCTCATTCCCAGCTCGGGCGAAACGGTCATCGGCTTTGGCGACGGGTTCAAGACCATGGCCTCGCCCCTGCTCATCACCGAGATCGAGTCCATCATGGGCAAACACAGCGTGAGCTTTCACTAAAAAATGCACTGGTGGTTCTTAGCCTGTTGAGAGGGCGTTTGGTAGATTGGGCAAAGTGAAACGTGCCCAACAACTACCAGCAATGCAATTGAATACATGCTGGGCACACTGCGCTTTGCCCAGCCTACGAGCTAAATCTTCGAACCTTGAACATTCAACCATATTCCCTATGCCCTACGAAAACCGAAACTACCGGAATTACTCAGCAAGCAGAGTGGTCACACTTCGCGAGTCCACTCTGCAGCTTAATTGACACGAACAAAACCTAGTGCTATAGTTTTTTTAGGAATCATTCGAGACGCAACGAGGTGATTTTTAACAATGACGACAGCAACAGAGACAGTACTAAAAGAGGCATTGAGCCTAAAACCTGTTGAACGGGCACAGCTTATTGAGGAGCTTTTTCACAGCTTTGATAAGGCTCCTGATGCTGCTGCTGACATCCTCTGGGCAAAGGAGGCCGAGGCAAGGCTTGATGCATACGATGCCGGGCATATCAGTTCTGATTCCGCAGAGGCGGTATTTGAGCGGATAAACAAACGATGAATATCCGCTTTCTGGCCTGTGCAGAAGAGGAATTTGCCGAGGCTGTCGACTATTATAATGAGCAATCTTCCGGCCTGGGGTATGAATTTGCTGCCGAGGTCAAGAATACGCTTAACCGCATTGTTTCTTTCCCGGATGCCTGGCCGCTTTTTTCCCTCCGAACACGCCGCTGCATGACCAATAGGTTTCCATATGCAATTTTATACCAGCTTCACAAAGATCATGTGTTGGTTGCTGCGGTAATGCATCTCAAGCGTGACCCGAAAACATGGCAGCAAAGAGCAGCTAAGCCTTAAATGCAATAATGAATTTTTTTATACCTTATCTTCATGCCCTACGAAAACCGCAACTACCGGAATTATTCTGCAAGTGACGGCCTCGTGTCATTCACCTTTGCGGTGAAGGATACGGACCTGTTCATCAGCGCAGAGCGCAAGCTTGAGAAAGAGGCGCTCGATGCTGCGGTGCAGGCGCGCTACATTCTTGAAACCTACATTCAGGCCAGGCCGGAATTCCAGACATCTCTTGTGCCCATTGCCGAAGATCTATTTGCCCCGCCGCTGGTGCAGGCCATGCTGCAGGCAGCAACACTTTGTAGTGTGGGGCCCATGGCAGCGGTAGCGGGCGCAGTGGCAGACTATGTGGGTGCTGAACTTCTAAAATACTCAGGGGAAGTCATCGTTGAAAATGGCGGCGACATATTTTTTAAAATCAGCAGACCCATCACGGTAGGAATCTTTGCAGGCCCTTCGCTGTTGAGCGAGCGTATCGGACTAAAAATTGAGCCCTCAGGTGAGCCCTTCGGCATCTGCACCTCATCGGGCACAGTGGGGCCGTCACTTTCCTTCGGCATGGCCGATGCCGCAACCATCAGGGCACGTACCGCGGCGCTTGCAGATGCCGCGGCAAGCGCCGTAGGTAATGCCGTAAAAAGTGCAGACGATATTCAAAAGGCTTTAGACCTGGGGCAAAGCCTTGGCTGCATCGACGGAATTGTCATCATAAAGGACGACAAGCTGGGCGTGTGGGGCAATATGGAGCTGGCGGGAATATAAAAAAAGGAGTCAGAAGGTTGATGGAAGAAGTTCGGAGTCATGCGTTCGGAGTTCGGAGAAAAAGTTCAAAGTTCAAGGTTTAATGTTCAAGGTTAAAAACGAAAAAGTTTGAAACGTAGGGGCAGGCCCCCGTGCCTGCCCTAAGACAGGATTTTGAACCCTCTATGTTTCCCTTCTGAATTCTGCATACTGAATTCCGGCTTCTTTTCTACCCGCCCTCTTGTATGCCTGTTGGCTTTTGTGCTACACTGCTAAGAAATCAAACCTACCCTGTCGAGAAGTTTCTATGAAAAATGTTTGGGCTCCCTGGAGAATTGACTACGTGCTTGGCAAAAAGCCGAAGGGCTGCTTCCTGTGCATAAAAAAAACCAGGGGCTATCGGGAGCGCTGTTTCATACTGGCGGAAACCGAGCATGCCTTTGTGATTTTAAATAAATACCCCTATACTGCAGGCCACCTCATGGTGGTGCCGTGGCGCCATGCGGCTGATCTTGACGGCCTGACCGCAGAGGAGCTGGCCGGTGTGTTTGAGCTTGTGCGCAGCTCGGCTAAAAAGCTGCGCAAAGCCGTGAGGGCCGACGGCCTCAATATCGGTATCAATTTAGGAAAGGTTGCAGGCGCAGGGGCCGAGGATCATCTGCATGTGCATATCGTTGCCCGGTGGAACGGCGACCATAATTTCATGCCGGTCATGAGCAGCACCATGGTAATGCCCGAGGCCCTGGAGACGACCTATAAACGGCTGCTGCCGTATTTCTCCGGTAAAAAATAAAAGGCGATAACCCCGCCTCTGCTTCAATTCCGAAATCTAAACTCTAAACTCTAAAATCCAAAATCCAATATCACCATGCCCATAATTTTTCCGACTCAAAACATCATAAAAAAGCTGGGCATACATCCAAGCAAACAGCGCAGCCAGAATTTTCTTATCGACCGCAACAGCGCTCAGAAGGCCGTGTCGTTTGCCCGCCTTGCTCCCGATGATACGGTCATAGAAATCGGGCCCGGTCCGGGCTCGCTGACACTTTTTCTGCATGAAACCGGAGCCCGGGTTATCTGCTATGAAATCGACAGGAACCTCTACGGCATACTGGAGAGGCAGCTTCCGCAAGATGGCTCCGTCACCTTGCACTTTCAGGATATCCTTAAAGCAGACTTCGGCAGCGTGCTCGGCGATAAACAGGCAGTTATTTTTGGAAGCATTCCCTATGCCATCACCTCGCCCATTATAATCAAGATACTGGAAGACAGCCGTTTTTTAAAGCGTGCTGTTTTTATCGTGCAGAAGGAAGTGGCCGAGCGGCTCTGCGCCCCGCCCGGCTGCAAAGATTATGGCATTCTTACCGTCTACTGCCGGGCATATCTTGCCGCTGCCATACAGGCGATCATACCGGCCGAGTGCTTTTACCCTGTGCCGAAAGTTGACTCCGCAGTTATAGAGCTTGCGCCTCTTACCGAAAAAAGCTGGCATGGACCGGAAGAAGACCTCTTTCGCACAATCGTGCGCACCGGGTTTTCGCAGCGCCGCAAAACCTTTCAGAACTGCCTCAAGGGATATATCGGGCAGCGCGGCATTAATGCCGAAGCGCTCAAAGCCGCCGCAGAAAAAGAAGATATAGCTCTCACGCGGCGCGCCGAAACATTTACCGTTGAAGAATTTTACCGCTTAACCCGTCTTATTAAAAGCATGGCTCCATAAGCGGCTATCGTATCAGGGCATTGAAAACGATATTACAGCTCCCTCTTTCAACAGAATCTATTCATGGATAAACAAAAGCTAATCCGGATGTTTGAAAAAGTCTTTGCAAAGCGTGCTGCGCTGTTTGTCGACCCGGCAAATGACTGCTGCCGCCTGTTCAATGCAGAAGGCGACGGCCTGGACGGTATCACTATAGACCGCTACGCAGCCTGGCTGCTGGTGCAGATTGAAAAAGCCGCTTTATTGCACAAGCCCGAGGCCCTGTTTGCGGCCATTGTGACAGCCGGCCGCAGCCTTGCCTTTAAGCCGCGGGGCATACTCTGGAAGGACATCAGCGCCAGTGAAACGGCGTGGCGGGATTATCAGTGCCGCAGCAGCATCATGGACGGCCATGCCCCGCCGGAAGAACTGATCGTGGTGCAGAATGGCGTCAGGGTCGCAGTCGATCTGATGGCAGGCAGGCACAGCGGCCTGTTTCTCGACATGCGGATCATACGCGGCCTGCTTGCCCCATATTATAAACAAGCAGGCGACATGCTCAACCTCTTCTGCTACAGCGGCGTCTTCTCGGTGCATGGCCTGAAAAACGGCATGGGCCATGCGCTCAACCTCGACCTTGCAAAAACAGCCCTTGATCGTGCCCGGCGCAACTACGGGCTCAACGGCCTTGCCTGCGATGAGCGCGATTTTATGTACGGCGATGCCCTCACCTGGATGAAAGCATTTGCAAAAAAAGGGCGGCGCTTTGACCTCGTGGTGCTCGACCCGCCGACATTTGCCCGCAGCAAGCAGGGCTCGTTTTCCGTGAAAAAGGATTTCCCCCGCTGTCTTGAGCTGGTGCAAAGCCTTGCGCCCGGAGGGCTGGCGCTCACGGTTGTTAATTCTCCGGCAGTCTCCGAGCAGCAGTATCGCGACTGGCACCCGGAATCGTGGCGGCTTGTATGGCTTGAGCATGAGCCCGACGATTTCCCGTGGGCCGATGCGCCCTATCTTAAGGCAGGGCTGTGGAAAATTCCATTGTAGATTTTGGATTGCGGATTTTGGATTAACAAAATAAACCCACGGCATGATGCCGGGAGATTTAACCATACGAGATTGAAAATCAAAAATCCAAATTCTAAAATCCAAAATTTAAAATACGCTTGACTTCACCCGGCCCCTACCATATTACAAGTGCATGGAACAGAAGCAGGAACAAAAAAAAAATACCCCGCCGCGGCAGCCATGGCTGCTGCATTTTATTATAGTTTCTTTTATAAACCTCATTCTTATCGCAGTGTGGGCCTTTATAATTATGCTCGTGGCCATTGAGGAGCGGTCCTCTGAGCTGCAGGCAAAATATTTTTCAACCCTTGTGCAGAAGCTTACCTTCCAGATGGCGCCCGGCGCAAGCGACGCCATACGCTATCCCGAGGCAGGGCCTTCGGACCAGCGGCGCGGCTATGTCGATCTTCCCGCCTTTATCAAGCGCGCCGGCGAAAAAGGCTATAAGGTTGAAGCACAGACGCGCTTTTCTCCGGATCTTATGCAGTTCTGCGACCTGGGCATTTACCCGCCCTATTATGAAAAGCCGCAGGCCGGGCTTGAAATTTATGACCGCCGGGGGCAGACTCTTTTTGACATGACCTACCCTGCCCATATTTATTCAAGCTTTGAGGCCATACCGGAAATTATCGTCAAAAGCCTGATTTTTGTTGAAAACCGTGAACTCCTTGACCCGCGCTATCCCTGTAAAAATCCTGCTGTCGACTGGACGCGCCTGGGAAAGGCCCTGCTGGAGCGCGCAATCAACAAGGCCGCAGGCGCCGGTCGCGGGCCCGGCGGCAGCACGCTTGCCACACAGATTGAAAAGTACCGCCATTCTCCTGAAGGCCGCACCAGCTCGACACGGGAAAAGGTTGTGCAGATGGCGTCGGCATCACTGCAGTCGTATATGGGCGGCCCGGAAACCCTTGATGCGCAGATGGGCATACTTCTGGACTATATAAACTCCATCCCCCTGGGTGCCTATCCCGGCTATGGTGAAATCATCGGCATCGGCGACGGGCTGTGGGCGTGGTACAGCGCTGATTTTGAAGCCATAAACCGGACGCTTGCCCAGCGTCCCCGGTCAGCCGATGACAAACACCTTGCCCCGTGGGCGCTTGCTTTTAAGCAGCTCCTGAGCCTGTTCATCGCCCAGCGCCGTCCGGGCCACTACCTGCGCGAACACCTTGACCAGCTTGAAAAGCAGACACAGAGCTATGTGCGGGTGCTTGAGGCACAGGGTATCATAACGCCCTTTGAGCGCGATGCAGCCCTGCGGGCGTCCTTGAGGATCAGGCCCACCATGCCCCCGCAGTACGAGGGATCGTTTCTGGAGCGCAAGCCGGCAAACGCCGTGCGCACCAAGCTCATGGCGATGCTTGACGTGCCGCAGCTCTATGAGCTTGACCGCCTCGACCTGACCGTTTCAGGCACGCTTGACGCAAAGGTGCAGGAGGAGATCACCTGGACACTGCACCAGCTGAAAGATCCGGCATTTGCCCGGCAGTCGGGCCTGTACGGATTTCACCTGCTCACCAATGAAGACCCCGGAAAAATCGTCTACAGCTTCACCCTGTACGAGCGCGGCGAGCAGGCAAATCTTTTGCGCATCATGACCGACACCAATGATCAGCCCCTGAACATCAATGAAGGCATCAAGCTGGAGCTCGGTTCAACGGCAAAGCTGCGCACGATGGTAACCTATCTGGAAATCATCGCTGAGCTTCATGAGCAGTTTGCCGGACGCACTACGCCCGATCTTGAAACGCTGGACACCGCCCAGTTCGATACGCTTTCAAAGTGGGCTGTTGCATACCTTGCCAGTGCCGATGACCGCTCTCTTCCCGCCATGCTCAATGCCGCCATGGAGCGGGAGTATTCGGCAAGCCCTGCAGAATCGTTTTTCACCGGCGGCGGGGCGCACACCTTCGCCAACTTCAACCACGATGACAACGACAAAGTCATGGATGTGCGCTCGGCCCTGCGCCAGTCGGTAAATCTTGTTTTCATACGCCTGATGCGCGACATTGCACACTACTTCACCTTTCTTCGCCACGAGTCGACCCGCGGGCCGCTTGCCTATCGCGGCGACCCTGCCCGCAAGCAGTATCTTGCTCAATTTGCCGACACGGAAGGCCAGAAATTTCTGGGCCGCTTTTATGCAAAATACAATGGCAAAACCGCAGATGAAGCGCTTAAAACACTGGTGAGCGGCATCGTGCCCGCGCCCGTGCGGCTTGCTGTCATGTACCGCTCCATCATGCCGGAAAAAGAAATAAGAGATTTCATTCCCTTTTTGCAAAACAATCTGCCAAGCTCCGAGCTTTCCGGCGTGACCCTTCGTAAGCTCTATGATAAATACAGCCCCGGCGCTTTTTCTCTTGTAGACCGTGGCTTTCTTGCCCATGTGCACCCGCTGGAGCTTTGGACCGTGGCCTATTTGCGGGAACATCCCGACGCGACGCAAGCTAGCGCCGTGCGCGACAGCACAAAAGAGCGGCAGGAGGTTTATACCTGGCTTTTTAAAACGCACGACAAGGCAGCCCAGGACACGCGCATACAGATCATGATGGAGAACGAGGCATTTCAGGAAGTGCACCGCATGTGGAAGCGGCTGGGGTACCCGTTCGACTCTCTCGTGCCCTCCTATGCCACAGCAATCGGCAGCTCTGCCGACCGTCCGGCAGCCCTTGCCGAACTGGTGGGGATACTCAACAACCAGGGACGTTATGCCCAGCCTCTCCGCATAGAGAAAATGCACTTTGCAGCCGGCACGCCCTATGAAACCATTTTAAAGCCTGCGGACAGCCGCTCCGAACAGGTCATGAAGCCCGAGGTGGCCGAGGTTGCGCGCAGAGAGCTTCTGGGCGTGGTGGAGCACGGCACGGCAACGCGCATCTCAAAAGTCTTCACGCACCCCGATGGCACACCATTTGAGGTGGGCGGCAAAACCGGTACGGGCGACAACCGCTTCGATGTGTACAATGCCGCGGGCGACCTTGTGCGCTCCACGGTTATCAATCGCACAGCAACCTTCGTTTTCTTCATCGGCGAGCGGTTTTTCGGCACGATCACGGCCTATGTGCCGGGCCAGCAGGCAGCAGACTATTCCTTCACCAGCTCCCTTCCCGTGCAGGTTCTGAAATCCCTTGCACCCAAGCTCATGCCGCTTATAAACGGCATAGAACCTCAAGAGCAGACGTCTGCTCTTGTTCCCGCTGCTGTTTCAAGATGACACTGAGGGTTTTTTTATTGCGTAAGCAGGCGGGGGGCCAGCCTGTAGATAATATGAAACGGGCTGGTCAGGGTATAATAAGTTATACCCCTGACCCATTAATCCCTTAAAGGCTGGGTATAGGCAGACACGGCGGACGGAGCTTATCATAATGCCGTTTCGCTTGGCAGGTTTTCTAATTCGCCCATTCCAGCATGGGCGCAATGCGGGGGATATGCTCAAGAAAGTCGAAATCTTTTTTCTCTTCCGTGCTGCTGATAATTTTGCCGGATTCATCTGTCTGCGCAAAGCGGGGGCCCTTGTTCACCCCAGGTTGAACGGTATCGCAATTCAATCCCTGTGCATCAGAGCCTTACGAAGCTTTACTATAAGGAAGCTGAAAATGACCGGCAACGATGCCGGGAACCGTAATGTCTTCATCAAGAGAATCCCATCGAAGCGCGTACCCTTGCAGTCGAACCTGTACCTCTTTCAATTGCCTGTCAGTGGCATGTGAAAGAATCATAAAACGATCGGCGGGAAAACCGACGATACGTCCATCGGTCAGCTCAATAAAAATAGTGCGTTTTTGCGCCCAGGCCCTCACTGCAGCCGGCTCGTCTGACACAGTGCTACACTTTTTGCTGCTCATGATATTTCTCCATCAAAAACGGCTTGTGCTTGAATACAAGCTTTTCAATTTTGCGCAGCGTCCTTGGATGAATCCCCTTGTTGCGGGCAAGGCGCACAGGATCAAGCCAAAACTTGCATTCGCCTTCCGGTGTTTCAATATGAATATGGGCAGGCTCCGTTTTTTCATCGGAATAGAAATGAAACCTGCATGGGCCGATTTTTAAAACTGTCGGCATATGTATATCTTACCCCTCGCATATCCGCTATCCCCGGTGCGCCAAAAGATTGGCGACAACAGCGTCAATCGGCAATTCAATTTTAAGTATATTTAAAATCAATATATGATTCATTATTATATATTGCAACTGCTATTATTTCCTTGCTTCAAGCTGCGAATCGACTCAAATTAAAAGCGGCTCGGAGGGGTAACTGAAACGAGTAAAAAAGCATCGTTGCGTCATGCTAAAGCCAGTATAGGTGCAGTCCGCCACGGCTGAAGAAATTTATCACAATGCCGTTGCGTCTGGCAGGTTTTCTAATTCGCCCATTCCAGCATGGGCGCAATGCGGGGGATATGCTCAAGAAAGTCGAAATCTTTTTTCTCTTCCGTGCTGCTGATAATTCTGCCGGATTCATCATATTCTATTGTAGCGACTTTATCCCCCCTGCGGTACAGAGTCTCAGCCTTTAGCCGCCCATTTTCATAATATTCTTTTGCAATACCGTTTTTCTTGTCGTTACGGTACCCTTGCACCAGCCGTACAGCACCGCTTTCATAGAATTCTATGACCGGGCACTGAAGCTCATCTGCTGTGTAATAGGCGCTCTTTTTGGGCATGCCGCTTTCGTAATAAAGAGTTTCAGGGCCTTCTTTGTTGCCCTTCACGTAGAGAACCTC
>CAIWCT010000413.1 GCA_903911225.1 uncultured delta proteobacterium
CCGACATTCATTTTCCAGAAAACCGAAGCTGAGTGGATCAACATTCAGGCATGGTCAAGCACGGGTTACCTGTCACTTGACGTGTGGCTGGATAAAGCCAGTATTTGCAGCGGATCAGACTGCCAATGGCCGTCCACCAAAGCCTTTCCATCTGGCACGACCTACTGGTGGTGGTTGAACACCTATAGCGACGCTTGCGGGTTTAAGATGCAGCCCGGCGGCAATGTGAACTCCTTTTATCAGGAATAAAATCAGGAGTTCGAAACTGTAACTAAAATGGCGGCTGAGCAATATGCTTAGCCGCCATTTTTTATGTGCGCCCATGCTGGACGCACATAAAAAAACCACCTGTTTGTTCAGGTGGTTTTGGGTGTTGGTGCTCTTTGCTGAATGGTGAACTGGTGGAGGCGCCGGGAGTCGAACCCGGGTCCGGAAATCTTCCACGAAGACCTCTACATACTTATCTCCTGATTTGAATTTCATCTTTCAAGTCTCCCAGGAGCAGGATACTTCGAAAGACTATCTCAAGTATGGTTTCGCCGCTTGTCCCTTGAGTACAAACAAGAAGCTATCCCGCTGAAGTCGACGCCTCATAAGGCTCCGCAGGAGAGTGCCTTATGAACCGCTGGCTAATTACGCAGCCAGAGCGTAGTTATAATCGTCTGCGATTATATATTGCCCTACCTTTTTAACGAGCCGATAGGAACCTCGGTATGCAGCCCGCGCTTCAACCACCCCCGTCGAAACCGTTTCGCCCCCATTCTTATTTATTGCAAAGAACTTTTGAATCAGTATAAAATATAGCACTTGTACCGGCTAAAAGCAACAACTGCAAACTCGACAGAGATAAAAGGAGATTTTGATGACAAAGAATATAGGAATGGCTTTTGCGATTATTTTGATTATAGCCATTGCGATTGCAGGATTCGTATATCTCAAAAATATTGCTGTGCAGGATGCTGCTGAGGAAGCTGCCCTTAAAGAGCGGGAAGCCTGGCAGCATAAGAAACAACTGCTTGAAAAGGAACTCGGGGGCCTTGAAAAAGAAATCGATAAGCTGAGCCGCGACCTCCAGCTTGCAGACCAGGCCCTTCCAGTTGACAGGGACCTGCGTATGCAGGCGTTTGGCGACAATGCCACTGTTCAGGAGTCTGAGCCGGTAATAGGCACCGTGCATGCCCGTGTGATGAAATTTTTCGACTATATTGATCAGAAGGGCTATCTCAATGCCCACGGAGCAGGGGGCACCTCCTACGAGCATTTCAAGAGCATCGTTGACCGGCTTCTGCAGTCTTCACCGGTCATTTCCGGCGAATCACAGGACATGCTGACGCTGCTGAAAAATATCACCTACCTGTTCGGCGTGCTCGGCAAAAACGATACGCTGCTTATTCGCGATATCCTTAACGGCGAGTCTGAAATCATCGAGCCCACCATGAAGCTTTTTTATATCTGGATGGACCCGGCACAGGAAATTCAAGGCACAGGCCGAATTATCATACCTTTTGAAAAACAGTATGAATATGCAGCCTATTTCTTACAGACTATCGGAGGCAAAGCCTATCTTTTCCGCAGGGATTCAAAAACGCGTATGCTCATGAGCTATTACTGCCTCAAAATTCTTGACCGGGCCAATCAAGAAACGCTGAATAAATACGGCGTTGATATTCGCCCGTTGGTGAGCAGCCTTATAGCCGAGATAAAAAGCTCGAAGGTCCTTGCCGACAAGCAGCAATACCTTATCGCGCTGAATATAATCCGCAAGAAAACTGAGGGCATTAAGATTGACCGGCTAAAGATGGATGATTTGCAGCTTCAGACGCAGCCCTAGAAGATCATTACAATTGATTTTAAGGAGGTGTTTTATATCACCCCTCATCCCGACCTTCTCCCGCAAGGGGAGAAGGAGCCTGTTTATCCCTCGCACTTGATATGAGGGGATGCAGGGTAATATATGTGAATTGAATACAGCGTATTTCTTCCTCGCCCCCGCGTGGGGGAAAAGGAGCCTGATCCACAGCCCTTGATGGGAGGGGATGAAGGGGAGGGTGCCTGCAACTGATAATTTTAAATGTGACGGACTACAAGCAGGAACTAACAATAAAATAAAAGGCCCGGGCTGCGTTATGAGCAGCACGGGCCTTTTTATATTAAGTCCTGATCGTGCTTACAGGCTCTGCAGCGCCTCCTCGGCAATCTCTCTCAGGTCGTCATCGGTTGTGGTCATGATGATGATGTTGAGCTTGCTTTTAAGTCCTTCTTTCAGGTTTAACTGCGCCTCGGGTGCAAGGGCTATAAGCGCTGCGGCCGCATCTTTTGCTACAGCAATGTCTGAATAGTCAAGCAGAAGAAAAAGGGTGCTCCAGTCATCGGGCATGCCGAATTCTTTGAGGTATTTTTTTACCGCTGGGGTAAATTTTTTAGTACCGGCCCGTTCGTGAATTTCCTTGAGCGCTGCGGCATGTTCTTTTGTAGCTTTCTTACCCTTGAAAAGGTTCTCTATCTCTTTGAGATACATTTTCTGCGCCCACTCTTTTCTGGGAGATTTCGGACGATGTTCGCCCTGCTCTCTGGAAACATGGGAGCTACCGTCGCGCTGCTTGTCGATTTCACTCCAGCTGGGTTTTTCTTTTTCGTCGTCGTTATCATCATATCCGGATGTCATGGTACGGTCTCCTGTGGTTGATGAGTGTTTACCTGCCCTTGAATTCTGGGGCTCTTTTTTCGATAAAGGCTTGCATGCCTTCCTTCTGATCCTCTGTGGCAAAAAGATCAGCAAATGTGTCTATTTCAAGTTTGAGGGCCTCGCGAAGGGGCATCTCAAAACCGCGGCTGATAACGCGCTTTGCCTGTATGATGGCCAGCCTGCTCTGATGGCTGATCTTGCGAGCCATATCAAGAGTGACCTGCATCAGGGTGTCGTGCGGCACAACGAGGTTTACAAGGCCTATTGCAAGAGCACGTTCAGCCGTTATATGCTCGCCGGTAAAAATAAGCTCTTTGGTAATGGCCGGGCCAACAAGACGTGAGGTGCGCTGGGTTGCGCCCCAACCAGGAATAATCCCCAGTATCGTCTCTGGCAGACCGAATACCGACTTATCGGAGGCAATCCGGATATCGCAGCTAAGGGCCACCTCTGCACCACCGCCAAGGGCAAAGCCGTTTATGGCCGCGATGACCGGCTTGTCCATATCCTGAATCGTCGTAAACAGCCTGTGCCCGAGCTCTGAATAGATGCGCGCGGTTTCAGGGGTTTTGCCCTGCATTTCCGTGATGTCTGCCCCCGCCACAAAGGCGCGCCCTTCACCTGTCAGCACAAGGACACGGACTTCCGGGTCGTACTGCAGAGCCTGCACAGCATCAAGAGTTTCTGTAACGGTTAGCGTGTTGAGTGCATTGAGAACCTGCGGGCGATTAAAAGTAATTAAGCCGATCCCGTCAGCAAGAAAGTCTATTTTAATGGTAGCATATTCTTTCATGTATCATTCCTTTTCTGTTGACGCAAATCTTTAATCGATATGCGTACTTTGGAGCATTTACAGATCACGCGTCACGATCAGGCTTACCGCCTCGGCTCCACCGAGGCACAGCGAAGCCATGCCGGTTTTTGCGTTTCGCTGTTTCATAGCATGCAGCAGCGTCACCAGCACCCGTGCGCCGCTTGCGCCGATAGGATGCCCCAGAGCTACGGCGCCGCCGTTCACGTTGAGCTTTTCCAGCGGTATGCCCAGCTCGCGCGCAATGGCAAGCGTTGTGGTTGCAAAGGCTTCATTTATTTCATGCAGGTCAATGGCATCGATTTGCATACCCGCCTTTTTAAGCACTTTCGGGATAGACTTCATGGGTGTTATAAGAACATCCTCCAACTCCATGCCTGCAGATCCCTGCGCTCCAATAGTGGCCAGAGGGGTTATGTTCAAGCTATGGGCTCTCTGGCGGGACATAATTACCAGCGCTGCGGCGCCGTCACTGATCTTTGATGCATTGCCAGCCGTCACTGAGCCGTCTTTTTTGAATGCAGGCTTGAGCCTTGAGAGACCTTCCATAGTTATCGACCGGGGAACTTCATCAAGGCTGAACAGCAGCGGCGCACCTTTTTTTTGCGGGACTGCAACAGGCACAATTTCATCTGTGAAACGACCCTCTTTGATGCTGGCAATGGCCCGCTCTATGGACATGAAGGCAAATGCGTCCATATCATGGCGGGAGACGGCGTACTTGTTCGTTGAAATTTCAGCTGCGGCGCCCATGTGAAAATCGCTCATCACGTCCCAGACGCCGTCACGTATCATGCCGTCGATAATGGGAGCATTGCCCATGCGGTAGCCGAAACGGGCTTTTTCAAGGTAGAAGGGAGCCTGGTTCATACTTTCCATGCCGCCGGCAACGATAATATCGGCATCACCTGCGGCAATAGCCTGGGCTGCAAGCATGACGGCCTTAAGTCCCGAGCCGCATACTTTGTTGACCGTGATGGCGGCGGCCTCTACAGGCATACCAGCCTTAAGCATAGCCTGGCGGGCCGGGTTTTGCCCCAGCCCTGCGGGCAGCACATTGCCCATTATCACTTCATCAACGGATTCTTTATTTATGCCCGCTCGTCGCACAGCCTCTGCGATGACAATAGCTCCGAGTTCAACAGCGGATATATCGCGCAAGGTTCCGTTGAAATCGCCTATAGGCGTACGTACAGCGCTAGCAATTACAATGTCTTTCATGCAAAAACACCATAAGGTTATTAGGCATAGTTCGCCCCATATGAAAAACAGGGGCTTTTAAAGTGGGAATGAATAAATTCCGGATGGTTTCAAAAACGTAATTTACTACTAACATAGAGCAATTTGTGTGTCAAGAAACTAAAATAATTGAATTTTTTACATGACCATAATTGTTTAAGGGAACAGCAGGGGCATGCACACTGATTTATGAGCTTTTGGAACACTATACCGACTTGTATTTTTGCCGGGTGGTCCAGCATTGGATAATTTTACTTATCTCAATTCGCTAAGGACAAAAATCCTGATAGATGAGCACAGGTTGAAACCGTTAATACGATTCCCTATCACACTGAACCCTTGCTGCCTGAGCAGGGGCGGCTTTATAGAATATGCAAAGGCAGCAAATATTACCTGTGACAGCGTATTTTTTATTTGTTGAGGATGAGCAAGAGACTGTGTTAAGATAATATATACAAGTACAGGAACCATATTATTAGAATGAAATTGATTGTAAAGCTGTGAAGGACTGCCTATGCAACATGCGTTTTATTTATGCAATGCCAACGTACTTTTTTTAAGTAGAAGTGCTGTTTTTTGCACAAGCCCCCATCCTCTAGCAGTGGTGCGCAAGAGTATGTGCCGTATCATGAATATGCTGGTGTGCGCGACCGCAGTCTTTATATGTACAATCTCTATGTTTACTGCTGCTGCCCGTGCAGATGATGGCAAGTATGATATTATTATTGAAAAAAATATTTTTAGCTCTGAGCGCAAAAAATGGGTTTCAGAACCTGCGGCCAATAAGCAGTCGGCTGAAAAAATGGCAAAAAAGGAAATAAATGAACTGATGCTGTTGGGCACGGTTATAAACAATGATAACCGGTACGCTGTGCTGCGTGTAAAAAAAGATGCGGGCAAAGAAGGCTTTAAACCCTCCATGAAGGGTGATTATATTCAGGGTTATTTGATAAAAGAGATTGAGGAAAAAAAGGTTACGCTGCAGGATGAAGCCGAAAATACGGAATATGTGCTGTATATAAATGATGACAAGAAGGAACGTGTTGCGGAAAAAACCGAACTGAAACCGCAGCCGCCTAAAGCCCCGGTCGAAGAAAAAAAAGCTTCTTCGCCTGACTCAAAAAGAAAAAGCCGAAGACCAGTCAAACAACCGTCGATTCCTCCCGACGCACCTGATGTGGTCAAAAAAGCAATGGAGAAAAATTTGGAGGTGGAAAAAACACCCCCTCCGGCGGATTTGCCTGATACAATTAAAAAAGCCATAGAGCAAACTGAAGGACAGGACGAGTAACCTTTTCCTGCAAAACTCTTCAAACTTTCAACATGTCGTCAGCAACTACGATATTTTATAGCCAAAATTGGCAACCACTTCTTTTTGTTGGTAGAGATAATAATAACAGCACTGTTTTTTTTTATGGGCTAATCTGCATATAACTGCCGGGAGGCCCTTATGCGGTGTTTAATAATGCATAAATTAATATAGGCTGGTGTAGGAATGACTGCTCGTATCGAAGTTGGATTTATGCCCGGAGTCAGAGATGCGCATGGATGCAAAGTTCAAAAGCGCATTCGTGAAGAGCTTGCGCTGGAGCTGGATGAGGTTGCAACAATTGATGTCTACACCCTTGATATGGCTGTATCGGCAGATGAGCTGCAGCTTCTTGCCAGCGGGCCCTACAGCGATGCGGTTACGCAGCTATATTCGGTAAACACGCCACTGGCTACGGGCTATGACTGGATAGCTGAAGTCGGCTATAAGCCGGGCGTGACTGATAATGCGGGCCGAACAGCGCTTGAAGCTGCCTTGCTGTGTCTTGGCAGAAGCTTAGCGGACGGTGAAAAAGTGTATACATCCCGGCAGTATCTGTTTCGGGGTAAACTGATCCGGCAGGATATGGATCTGATCGTCACGCAGATACTTGCCAATGATTTGATACAGCGGCATGTGATCGGCTCCCGTCAGGAATTTGCCCCTGGCTGCGGCATCAGTCTTCCAGCTCCTCGTGTGAAGGGCGGCGAAAATGCAGTAGTTGCGCACATTGATGTTGAAATTTCAGATGACGAGCTCGTGCAGCTCAGCCGCGAGAGGCTTCTTGCCCTCAGCCTTGATGAAATGCTTACCATTAAGCAGTACTATGGCCGGGCCGATGTGCTGGCCACCCGTAAAAAATATTGCCTTGGCGGCACGGCTACCGATGCCGAGATCGAGGCTTTCGGCCAAACCTGGTCGGAGCACTGCAAACATAAAATATTTAATGCCGTTATTGACTACACGGATGAGACCGGCAAACGAGAAACGATACACAGCCTTTTTTCTACCTGTATTAAAGGCTCGACACAGACAATCCGGGACCGCCTCGGCAGCCGTGACTGGTGCGTTTCAGTTTTTAAGGATAATGCTGGCGTCATTGTTTGGGATGACTTTTATAACCTGGTTTTTAAAGTTGAAACCCATAACAGCCCGTCGGCTCTTGATCCTTACGGCGGAGCGCTTACCGGTATTGTGGGCGTAAACCGCGACACCATCGGCACGGGCATGGCTGCAAAACTCATATTCAATACCGATGTTTTTTGCTTCGCCTCGCCGATGTATGAAAAAAAGCTTCCCCCGCGCATTTTGCATCCGCGACGTATTCTTGAAGGCGTTCGCGAAGGCGTTGAACATGGCGGCAATAAAAGCGGCATTCCTACCGTAAACGGCAGCCTTGTCTTTGACGACCGGTTTCTCGGCAAACCCCTCGTGTACTGCGGCACCGGCGGCATTATGCCCCGTGAGATTCTCGGCAATCCATCCGAGGTAAAGCTTGTGCACCCAGGCGATGTGATCGTTATGGCCGGCGGTCGTATCGGCAAAGACGGCATTCATGGCGCCACCTTTTCCTCAGAAGAACTGCATGAGGGCTCACCCGTGACCGCCGTTCAAATCGGCGATCCCATCACCCAAAAACGGATGAGTGATTTTATTCTCGAAGCCCGTGACCGGGGCATGTACCGCTGCATAACCGATAATGGAGCTGGCGGCCTTTCCTCCTCAGTCGGAGAAATGGCACAGTTCAGCGGCGGCTGCGACCTTGACTTAAAAAAAGCGCCACTTAAATACAGCGGGCTGCAGCCCTGGGAAATACTTGTGTCAGAGTCGCAGGAGCGCATGACATTTGCACTAGCCCCTGAAAAGCTTGAAGCCTTCCTGAAGCTTGCCGCGGTGATGGGAGTCGAAGCGATGGAGCTTGGAACTTTTACCGATAGCGGTCTTTTTTTGGTTCGCTATGGCGATACATCCGTTGCCTGCCTGGATATGGAATTTCTCCATAATGGGCTGCCTCCTCTGCAGCTGAAGGCCGCATGGACCCCCCCGCAGCATGAGGAGCCGCAGTTTGCCGATCCTGCCGATCTGACCACTTCACTGATCGGTCTGCTGGGACGGCTGAATATCTGTAGTAAAGAAATGGTCGTGAGGCAGTATGATCATGAGGTACAGGGCGGAAGTGTTGTAAAGCCCATGACCGGCATTTTAAACGACGGACCAAGCGATGCGGCTGTTCTTCGCCCCGTTCTTGACAGCATGCGCGGCGTTGTTGTGAGCCACGGCATCTGCCCGCGGTATTCCGATATCGACACCTATCATATGACGGCCTGCGCAATTGATGAAGCCCTGCGCAATTTCCTGTGCGTGGGCGGAAGCTTTGACCGCATTGCAGGGCTTGACAATTTCTGCTGGTGCGACCCGATAGCCACAGACAAAAACCCTGATGGTGAATATAAGCTTGCCCAGCTTGTGCGGGCCAACAGAGCTCTGTATGATTACTCGACAACCTATATGATTCCCTGCATATCCGGTAAAGACAGCATGAAAAATGATTATGTAATAGGGGATTTGCGCATCGCCATACCGCCAACGCTGCTTTTTTCTATTATCGGAGGCATCGATGATGTGCGAAAGGCTGTGACCATGGATGTTAAAAAGCCGGGCGACCTGGTCTACGTTCTCGGCATGACAAAAAATGAGCTCGGCGCCTCAGAATATTTCGCGCTGCATGGTGCTATCGGCAACGGTATCCCGAAGGTTGATGCAGCAAAGGCTATGCAGCTCTACCGGGCTCTTAACAATGCAATAGGGCAGGGCTTTGTCCGTTCGTGCCACGACTGCTCCGACGGCGGCCTTGGCGTTGCTCTTGCCGAATCGGCTTTTGCAGGCGGTCTGGGTATGGATGTTGATCTTCGCAATGTTCCCGGTGAGGGCATTTCACGCAGCGACTTTCTGCTGTTCTCTGAATCACAGAGCCGGTTTGTGGTGACCGTAGCCCGGGAGAATCGCAGCGTCTTTGAAGCATGTATGAAGAATTTAAGTTATGGGCTCATCGGCGCAGTTACACCCGATGGCGCATTTAAGGTTACGGGGCTTCAGGGATCATCTGTTATCGGCACCGATATTTCAACGCTGAAGCAGTCCTGGCAGAAAACACTTGAGTGGATGTAGAAAGCGGTAGAGGATTTATGGCAGTACATACGGTAAAGGCTCTTGTGGTGACCGGCAACGGCACCAACTGCGAAATGGAAATGGCCCATGCCTGCCGGCTGGGCGGTGCCGATGAAGTTGAGATAATCCATATCTATAAACTTTTAAGCGGTGAGAAAAAACTAGGTGATTACCATTTTTTAAATCTTCCCGGTGGATTTCTCGACGGCGATGATCTCGGTTCGGCAAAGGCCAATGCCGCCCGGTTGCGGTATGCCCGCACCCCGAAAGGCCACAGCATCTATGAAGAAATTTGCGATTTTATCGATGCAGGCAAACTGATTCTTGGAATTTGCAATGGTTTTCAGCTGCTTGCTAAGCTCGGGCTTATTCCCTCGCTTGCCGGCGATCACGGTCAGGAATCTACGCTGACTTTTAATGATTCCGGCAGATTCGAAGACCGGTGGGCATATCTCAAAGTAAACGTGCAGTCGCCCTGTGTATTTACCCGCGGACTTGAAAAACTGTATCTCCCTGTGCGCCATGGCGAAGGCAAGTTCGTGGTGCGGGATGATGGCGTGCTTGACGGTCTCAAAAAGAACAATCTCATTGCTGTGCAGTACTGCGATCCAGACTACGCCGGCCCAACCATGGACTATCCGCTTAATCCTAATGGCTCGATTGAAGCCATTGCCGGGATCTGTGACAAGACAGGAAGGATTTTCGGGATGATGCCCCATGCCGAGGCATATCTTCATTATACCAACCATCCGCGCTGGACGCGAGAGCAGCTTCCTGAAGAAGGCATGGGCGTTGAGCTGTTCCGTAATGCTGTTCAGTATATCAGAAAAGAGCTGTAGTGTGGTTTGATTGGTTGAATTAGTTTAAATTAAACCAAAAAAATAAGTTTTAATCTTATGTCCCTAAAAGAGCTTAAGTTTTGCCCTTATTGTGGAGGTGCTTTCGAGCAGCGTGAGGTCGTGGGCCGCAGAAGGCATGTCTGCACAGCCTGCGAAGAGGTGTATTATCAGAACCCTGTGCCAGCTGCAACGGCGCTTGTGGTGAACAGCTGCGGTGAGCTGCTGTTGGGAAAGCGCTCTGTTGAACCGGCACTCGGAGAATGGTGCCTTCCTGGCGGTTTCGTAGAGATTGATGAGTCTATGGAGCAGGCTGCTTTGCGGGAACTTCGTGAAGAGACCGGACTTTATGCCGACAGCGGGCAGTTCGTCGGCTGTTTCTACCAGAATAGCATGTACTACGGAGGAGTCATCATCTTCGGCTATCGCGTCGATGTGGTTCGGGGAGAGCCACTGGCGGGCGATGACATGCAGGCGCTACAATTTTTCAGCTTTGATAAACTCCCACCTGTGGCTTTTGAATCCCACCGCAAGCTGATTGAGCTTTTCCGGCAGCAACTTGCAGCCTCGTTATAATCGATCCAGTCTCTTTGCAGCACTTTGTGCCTGCTGCGACACGGTATAAAACAAATAAAAAAAGAGGTGGATCCGCGTTGCGGGAGTCCACCTCTTGTGCATTCAGCAATAGTTAATCATCAGTGCTACAAATCCCAATTTTCTTCCTGGTTCAGGACCTTGATGGCGCAGAATTCGCCGCACATGGTGCACACATCGCTGTCGGTGGGCTTGCGGCTTTCACGCATGGCGCGTGCCCGCTCAGGGTCAAGGGAGGTCTTAATCTGGCCTTCCCAGTCAAGCGCCTTGCGGTATTTTGCCATGGTTCTATCGCGCTCAAGGGCGCGCTTATTACCCTTTGCAATGTCTGCCGCATGGGCCGCAATTTTACATGCGATTACGCCTTCGCGTACATCTTCAATAGTGGGCAGACGAAGATGCTCTGCCGGCGTGACATAGCAGAGATAGTCGGCTCCGTGCATGGCGGCAATTGCGCCGCCGATGGCTGAAGTGATATGGTCATAGCCGGGAGCTGAATCAGTTA
>CAIWCT010000414.1 GCA_903911225.1 uncultured delta proteobacterium
CAGCGGCATTCAACACGAGTGGTTTTTTCATTCCCCCAAACTAACATAGTCACCCAACTATGTCTAGTTATTTAAGATACACTAGACTAGATATGGTGTAAGTTCAGTTCGAAGACCAAAAAGCCTATTAAGCCTAGAACTAAGACTCCTACAAAATTCTAGCTCAGCTACAAGTTTTGCTTTTAAATCAGTAATGCTAATCTCAGGCGGAACATCACTGGCCACAGTCATTACCTCTCTGAGCGCGGCCAAACGTTTTTGGAGATTATCGACCCGCCGTTGTTTCCACTGCGAGTGTACACCCAAACGCCAACCTATCCACACACTCGCTAAAGAGATGAGCGGCGGAGCAATAGTTTTCGTGATGCTATCTATTGCCATTACCAATTCAGTATCCATTGAATCCCCTTGCTTGTATTACCTGATTATGGCCGGACTTAGCACTAAATAAACGGGACAGATTTATTTTCTGGCCCTTCCGTCTTTGCGACAACAAAAAAGGCATGCCATTATATGGCATGCCCGTTCAGTTTAAATTAAGCAATCCGCAAATCTGCTGTGATGAAAAAAACATCGAAGCCCCCTCCTTGGTTTTCTAAGACTATTTCATTCCGGCAATAATGCCAATCCGAAGAAAAGATAGCTTCAGGGCGAAATGTGGCCACCTGCTCTGCGGGAGGCTGCCGGCTTGGAAGCATGCACGGCAAGCCGCAATCCCGATTCTGATAGAAGGGCCTGAAGAGTTGCAAGAGTCGGATTGCCTTTAGGCGACAGGGCAACATAAAGACTTTTTCTGTTTATTTTTGTTTTGCGCGCAAGGTTGGTCATGCCTCGGGCATCGCAAACGTCACGCAGCGCCAGAAGAATTTCTTCCCTGCTCCCATCCTCAAAAACAGCATTAAGATATTTTTCCGCAAATTTTGGATTCTTCAACTCTTCCAGCAAATCTGCTTTAAGGTCTCGTACTCTTGGTTTGTTCATGGGTAGAAATCCTTGTGTGCCGGCTGTGCGTGCATCAAACAAACCGTTCTATAGAGACTTTAAAAATTGCGGACAGTTTCTTTGCTGTAGCAAGGCTTATGGCTCTGATGCCTCTTTCCATATTGGAAATATGCTGCCGGGGGAGCCCCCCGAGTTTTTCGCCAAGCTCTGCCTGCGTTATTTTATGCAGTTCTCTGTAAAGCCGCATATTTTCCCCGGGTGTTATCGATGCCCTTATTTTTTTATACCAGCCGGTATCAGCAGCTCGCAGCATTTTATTGTCATTGTCATTAACAATCTGAACGTTTCGGCCATATTCCTTTTTGAGCACCGAAAGAAGTTTTTCGGGAATGTTTCCGCGTATGGCAATATCAATATGGGGCGTTTTCACGACTGCCTGCATAAGCCTCTACACGATACCGTGCTGCCAAATCTCGGTCGAGCATCACCTGGCTTTAGGCGCCTGAGGTTTTAATCTGTTCGATCAATTCGGCGGGGTCAAACACGTTAGGTCTGTTGCCGTAGTCATTTTTGTTTCTTGTTGCCAGGGCGTCGCATCCATTGCGCGTACAGATGACATATTGCACGGCATCCTCAAAATCATTCATCTCCGAGTTGAGCGCTTCCCGGAATCCCTGTTCATCGATATCCACCAGAGTGAACGTGTCAAGGATATCTGCAATAAATTTGCGAGCCGTGTCATTGCCCACATGTTTATTGCAGATGTAAAAGATATCAGTAATGCTGGTGTTGGAAATGCAGGCCGTAATGTCCTTTTGCTCGGCAAGCCGCCAAAGAAGAGAGGCCTGCTCCACAAACGGCTTTCTGTTCAGGGCGATATCAAGAACGATATTGGTATCAATGAGAACTTTCACTGGTGCTTCCCTTCAACACAGGCTCGTCGCTCGGCCTTCCAGTCTCCCAGGTCAGCGCTCTGCAAAATGCCGATCCATTTGTCCACGGAGCTTTTACGGGCGCGTATGCTGTCCCAATCAATAGCGTGGCGCTCTTGTGGCTCTTCAGTATCAAGAAAGACCACAAGCGCTCTGGCGTTTTGGATACCGGTGGGCTTGTGTTTCAGTTCGACAACACCATCATGGTAATTTGCTTCTACGGTTTGAGGCATGACGTATCCTCCTTTAGGGTTACCTTGCCTGTTTAAGGCGATTTTTCGATACAGTGCTTACTTACAGTTCTTACCCCATAGGCTTTTTGATTTCAACTGTAATGTCTAGGTTGAAATTTAGGGGGCGTTGTTGAATTGGCTGAATAACTATGCCGCTTTCGCAAATAAAAAGATGCTGCAACAATTCACCGGGCGGAAAGCTCTTTGAGAGCAGCCTGCACGAGAAACGAGCTGCGGTTGACACCTCTTTTTTTTGCGGCCTTGTCGATTTTGACCAGCATATTGTCGGGAATGGTGATGTTGACCCGAACGGCCCTGACAAGAGCTCCCTTTACCTGAACCGAAATAAAGGCTTTAGCGTCCGCAAAAGCGGGGTCCGTTGCGATATGTTCATAGCTTGTTGGTGCGGGAAGCGTTTCACCGTCTTCCCGCATGCCGGCAATATGGAAGACAAGGGCCTCTTTTGCAAGACGGTGTATTTCTATAAGGTCTTTTCCTGCTGTAACACAGCCGGGGAAATCCGGAAACGATACGCCGTAGCTGCTTTTGCCTTCCTGATGTACAACGCCGATATAGCCTGGCATGACAGTACTCCTTTTCAAATAAGTCTGTAGGGTGGACTCACGAAGTGTGTCCACCAGATTTTACTAGGTGGACGTGCTGCGCAAGTCCACCCTACGGGCTCATAGCGCGCCAGTTACGGCCTTTCAGTCTTTTTTTTCGCGCATGAGAAGTTTGTACGTTTCTTCATAAATTTTTTTGCGGGGGCCGACGGCAACCAGTTCGATTACCGTTTTGGATGCTATGCGATAGACGATTCTGAATTTGCCAACCCTGAAGCTGCACAGGCCTGAAAGCTCCTGCCGGAGCTGCTTGCCTCGCTGCGGGTTTTGGACAATGGCTTCAATGCCCGCGCGAATTTTCTTTTTTATATCAGGATGCAGGCTCCGGATGAGCGCGGCTGTCTGTTCAGTAAGCTTGAGGCGATATGCCGAAGGGGAAGCTGTCATGGCTGGTCGAACAGCTCCTCAAGCGTATAGAGCTTTTTGGTTTTCTGCAGCCCCGCAAGGCCGGTGCGGATTTCATCCATAAAACCGGCATCCGCTGTAATGCTGAGTGTTTCGCGCCAGCTTTCAAACTCTTCAGGGCTTATCAGCACAGCCGCGGGAGACCCGTTTTTGGTAATCACCACTTCTTCCTCGGTTTCATGGACCGACTGAACAAGCTCACTTAATTTCATTTTAGCTTCAGACAGTGAAAGCGTTCGCATAATGACCTCTATTCTGGTTGACCTTAATTTTAGTCAAATTATAGCTTTTTCCAGCCCGGAAGTCAACCCTGGCAGTGATGATGGAAAAGTCCGCAGGGTGGACTCACCAAGTGTGTCCACAGATTTTACACACCTGGTGGACGTGCTACGCAAGTCCACCCTACGCGCTCCGCGACAGAAAATAAATTAAACCTCTACAAACAATAAAAAAAAGAAGAGCCCTGCAAAATTGCAGGGCTCTTCGAAATTATATACGCTTTTTGCTTACCACTCTTCATCGGGGCTGTAGCCCAGAAGCTCGTCATACCAGTCAAGGCGGCGATCGGTATGGGGGTTGTTGAATGCCGACCAGTGGCGGAAGCGCGCGCCCACCACATTGATCTCTGCCATAACGACTTCCGACTTGTCGGGATCAGCAGGGCCTGCTACAAAGCCGCCGCCCGGATCGGTGATGCAGCTGTTGCCGATATAGGTGCAGCCGCGCTCGGCGCCCACGCGATCGGCGCAAATGCTGAACACGGAATTCATAAGCGACATCTGTGCTGCCGATGTTGCAGCGGTTGGCTTCTCTTTGGTCTGGAGCGGATCAACAACGACCCAGTTGGTGGAGTCGCATATTATGTCTGCGCCCTGTGCGGCCAGGATGCGGGTTGTTTCGGGGAACCAGACATCGTAGCATATGCGGCAGCCGATTTTGCCGAAGGGCAGGTCAAAAACAGGAAAGCCGAGATTGCCGGGCTCAAACCACAGCTTCTCTTCGTTCCAGAGATGCATCTTGCGGTAGGTGCCGATATAG
>CAIWCT010000415.1 GCA_903911225.1 uncultured delta proteobacterium
AAAAATTAATTTTTGCTGCAATTGAGACTGGGAGGTTTTGCCGGAATGAATGAAAAAGCCGCAAAGAAAAAAAATGCTATTTTAAGTATTATCAAGGATTTAGAAAAGCCCATGCGCAGCTCCAAAATCGCCAGGGAGCTTTTGTCGCAAGGTCATGACATCAGCGAGCGCACAGTAAGGCTCTATTTGCAGGAAATGTTTGATGCGGGCCTGATCGAAAAGACAGATAAGTGCTGCCATCGCATTACTGAGCGTGGATTGTGTGAATTCGAGGCAAGCAAGACAATTGAGCGCGTTGGCTTTCTTTCTGCGAAGATTGACCAGATGACCTATCGTATGAATTTCAACCTTGCCACCCGTACCGGCAGTCTTGTTGTGAACACGACGCTGGCCGATCCGCGTCAGGTGGCACAGTGTCTTCCCATGATGCAGAAGGTGTATGCCGATGGC
The DNA here is from genome assembly GCA_903911225.1 of uncultured delta proteobacterium. Lineage (GTDB taxonomy): Bacteria > Desulfobacterota > WTBG01 > CAIYCZ01 > CAIRTM01 > CAIWCT01. The sequence continues at coordinate 451 of CAIWCT010000415.1, forward strand.
TATGCCATGGGCAATCTTATTACTTTTCTTGCTCCCGGTGAGCGCATAGGGCAGCTGACCGTGCCTGAAGGAATGATCGGGATCGGCACTGTATGTTCAATTACCCTCAATGGCGTACTGCTGCAGCATGGCATCCCCACAAATTCCCGCTTCGGCGGGGTTCTGGAGCTGCGCGACAAGAAACCCGTGCGGTTTGTCGAAATCATCATGTACGACGGCACGAGCATTGACCCTCTTGAAATATTTATCCGCAGCGGTATGACCAACTATATCGGCGCTATCAAAACCGGTAATGGCCGTATCGGCGTGGGGTTCAGGGAGTTTCCCTCTGAAAGCAGAGATATGGTCGAGGCAATTGCCGAGAAGCTTGAAAAAGCAGGCCTCGGCGCGTTCATGTGCATCGGCCGCCCCGGTCAGCCGCTTCTGGATATTCCGGTGAGCGAAGGCCGTGCGGGCGCCATTGTAATAGGCGGTTTGAATCCGGTTTCAATTCTCGAGGAGAGCGGCTTCAGAGTTCACTCTCGCGCCCTTTCGGGTCTTATGGATTTCGGCAGGCTTTTTCACTATGAAGAGATGGGTGCCCGGCTGCAGCAGTTCCTTTAGAATAACTGCTTTGGTCGCAGGGTTCAGAAGTCGAAGGCCAGAGGTCGGAGATCAGGGTTTAGGAAAAAATTTGAACACTGTTCGTTGATCGTTGGTTTCTCGGAGCAATGCAGAGAGTCCGCCGCGGAGGATTAACGAACAACTATGAATCATAAACGATAAACAAACCTGAACCCTTGTTACCTTTATGGTTACCCCCTTAGAATGCTGTGCTGTAGCTGCTTTCAGGTGTTCATTGCCCATTTCGGCACATGCTTTTTATCCAGAACATCCCTGATGATGCAGGCAAGTTCACTTTTATTGAAGGGCTTTAAAAGAAAGCCATTGATACCCATTTCCTGTACTTTCTCAATATCCGCTTTGACACTGACTCCGGTGCAGAGAATCATAGGAAGGTCAGGTCGCTGAGCTTTAATTTCCCGCACGAGATCAAACCCCGTCAGCTCAGGCATTGTTTTATCGGTTATTAAGAGGTCAAATGCATCAGGGGTATTTTTGAATACCGCCAGTGCCTCCTCCGGGTTCGTAATGCCTGTTACCGAATATCCGAGCCGCTCGAGAATTATTTTGCTTGTTTTAACCAGAGATATTTCATCGTCGACAAATAAAATATGCTCCGAGCCCCGAGGGATTTCCAAAACAGGCGTATTTATTCTTTCCGTCTCGCTGGTTATGACAGGCAGATAGACATTGAATACCGTACCTTTGCCGACCTCGCTGTAGACTCTGATGTCGCCACCGCACTTGCTAACAATACCCTGCACCACCGCCAGACCAAGACCCGTGCCTTCGCTGGATTTTTTTGTTGTGAAATACGGCTCGAAAATATGCTCCATATTCCCCCCCGGTATGCCGCAACCCGTGTCTTTCACCGACAGGCAGATATAGTCTCCGCTTCGTATTAATGGATGATCCAGTATATCGGTATCTGTGAAATGAACATTTTTAAGATTAATTTCAAGCACTCCACTGCAATCCTTCATTGCATGGCCCGCATTTGTGCACAAATTCATCAGCAGTTGGTGAATCTGTATCGGGTCGGCAAGCAGCAGGTCGTTTGTTGCCGACAGAGATTGTTTAATATGGATTGTTGAGGGCAGGGAAGCCCGTATAAATTTTATTACTTCCTTGACGATGGGCGAAATCGTAATCGGCAGAGCTTCTTTTTCAGTCTGCCTGCTGATGGTGAGTATCTGCCGGATCAGATCTTTTGCGCGGTTAGCTGCACTGATTAGCAGCTGAAGGTTGCTGTTTATCTGCGGTATGGTTTCCGCAGGATCCATAGACATTTCAGCGTAACCGTAAATGACCCCGAGAATATTATTGAAGTCATGGGCAATGCCGCCGGCAAGGGTTCCGATTGCTTCTATTTTCTGGACCTGGCGCAGCTGCTGCTCAATTTTGAGGTCATGGGTGATATCGCGCTTGACGGCAAGATAGTTTATGATTTCACCTGAGGCGCTGTAGAGGGGGGAAATGGCCGCTTCTTCATTATAGAGCTCTCCGTTTTGTTTTTTGTTTACAAATCGACCGCGCCAGATTTCGCCTTGAGAGATCGTGGACCACAGTGTTTTGTAAAAATTTTCATCCTGTTTCCCGCTGCGCAGTAGCGCAGGGGTGTGACCTACGGCTTGTGCTCTGCTATATCCAGTAGCCTTTGTGAATGCCGGATTGACATACTGGATTACTGCCTGCTTGTCTGTAATAACGATAATTTCATGTATCTGCTCGACTACGGCAGACAGCATTACGAGCTGTTCATGCGATTTTTTAAGCTCAGTTATATCCGTTATCAGTCCGATAACTCCATCGCATAACCCGGCCTCATCAATATGGGGCAGAAGGGTAATATCCAGGTACATCAGTGAGGCAGAGGTAATGCCCCGCTGTTGAATGCTATGCTGCGCATGCTTGTTTTTAATGACTACCTGGCTGAGCGTTCGCAGTTTTTCAGCTGCGTCGGCGAAAAATGGCAGCATGAAATCGTTTTTACCGACAATCCGACCGGGAATGTCAAGGCCAACCAATCGAGCAAAATGCTGGTTGCAGCCAAGATAGACGCTGTTGGTATCCTTCCAGAAGATTGAGAGGGGTACCGCGTTAAGCACTTGCATAAAGCTGGATTCAGCGTTGCTCAGTTCAAGCTCTTTTTCGTGCAACCGTGCAGAGCCTGAAAGCAGTTTGAAGAGCAGGCCGTTAATTGAGGCAACCAGTGTATCAAGCTCATCCGGGGTTTTGCTGTGCCTGCGGTGAAGCACACAAGAGGCCTCCATCTGCTGTGGTGAAAGGCTCTGTGTGAAGCTGATAATTGTGTTTATATGCCGCTTGAAAAAATGATTTACTAACAGGACAATTGCCAGTGCCAGCAGCAGGGTGCTGCATGCATCTCGGATAAGGGTTCGAAAAAACGATTTCATGACAGCCGCTGTAATGCCATCGGCGCTGGCGGTTACTGTCAGCATGCCTGTTTGTCTTATAGCTTTGTCATAAAAACAAGTTATTGGATATTGGCGGCTGATCAGTTGCCGGCCTGCAATTTCACCGGCAAAAGCCAATTCATTTTGTCCGTCATTGATTGTCACATGAACAATATGGGGTATGTTTTTGATGGCATGTGCTTGTTTGAAAAGCAAAGCGGTGTTTTTCGAACATACATTTTCAATAATTGCTGGAAACTGCGACTGCTTAATAGCAGTTAAGCTTTGCTCAAGGGAGGATATTTCTTTTTTATAATTAAAATAGCCTGTTGTTGCCCCGGTGACTATCGAAATAAACAAGCCAAGAATTATTACAGGCCAAACAAGACCTTGCGCAATGCCTGATCGTGGCGCGCATTTTTTAAACCATTCAATTGGCTTGAGCGGTATCATTTTTTTAGAATACCACCGGGCATTTTTTAAATAAATATTTAATTTATTTAGCAGCTAAAATAATTAAAGCAGGCGTTTCAAAAATAGCATGTTTCATAAATTCAGTGTTTTGTTCTGCAAACACTTTGACAATGACAGTATTGGAAATCCCGTTGGTAGGAGTTTTACGAACCTG
>CAIWCT010000416.1 GCA_903911225.1 uncultured delta proteobacterium
CGACGGAGGCAGTAAAAATTGTGCATTGCGATCACAAGTGACAAACTTTAATGACATCTGGCGTATCCTTTGAAATCAATTGTTTAATGTTACGCCATTATATCATAGGATGCTTGGAAAGTCCGACAGACTCCTAGTAAAATTTATATCTGCGGCTGGCGATATTCTCCTCCTGTGAAACGGTTGTAATTATATGAATAGGGGCAGGATGGCCCCCCGCTTTTTTTTTGTTTTTAAATAAAATAATTGACATAAAATATTAAAAAAGATAGGTTTCGAAAAACGCTGCTATAATTGGGGGATGTTTGATGATTGAAATAAGATTGCACGGACGGGGCGGAGCAGGCGCGGTGACATCGGCAGAGCTGATGGCCATTGCAGCCATTAATCTGGGAAAATACGCCCAGGCTTTTCCAAGCTTCGGCCCCGAGCGCAGGGGCGCGCCGGTCGTGGCCTTCTGCCGCATCGATGACAAGCAGATAAAACTGCGCAACAATATCAATAAGCCAAATATCGTTCTGGTTCTTGATCCCTCCCTTCTTCGTATCGTAAATGTAGTGGCCGGCCTCAGGCCCGGGGGCATGCTGGTCATAAACAGCCGGCACTCCTGTTCGGACCTGCGCACAGAGTTCGGCTACACGTGCAGCATTGCCGCAGTAGACGCGACAAAAATAGCCAGCGAGGCAACGGGCCTTCCCATCACCAATGTCGCCATGCTGGGCGCGCTGCTGAAAGCCCGTGAAATTTTTGCGCCCGATGCCCTGACCGGCCCAGTCAACAAGCGCTTCGGTCGCATTGCCGAAAAAAATCTCATAGCCTTTCATCGCGCTTTTGCAGAAACCAGCGTCTTAACTTAATAGACAGCAGGAAGGAGACAGCTTTGGCAAAAACACCAAAGTCTGAACTGGAACTTACCTGGAAAGACCTTGAAGTGGGTTGCGTAATCAGCAATCCCGGCAATGCCTGCCAGTATAAAACCGGCGAGTGGCGCTCCATGAAGCCGGTAGTGGACAAAACGCACTGCATCCGCTGCGGCGTATGCTATATCTTCTGCCCGGACATGGCGGTTCACAAGACCGATGACGGGTATTTTGAGGCAGACCTCTACTATTGCAAAGGATGCGGCATCTGCGCCCGCGAGTGTTTTACCGGCTGCATAACCATGATACCGGAGGTGGAATAATGGGGGAGAGAGTAGGCCTTGAAGTTTCGATTGCCGCAGCCGAAGCCGTAAAAATGGCAAACGTTGATGTAATTGCAGCCTACCCCATAACCCCGCAGACCCACATCGTGGAGCACTTGGCGGAGGTCGTGGCAGATGGCGAGCTGGACGCCGAGTTCATTCCTGTAGAGTCCGAGCATTCAGCCATGAGCGTGTGCTGCGGCTCCTCTGCAGTGGGCGCCCGGACTTTTACCTGCACAAGCTCCCAGGGCCTTGCCCTGATGAATGAGATAGTTTTTATCACAGCCTCTATGCGGCTGCCGGTGGTCATGGTGCTTGCCAACCGGTCGCTCTCCGGCCCCTTAAGCATCTGGAATGATCACTCTGATGTCATGTCCATCCGCGATTGCGGCTGGATTCAGGTTTTTGTGGAAAACGGGCAGGAGGTTTTCGACCATATCATGTTCGCCTTCCGCGTGGCCGAGAGCCAAAAAGTGTCCCTCCCGCTTATCGTCAATGTTGACGGGTTCATCTTAACCCATGTGATTGAGCCTGTTGAGTTCTGGGACGCTGAAACCGTAAAGAACTATCTTCCCCCGTTCAAGCCCGTAAACCGCCTGCATCCGGACAATCCCGTCACCATGGGCGCCTTCGGCATGCCCGGCATTTATACCGAGACGCGCAAGGCCCAGGACAGCGCCCTTATAGAGGCAAAGCCCGAAATTCTAAAAGCCTGGCAGGAGATGGCAGACCTCACGGGCAGGCACTACAAGCCTGTTGAGAGCTATCACGCCGAAGGGGCTGAAACTCTGTTTCTCACCATGGGCAGCATCGGCGAAACCGTGTCTGTTGCCGTTGACGAGCTGCGGGCCGAAGGAAAATCCGTTGGCCAGCTGAGCCTGCGGCTGTGGCGGCCCTTTCCCTTTGAAGAGTTCCGGCAGGCAGCAGCCGGCGCGAAAAGAATTATCGTTTTAGACCGTGCTGTTTCTATGGGCGGCCAGGGCGGGCCCGTGGCAACCGAAATTCGCTCGGTGCTGTACAAGGAGAAGAATATGCCCGTGGTCACCAATTTCCTGTGCGGTTTAGCGGGTAGAGATGTCACGGTTGAAGATTACAAAGCCATGTTTGAAAAGGCATCAAAGATGTCAAAGCGCAGGGTGCGCGAAGAAGACTACATCTTATACGGGGTGAGAGAATAGTGGAACAGCTCAATGTCTACGCATCACGCCTGATTTCAAAAAAAGAATACTTTGCGCCGGGCCACCGGGCCTGCCAGGGTTGCGCCGAGGCTTTGGCCGTGCGCAATGTGGCAAAGGCCCTGGGCAGCAATGTAGTCGTTGCAAGCGCCACAGGCTGCATGGAGATCATCTCCTCGCCCCTGCCGTTTACCAACTGGCGGGTTCCCTGGATACATGTGGCTTTTGAAAATGCCGCAGCGGTCATCTCGGGCGCCGAGGCAGGCACCAAGGCACTGGTGCGCAAGGGCATGCTGCCCGACCTCAAAACGGTGTTTCTCGGCATGGGCGGCGATGGCGCCACCAGTGATATCGGGCTGCAGGCCCTGTCGGGCGCTTTTGAGCGGGGGCACAATTTCGTGTATGTGTGCTATGACAATGAAGCATACATGAACACGGGCATTCAGCGCTCATCGGCAACGCCCTTCGGCGCGTCCACCACCACGTCGCCTGCTGGCAAGATGAAACATGGCCAGTTTACCTGGAAAAAGAACATGGCAGAGATCGCCGTTGCCCACAATGTTCCCTATGTGGCCACGGCGTGCTCAAGCTATCCCTTTGACCTCATCGAGAAAGTGCAGAAGGCCGCCAGCATGGAAGGGCCTGCCTATGTGCATATCCTTTCCATCTGCCCCACTGGCTGGCGCATACCGCCGGACCGGGCCATATGGATTGGCCGGCTTGCGGTGGAGACAGGGGTGTTTCCCCTGTATGAAGTGGTTCATGGTAAATACCAGATGACACTCGAATTTCCCGAACGGCGGCCAGTAGAGGAATATCTCAAAGCCCAGGGAAGATTCCGGCACCTGACCCCCGATATGATACAGAGAATTCAGAGGCGGGTAGACATAGAATACAAAAGGCTTAAATCAAAAGAAATTTTTGAAGAAATATGGTGAGGCAGAGCATGCAGGCAAAGATACACGAGATCATTTCCCGCTACGGCTCGGACAAAGGCTTTCTGGTTCCCATTCTGCAGGATGTGCAAAAGGAGTTAAATCACCTGCCCGAAGACGCGCTGGTCATGGTGAGCACACTTCTGGAGATTCCCGTCAGCCGCATCTTCGAGGTTGCGACCTTTTACAAAGCCTTCAGCCTCACTCCCCGGGGCAAACATCTGCTGAGCCTGTGCCTGGGCACGGCCTGCCATGTGCGCGGCGCCCCCCTTATTTCGGGCCATGTCGAGCGGGCGCTGGGCATCAGCGCCGGAGAAACATCAGCTGATCTTGAGTTCACCTTTGAGACGGTCAACTGCCTTGGGGCCTGCGCCCTCGGGCCGGTAATGGTGGTTGACGGCGAATATCACGGCCAGCTCACCATAGCAAAAACCAATACGATCCTGCGGGATCTTGGCAGGAAGGTACCCTCTGATGAAGAAGCTTAAATCACCCGGTGAGCTGGCGGCCCTGCAGGATGAAATCCGCAAAGGCCGCGACCCGAACAAATCCTGCATCACCATCTGCGCAGGCACGGGCTGCCTTGCCTACGGCACGCAGAAAATAATAGAATGCTTCAAGCAGGAAATTGAAAAACAGCACTTGCAGGACAGGGTGCAGCTGCGCACCAGCGGCTGCCACGGTTTCTGCGAGCGCGGTCCCATGGTGGTCATACATCCGCAAAAGATTTTCTATCAGCGCATAAAAGCAGAAGATGTGCCGGATATTATAACAAAGACCGTGCTTGCAGGCGAGATACTGGACCGCCTGGCCTATGTCGATCCGGCCACAAAACAAAAGATCGTCTATGAGCATGATGTGCCGTTCTACAAGCGCCAGACGCGCTATGTGCTCGGCATGAACGGCGAGATCGACCCGGCAAGCATTGATGACTACCTTGCCATCGGCGGCTACAGCGGCCTTGCCAAGGTTTTTTCCGGCATGAAGCCCGAAGCAGTGATCGAAGAGGTGAAAAAGGCAAATCTGCGGGGCAGGGGCGGCGGCGGTTTCCCGACGGGATGGAAATGGGATTCGACCCGCAAGGCAAAGGGCGAGCCCAAGTACATAATATGTAATGCCGACGAAGGCGACCCGGGCGCCTATATGGACAGAAGCCTGCTTGAGGGCAATCCGCACCTGGTGCTGGAAGGCATGATAATCGGCGCCTATGCCATAGGCTCGTCACAGGGCTATATCTACGTGCGCAATGAATATCCCCTTGCTGTGCACAATGTCACCGTCGCGCTGGATAAGGCCCGCGAGGCCGGGCTCCTGGGCGAGAATATCCTCGGGTCCGGGTTCAGCTTCGACATCACCATTAACCGCGGCGGCGGCGCTTTTGTGTGCGGCGAATCATCTGCCCTGTTTGCCTCCATTGAAGGCCGCAGCGGGGAGCCCCGGGCCAAATACGTGCATGCAACCGACCAGGGCCTGTACAATAAGCCAACCAACCTTAACAATGTCGAGACCTGGGGCAATGTGCCGCTCATTATCAACCGCGGCGCCGACTGGTATACCAGCATCGGAACGAAGAACAGCACGGGAACAAAAATATTCTCGCTGGTCGGCAAGATCAATAATACGGGCCTGGTGGAAGTGCCCATGGGCATTACGCTGCGGGAGATCGTCTATGATATCGGCGGCGGCATACCAAAGGGGCGAAAATTTAAAGCCGTGCAAACCGGCGGCCCGTCGGGCGGCTGCATTCCGGCG
>CAIWCT010000417.1 GCA_903911225.1 uncultured delta proteobacterium
ACTACGCCCGGATAATTCATCACTTCGGCCAGACCCAAAACAGACGGTTCCCCCCATAAAGATATCAGATCGCTCACTTCCAGACGGGAGCCAGAAGTCTCCAGATGGGTGGCGGGGACACAGGAAGGAAGCATGAAGTAGATGTCCACGGGGAGGCCGGCCGCGCTGTCGAGGAAATATCGGACGCCATCTTTGCCCATGACGTTGGCTATTTCATGTGGATCAGCAATAATGCCCGTTGTGCCGTGGGATAGAACTGCGCGTGCCAGTTCCGGCAGAGCCAGCATCGTACTCTCCAGGTGCAGGTGCCCTTCAATAAAACCAGGACAGATTATTCCGCCCCGCACATCCAATATCTCCGGCCCCTCATAATCGCCAATACCAGCGATAAAGCCATCGGCGATGGCCACATCGGCTTCAATCATCTCACCGGAAAAAACATTGACAATTGTGCCGCCTTTCAGGATCAGATCGGGCTGCTCCCGGCCTCCGGCAACGGCAATTAACTTATTACGGCACTGTAACATCCCGACCTCCTTTCAATTTTTGTTCCTCCTTATTATTTGCAATTGCACGCAGCTTCCAGAATTTTTGGAATCGTCAGAAGAATCAGCTTTTTTACGTTATCGGCATTATTACCCATGATGGCAACTATCATCTCCCAGGTGACCTGAGCCTCTTCCTCTTTCCAGCAGTCATAATCGGTAGACATGGCAATGCTCTGATAACAGATCCCGATCTCCCGCGCGAGGATCACTTCAGGCACCGTTGACATGTTGATCACATCAGCGCCAAAGCCTCTGAACATATGAGATTCCGCCTTTGTAGAAAATCGCGGGCCTTCAATAGTGATAACCGTTCCAGACCCATGATGCTTGAGTTTGAGCGCCTTCGCGCTTTGAACAAGGACCGAGCGCAGGTTATGGCAAAAAGGTTCGCTCATCGGCGTGTGAATCACCTTTTCATCGTGGAATGTGAGGGCTCTTTGCTTGGTAAAATCTATGAACTGATCCACAAATACAAGGTCTCCGGGTTTTATCTTTTCGCGCAAAGAACCAACCGCGGTGGTTGCCAGGATATGGGTACAGCCTTCCTTTTTCAGCGCAAAGATATTGGCCCTGAAATTAACCCCGGTCGGGTACACGGAATGGTCCTTTCCGTGCCTAGCCAAGATTACCGTATCAACGCCATTTATTTTGCCGATAGTAAGCTGGGAAGACGGGCTGCCGTAGGGAGTCTTCACCTTCTTTTCCTTGATATTTTGCATCAGGCAAGGATCATCCATACCGGAGCCGCCAATAATGCCTATCTTGATATTCCCCATAGAATCTCCCTTGTAAGATGTTTTGCTGAAGATATAAGAACTGTTTGGTAATGTCAAGACGGCAAGGACCCCCCCTCTATGTGAAAGAGGCGGTGGGGGATAATTTTCGTTACATAACCTTTTCATTGCCTTTTTGCCTGTCCTGTGCTAAGCATCGCCACTCGAAAAAGGACTAAAGAGATTATAATTTTATGGCCATGATCAGAGCAGTGAAGGGTTGCAAAGACATCTTGCCCGGTGAGACGGGCAAATTTGACAAATCCTGTAACAGGGATGTGTATTAAGGGAACATATTGGAGTGGCTATTATGCTTCCTATTACAATATGACAATTAATGGC
>CAIWCT010000418.1 GCA_903911225.1 uncultured delta proteobacterium
GGGAACATGGAACATAACCGAGCAAAATCCATACACCGGATATTTCCAAAAAGGAAGCATGGGACTCATCATCGGGCGAGCTTCTATAGCACTTTCATACGCCCCCAGGGGCAAATTCAGGGGATTCGGGCTTGCAGGGAAAATATACCCCACGGATGATCCTGAGCATCAGTATAATCTCGAAACCGGAAATTTTTTCGTCATCGACGACCTTGCCGGCACCAAGGCTGATTATTATACCGAGGTGTCAATGACGAATCAGCCGAATATCACCATTCGATTCAACGATATTTTTATTTCCGGCATCGCAATAAATGCAGCAGTAGATTTTGCCCGTGCGGATTCCCCCCCCAACATCAGGCAGCTTTATGAAATTTCAGAGCTCGGCATGGAAGATCCCAGCCTCGCGATAACTCCTGAGTGGATGAAAATCAAGGCGCGAGATGGGCAGGAAAAGATATTGGCATTTGATTTTCGCGACGAACTTAATTTAAACAACTATCCTGACGGCAAGCTCTATTTTGATATTTATGTAACGTCGACAAACAGCACCATGCAGGTAAAAGAATGGCTGAAAATCGGTTATATTAAATTCGATGACTCCACCGTATCCGAAAGCTGCGACCATTGTCTCCATTTCCATCATCCGAAGTATAAGAAAATACAAAATTAAATAAAGATATTACTGCATCCCCGTGCTATGGCGCAGCAGCGCCCCGGGAGCGAAATCGCTGTAAGGCAAACCAGGGTTTATATGCACATCGGTAACTATGATGGTGGTAACCGCCCCGGTCTGCACATTTTCGATAATTGCCTGTCGCCAGAACCAAATGCCGCCAGTTTCCTGCCAGTCAAAGTGAGCAGTCTTCCATAGCGCACCGCTTTTGTCGAAGTATTCAATTTTAAGCGGCAGCAGGCTCTGCTGTTCGATAAAGCTAGTCTTCTTTGCATAGGCCGCATCCGCTGACTCAGGCGTGCTTTGCACCACAAAACACTGCGTGCTGTCGCAGGAAACGGTGCCGCTATACTGGTGTCGCTCCTGTTCGACAGGAGTTTCGGCAAACTCCGCCAGCGGAAAATCCCATTCCGCAGGAGGCCGGTAGTTGTCAATGTCCGGTGTCAGGCCAGGGTCGCCTTTTGAAAGCATATACCAGTGCTGCCGGGCACCCCGGGTATCCACAGTAGTAAGAATAGCGTCGGCATAGAGCCTGTTCTGATGGTGGAAATACTTTGTTACGGATTTTTCTTTGAAGCCGCCTGCGCCATTAAAATCCTTCCACTTTCTCACAATCTTTACGGTATGAACGGTTCCGTCTCTGCTCACCCGATTCCAGGTCGATGACATAATGGTGTCGTGCGCCCGCCGGCGGGCGGTGGATTTTTCCATAATATCTCCGCCTTCGAGCTTCACCGGACTGCTGACTGTAGCGCCGGGCTGTGTTTTTTTAGCCGCCGGTAGAGGTGCCGGTGGCTGTCGTATTGCAGCCAGCGCAAGAAGCTGCGATCTGCCGAACATGTTTTGTGCAAACAGGCGCGCTTCACGTGCCGGGAATATATATTCAAGGACTGTCGTTTCATCGCCGTAAAAACGGTGCAGCGACGATGCTATCACAAAGCTGAACCTGTCGATATCCGGTGCTGAGCGAAATTGATTTGCAAGAGTTATGATGAGCTTTGAAATCAAAGCATCAAATATCTTTTCCTGAACGGCTGCGGGGGTGCCGGTAAGAGATGTGATATCAGGGCTATAGATAAGATGCGACTTGAAGCATTTTTTGCCCTCTACTGGTTCCACCGTGGCAAAAAGGGTGAAGTCGCCGAGATTGACGCCTGATTCGAAGGGAAGTTCTTTTTGCAGGCGCTTTACCTGCAGCCGGTACAGCAGCAGATCAAAGCCGTACTGTTGCTGCAATTTCTGCGAAAGCTGCCGAAACTCAAGATCCTGCAGCCGGTCCTGCGCGGTCAGCGTGAAGATATTGTCAGGATACTTTTCTAAAAATTGGCGGTATCCTTCTATGGTATCAATGCCCTCGCAATCCTTTATGGTGGCCTGGTCGATGCGATTTTTTGCCGTCACAGCATATCGATTTCCGGGATACCGCGCAACAAATTCCGTATAGGCTGCAATCGTATCGGCCTTTTCATACGGAGCAAACTCAAGGTTATCTATTTGATCAAGCGCTGTTTCCAGGTACATGTTTTTGGGATATCTCGCGATGAACTCCCGGTAGGCCTCAATGGTATTGCGCTGCCGGTAGGGAGCATACTGCCCATCCATCTCATCATGCTGGCGTCGTGCATACTCATCCTCTGTAAAGGCTGGCAGAAAAGCGCATGATGACAGAAGCAGTGCAAGGATACATACAGTCAGAATATGTCTTGTTTTCATGATAGCCCTCCTTCTTAACAAAAATAATCATGTCAGCATTACTACCCCTTAGAACTGAATCTGACGTATTCATCTGCACATAATAAAAATCAGCGGTGCAATTACGCGCTAGAGCATTTTTCAAAATAGCATAGCCATATTCGCACAGGTGAGCTTTTGGTGAGTGCCGCCCGTGCGGTTCGAGCGATTGCCCTGCCATCATTGCCGGTTGCTCTTGCGAGAATTTAGCACGGGCAAACGAATCAAAAACGCACCTGTGCAGA
>CAIWCT010000419.1 GCA_903911225.1 uncultured delta proteobacterium
AAAGTCGGAAAGGAGGGTGTGGAAATGAGCCCGTCATGAGGACTGGGTGGCTCACTTTTCACGACCGAAAATGGCTCAGTTTGAAAAGACCGTTGACAAGATAAGGGGAACGGTTTTTTAATAGAACCGTTCCCCTTTATCTTAATATTTTAATAGTGTTAAAGAATCTTTAGTGCAGCACATGTGAGGCATCATTTTCATAAGTATAAGAATATGCAGTAACAAATGTTGCTGCCCCGGTTCTCTCTCTGTATTTAACCGTCACCGTTGATCCAACAACAGTAACCAGAGTATAGCCGAAGGCGCATTGATGCGAAGTACCACAGGCAGTGGCTTCTCCATCATTGTAATTGTCGAAAAGAACATTCAGGGTTCTCGGTGCATTTGACGCTTGGTTCTCACTGGTCACGGGAGAGATAACATGAGAGCCCGTTACTCCGTCCACACATTGATAGGTGGTATGCGAGGATACACCTGTCACCGCGGAAAAATCAAACTTGTGCAGATGCCCGCAAAAATATATGTCAGCCTTGGCGTTTTCCAAACTCGACCAGAAAGCATCCCTCTGGGAAGGATTTTTATCGAGCATATCAGTAGTATACGTATCAATCTGAAAGGCTGGCGAATGGCCGAATACGAATAAGTGCTGTTTCTGTCTTCCCTCGGTAATGCTGTCAAGCCAGGCCTGGTTGACCTTTGTATCGGTTCCAAATCCCGTGGCATATTCATCAAGGAGAATAAACAGGCTGTTTTTATATGTGACAGAGTACGTGCCGCCTACTTCTCCCGCAGGACCGTTCTGTGGCAGGGAAGGAAACGCGGCATTCCAGGTCGAGAGGGTATCACCCCAGGCGCCCGATGAAGAATTTTTATATTCGTGGTTGCCGGGCAGCGGATAAAAAGCGATTCCGGCATTACTTAATGGCGTTGAAACTATCGTCTTGTAATATGTTAATTGCGCTGCAAAATCCGTGTATGAATTGTATACTCCCGCGACCGTATCACCCGCGGAAAATACAATACTTGCCTGTTGGGAAATTATGTCATTTACAATGTCAGTGGTAATAGCCGGAGAATCCACCCCTCCAAATCCACCGGGATAGACATGATTGTCGGACATAACGGCAAAGGTGAAGGGCCCACGGCTTGATTCACAGCCGATGTTGCCCGGGCAGGAAACAAGCAGGGTAATAATCCACAAGAATAGTACAGGTAAACGCGTCCTCATTTTTGGCCTCCTGATAAAAGCTGTGTTTAACTCAAATCCGTAAAGCCGACCATCGCGTTCCTCGACAAGGTCAACCTCACTATCGTCGTATGTCCGCCAAAAATACTGATTGGCTTCAATACGAAGATATTCGCGATATTTCATTCGCTTGCAACAAACTGATCTTAAAGATACCGGGTGGGCTGTCAGCTCTCTACTCTACCCGATTAATGCCGATTAAAAACTGTTTCAATAATGTGAATGCTCGGCTTGGTTCCGCTACCCTTTGAAGCTGAGTTTCAACGAATGGCCGAGCACTTCTAAAGTTTGATCTGATATTTTGCTTCCGCCAAGGTAGATCTGGACATTGGTCGCCCCGTTCTTGGGCGCCATGTTCTTGTTAAACTGCTCACCTTCTATGTCTGCCGCCCATGTTCCTGTCCTGAAGTCTATCCTGAATTTGAGCCCTTCCGATTCATACTTTACCGCTTTGCCATGGTCGAGGGCGTCGAGAAAACCATCTTTGCCGAGCAGCGGGATCATGACAGACGCTTCGTTGATCCTGATCTCCATATCGCCGAACTCTTCCTCGTTTTTCTTGATGTGTCCCTTGATATGCAGAGCGCCCGCGCCCGTTTCCGAGTTGTAATCGCCCTTGATAAAATGGACACCGACGGTCTCCCTGTCCGCCCTCTTTTCCCTGTGTGTCCATTCCGCCACGATTTTATGGTCGAGACGGGTCGATAAGAGATACTGCCCCATGATGTCAAGCATGACGAGTACAGTGTCTCCGGAAATCAGGATATCCTGGTTAAGGGTCCACGACGCGGCGCTGAAAGACCATGATTTATCCGCAAAATTCAGTTCCACAGTGAATGGATCGTGCAAAACTCCCAGGCGGGTTTTGTATTTCCAGGTTTCGCCCGAACGGGTCCATGTACCCTTGCTGCCGGTTGAAGAGAAAACATGGCCGTTCAGTGATACAGAAGTTCCGTTATCCGGGTTGAATTCGTCCGCGGTCATCGAGACGGGGACTATTTCTCCAGCCTCATTCGCATATTCAAGGCGGGCGCCCACTATCGCGTACTTGTCTTTCATCATCTTACCGCGGCTGACCACGCCAAGCGCCGACACCGGCGATGGTGCGGCTCCACCCTGCTGGCCTCCTGCTGTGCCGAACTGTGTGACCGCCCAGGTGATGCACCAGGGAAGATTGCCGCCGAATATATTCGGAATCCAGGGCGCTTTCGCGGTTTTTGCTTGAAGCCAGTAAGGCTGTACGGTCAGGCTTTTGATATAGTCGGACGGCGACCCGTCCGGCGGCCTGGGGACATTCATGGTACAGCTCACATCCTCAGTGATCTCCGATTCGGTTTCGCTAACTGTTTCCCATTCGCCGCTGTAGCCCACCGTAACAGTTTCTGAAAAACCAAACAAATTAAGTTTATCTCCCACCTTCACCTTGAAGCTGTTAGTATTGCCTTTTGTATCTAGGGTTGTTTTGCTGGATGTGTAGGTTGCTATATCCGACTCGCCGAGATTTAAAACCGGCATCTGAGGATTTGTCGTATCTCCGAAAGTTACCGACCAATCCGAACCTCCGTTATCCCAGTTGGGAATTCCCGAGTTCCAGCCGGCTATGCTGGTGGAATTGGGGTAGGCGCGCATTCCCGCCATCAATCCGGTGTAATCGCCATTCGACGGATTTGCCAGGTCGAAATAGGCCGACTGCAGGACTGCATTGCCCAAAGCCGTCGTGTAGATGTCCTGGTTGAGGTAGGTCCCCTGGTTCGTATCCATATTGTAGTCGTAGGCGTAAAGCTTATACCACTGTGTTATCATCGTTGGCGCGCTGAATATGGCCCATCCGGTCTGGCCCTGGGATCCGGCCGACTCGGAGCATGGGCCGAAAAGGAAGTCTTTTGAAACGCTGACGCTATTGGTGGTTCCGTGGCTTTTGGTCCAGGCGTGAGCGTAGCTCAGGTCGAGAGACCACTCTCCCAGGCCCCCTTTGATTTTCGATCCGGACGCCACGCTAATCGTGGAGGCGGAAGTTGTCATCGTTGTTATCTGGGTTGACTGGCTTTTGCCGTATTCCACGCCGGAAAGAGCGTCCGCGGGAGACCCGTTCGGGCATGCCTCGGCGGCTCCGTTCATGGGAAAAGGCGGCGGGCCGAGAACAACGCCCACGAGGCTCCACAGGTTCCTGAGCTCGGAGCTCGAGTCCGAAGCGTTCGAGGTTGCCGTTGGCGTGCCTGCCCAGCCATAGGTCGGGTCATTGTTCTGGGGAACCATCCAGTCCGACGCCAAGGAGAAAAGCTGGTCGCCGGGCTGAAGTCCCGAATATATCTCCAGAACATGAGTCTGGCGCATCGTCCCCTTCGTGTCCATAATGTCGTACCACGGAAACGCGTTCAAGTAACAGCTTATGAATGTAATAGTGATATCGTAAAATGTCCAAGTCCCGTTGAAAAGGTTTAATTCCCAGCGCCCCTGATGGTTTCCGTCACTCCCATAATCGGCCATTCCGTAGAATTGAACGCACGGGGCCTTTGCGCCGGGGCTTGAGGTTCCGGAGGTTCCGAGAAGAAGATTTCCCGAGACAACGGGCAGCCAAGTGGCCGATGGCCACGGCAGGACAGTTTCACTTGTCACGGTCTGAGGATTGGGAGGAAAGACAACACAGGAACGGAGTTTCCTGGGGCTGGCCCCGTCATTGTAGATGAACAGTATCCCGGCAGGATCGTTGCCCTGCGGATAGAATGTGACCGCGTCCATCATCTGGGAGGGAGGCGCCTGACTGAAAACGGGCTTCCATGTCGTGAAATTCTTGCCGTCGCCCGTGACAAATCCGAAAGAAGCAGGCACAAGAACGTAGATCTTATCGCCGGAAACCGCCGCGGCCGCTCCCTGGCCGGTCAGCCCCGTGGCAACTGTAGTGGGGCCGACCCATGCCGCCGAGGAAGGATTCACCGTGATGTATTGGAGTTTCCCGTCCGATGTCGTAAAAAAACAATAGAGAAGGCCGTTGAAAACGCAGGCGCCCAGATTTCCCGATGCGGACGGTGTGTTAACAGTGATCTGCCAATGCTGTACCCATCCATTATTGTAAGACCTCTGCGCCAGCTGCAATTTTGACTCATTCCAGGGACGCAAAAAAGTATAGGCGTATCCGTTGAAGTAAAGACTCTTGGCCTGCGCCTGGCATAAGTAAGCTTCCGGTGCAGGTTCCTGCGCGAAAGCATTGCCAGAAACGACGGGCATGATACTGCAAAAGCAAATTGCCAAACAAAGTTTTTTTAAAGCAGTGGTCCATTTTCCGATCCCGATTTCGCTCATAATAATCCTCCTTAAACCTGGTTATTGCCAGGCTGATATGTGGGGCACCACCGATTAATTGGGGACCGATTAAATTCCCCCTGCTTAGTGGTTGAACGAAAACCCTGTACTTTGAATTTGTTGGGTTCGTCCGAATGCTTCTGCTTTTGCGCAAGCATTTGTTTTAGCGTACGTTGGGTTGAAGAACGAAACCCAACGGTTTTAGTCGGACTTAACCCAATCTACGCCGACCCCGATTACCCTTTTGAAGCCTATTTTTTCAGTAGGGGTTGAAGATTTTGAACCCCTACTGCGGCTGCGCACAAAAGCAGCCGTGCCGGTTGACATAGCTCCTCATATCAGAGCGCCCGCCGCGCCGCAAGATATTTAATATCAGCACCGCATGCCGCCCCCTCCCAAACTTCATCCCCCATCTTGCGCCCACATTTACATTGACACACTTCCAGCCCTCATCCTATATTCATCCAATATCAAAGCGGGTTTCTATCAGCTAAAGGAGGCTTCATAAATGAATAGTTTAAATCTTCTAAAACGGTCAAAAATACTATTCCCCCTTTTTGCCCTCTGTACTTTCTTCATCTTGTTTGTATCCTGCGATAAAGTTCAAAA
The DNA here is from genome assembly GCA_903911225.1 of uncultured delta proteobacterium. Lineage (GTDB taxonomy): Bacteria > Desulfobacterota > WTBG01 > CAIYCZ01 > CAIRTM01 > CAIWCT01. The sequence continues at coordinate 5,156 of CAIWCT010000419.1, forward strand.
TCCTTTCGGATTTATCGTCTGTTCACAGTTAACGAGCGACCTTCTTCAAATAAACATTGTCTCCATCAAAAAACCGATGGGAAAGCCGACCACCCTGGTGGCCGTGCCGGGCCATTCCGCAATCAGCCCGGTGGTCACGCCCAACGGCAAGACCATGGTCTTTTCCGCGAATTTTGAAAATCCGACACCCACAGCTAATGATCCCCCTGGAGGTTCGCTGTACAGAATGAAGCTTGCCACCAGAAAATATACCCGTATTACGGACGACAACTGGATGTCGTTCCAGGAGGAATTCCCAACCATTTCTCCGGACGGCACAACGGTCGCCTATGTCCGGACCGATGCGGAGATAGGCCCCCTTGAAGCGCTTAGCCGGCTGTGGATGGTTCAGCTGGACGGGTCGGACAAGCACTCCGTCTTTGCTGATGAAAATCCGCGAAACGATTACGCCCCGGCCTTTTCCCCGGATGGCACAAAGCTCACGTATCTGTCTGACAACAACACAAATATTGTCAATGTCATGGTGTGCGATTTGGAGACGGGAGACGGCCCGGTGCAGCTGACTCATTATTCCTCCGTGGATGATACGGTGTTTTCTCCCTTCTTCGATGACAGCGGCCAATGGATTTATTTTCAGCTAAGCCGTAAAAGCGCCTACAGCCTGAACCGCATCAGCGCCACGGGAGGGGAGCCGGAAAAAGTGTTCGACATCCCGAAGGTGGACATGCCCAACCACAGCGTCTACGGTGCTGCCGGATATTTTGACCTTAAGCCGGCAAAGGACTTTCAGCATTTCGTCTGCACTGGAGGTGTCAATGATGCGTATCAGGTGTTCACCACGGACAATTTGACAGCACCTTTCAGCCCGGAAGCGATGACCAGCGTCTCCAGTGATTACCTGTATCCCTTTTGGTACCGGCCATAAGGCCGCGATCTCCAGGGGCTCTCGAATTTGCAATTCGCCTGTACTGCGTTAAATGAGCGTACATGGATACTGAATATCTCGCGACGGGTTTTGCCGATGTGGATGGCCGTGATGATGCGGCGGCGTACAAACATTGTCTTTCCCTGCTCGACTCACTGCCGTATTTTCACGAATATAAACAGAGAAGTTATGAGCGGCTTTCCCTGTCCGCCGGTCTTTCCGTTCTGGAGGTCGGCTGCGGAATCGGGGATGACGCCTTTCGGATGGCTTCACGCGTCGGCCCCAACGGGCTCGTCGTCGGCGTGGATGCAAGCAGCCGCATGATTGAGGAGGCCACCAGCCGAACCCCGGCCGGCATGCGTATCGCCTTTGCCCGGGCAGACGCCCGCAACCTGCCTTTTACAGAGGGGAGTTTCTCCCGCTGCCGCATAGACCGGACACTGCAGCACATCGAAAACCCGCAGCTGGCCATTCGTGAAATGGCCCGCGTTCTCAAGCCCGGCGGATTACTGCTTGCCTACGATAACGACTGGGGCACATTTTCCCTGAATGGCGGCAATGAAGCAGCAACGAAGATCGTTGAAACAGCGTGGGAGGAGTCATTCACCAACAGGTGGATCGGCAGATATTTAAAGCGGTATTTCCTGGAAGCAGGGCTCAAAAATGTGGAGATAGAGCCATCGGTGTCGGTGCTCACTGATTTTGAGCTCACCGATCGTGTCTATAACCTGCGCCAGACAGTAAAACGAGCCGTGGAAGCCGGCCGTCTTTTACCGGAAATTGCCGACCAATGGATATCTGATTTGAAGATTTTGAGCCATTCCGGAGAGTTTCTTTGTACTTTGACCGCATTTATGGCAGTGGGCATGAGGCCCTAGTCAAAAAATTTTGACGTCGTGGCTGGGATTGACACGAGAAGGCAATTCAGACCTCATTCCAGATAAGGATCTCTATGAAAATGTCGGCGGTGGGTTTGCAGGTGTCGGAAACGGTGATCGCCTTTATGCTTATGGTGCTGGCGGCGTATTTTTTGAAAAAAAAGGGCCTGCTGAAGCAGGAAGACGGTCCCATGTTTTCACGGCTGCTCACGCAGGCCGTTTTGCCGGCTACGATCTTCTATGAACTCTGGACGCATCCCCTGTCGGGAGCAACCATCATACCTGTTCTGATTATGCTTGTCTCCGGGGTCGTTTCCCTGGCGGGCACCTGGCTTGTGGGAGTGCTTCTGAAATTTGACCGCCAGAACACCGGCGCGCTGATGATCATTTCCTCATTCGGGTCGTCGGCGCTTATAGGATATCCCATCATTCAGTACGCCTTTTCCCACAATCCCCAGGCGCTTGCCGAGGGCATCATCATAAGCGAGCTGGGCGTGGGCCTGCCGATCTTTATTTTATGCCCTTTTGTGGCCATGTATTTCGGCGGAACCTTGAAAAGCGGCCGCGATGTGGGCAAGCTGGCCAAAGACTATTTCCTGTCGCCGATATTCATGGCGGTGGTGCTCGGGCTTGTCTGCTCCCGGCTCGACATCCCGGCCGGAACGCTGCTTGTCGATACGATCATGGCGACGCTGAAAATGACGCAGGGTGCGCTGGTGGTCGTATCGGCCGTCATCCTCGGCCTGCAGCTCACCTTTCAGGCGCCGCGGGGGTTTTGGATGCTGATTATCGTTTCCATAATGGTGCAGATGGTGCTGCAGCCGTGGTTCTGCGATGCTATTGCGGCCAGGCTGCAGGTGATCGTCGAACACCGGCAGATACTTGTGCTGCTGAGCGCCCTGCCGGCTGCGATCCTGGGGCCTGTTTTTGCCGCTCGCTATGACTGCGCCGCGAAAACCGCGACACTGCTCACCTTCACCCATATTGCCGTCAGCCCAGTGGTGGTTCCGGTTGTTTTCGCCTTTTTCACCTAAACCCATGCGGTTCGGAAAAAGGAAATAAAGAGGGGAAATGAGGCGTCTATGTCAAACGCAAAGGCGCTTATTGCGCGCACCCCTCACATCAAGCCCTAATTTTTCAACTATCAATCTGCCCGGTCCGGCCAGTCAGCGCCGTGCTCCAACGAACGAGACCTTCCAGAGAGTTACATCATGGGCTTCGGCAGGCAGTGGCTGTGACTGCCAGGTCGCCCCGCCGTCCTCGGTGTAAAAGATGGCGCTCTTGGGCAGGCCAGGCTCTTTAGAGGCCATCTTCTGGCCGACCGCCCAAGCCTTATCGTCATCCACCGGAGAGACTCCCTCCATCATGTAGGGATACTGTGGAACCAGGTTCGTTTGGAAACTGCCGCCGGTAACGGTCACGCGGGCGGTGAAGCCCCCGCTCCACCCGTCGCCGTTGATTGCAATCCAGACCACGCTGGCGCTGGATGCGCAAATGTCGTCGTAATCCACCGTGGCGACGAGGTTGTCGCTGGATTTATTCCATGATTGCCCGCCGTCGGTCGTCCACCATAGCTGGCCTGTTTGATTCATTGCCGCCCAGGCGGTCCGGGAATCATAGGCCGATATGACAATCGGGCCTGTGCTCTGGCGCTCCATGCCCGGTAGTGTTTCCCGCCTCCAGGTCAGCCCGTTGTCCGCCGAGTGAATGACGCCCTGCGCTCCACCCTTGACATCGACGATCCAGATGTCCCGGCCGACAACATCCATCCTGTTGACCGCTGTTATGGGGATGGCGCTGCCCGCTGCTGTTCGCACCGGCACGAGCCGCCATGTCCTGCCGCCGTCAACGGTGTGCACCACGTCGCCGCGCAGGCTGACCGCCCAGGCCCGGGTCGTGCACATTCCCTTGATGCTTTTCATGTGCTGGCTGATCATTCCGTCGGGAAGCGTCTGAACCGTCCAGGTAGCGCCGCCGTCGGCCGTATGAAGAATGCCGCCCTGCTGATCGGATCCGCCCATTGCCGCCCAGGCTATTCGCCGGGTGACGGCGCTGATATCATTGCCTGCATATCCTTCACATTCTGAGGGACACGCTTGCAAGGACCAGGTTGCGCCTCCATCTGCCGTCTTGAGGATACTGACCGTCGATACTTTCGTGACATTATCTTCAGACCATCCGATCGCCCAGCCCGTCTTATGCTGCATATCCGGCTTACAGGATGATAAAAAAAATGACAAACCTATCACAAGGCAAATGACACATTTTTTCATGGAAGAACTCCTGTTGTTCTGATTGCTTTGGTATATGCCCGCACTTTGGCTTTCCCCATCGCCATTCTTAGCGCAGAAAGCTGGCGAAGCGTCCGGCCGCTAACTTCTTTCAATAATTTGACTGGAGCTCACTTTGAGATGGTCAGACTATAAGCAAGGGGTGGGTGGGTGTCAAGGCAAATGGCTGGACATAGGCGACAGTTACTCCTGATTCTAAAAACTTATCACCATATTTTGTGCCTGGGCCTGGCCACCTAAAATTCCACATTACGGCTTCTCTTAATATGCACAATTTCAATACAAAAATGACAGGTCATACCTGCCACCCTTTGGCGGATGCCGCCCAACTTCCCAGTTCCTTATAGTATCTTCAGTAACCCCCAACTTTTCGGCAAGGTGGACCTGATGCAGTCCGTTGACCTTCCGGTACTTTTTGACCAGGTCTCCAAAACTGCTGGTTGGATATTTTGAGGTAATAAATACTATATGTGGTAGGTATTCGGAGTTTTGGTAAACACCCGCATGGGTGGCGCATGGTCAACTTTCAAAACCCCAAAAGCTGTTACGAACGGGCGCATTGACTTTTTCAGCGTTCTAGCCTACTAACCCCATATAGGGGGTTTTTCAAGACCCCTTCTTCCACCGATTAAGACACAACGGAAAGGAGAAACGCCACCGTGCTCTATAGAAAAATACCTAAAAACAATGATATGCTTTCGATACTCGAATTCGGGTGCATGCGCCTGCCCCTTAAGGGTGAAGTGATCGATGAAGAAAGGGCTATCCGCCAGATACGGCACGCCATTGACAGCGGAGTCAATTACGTTGACACTGCCTGGCCCTACCACGCCGGCCAGAGCGAACCCCTGCTCGGCAAGGCGCTCAAAGGCGGGTACCGCGAGCGGGTCAGGGTTGCCACCAAGCTGCCGTCATGGATTATCAATTGCCGTGAGGACATGGACCGCTTTCTCGCGGCCCAGCTAAAAAAGCTCGCCATTGATCGCATCGACTATTACCTGGTTCATGCACTGGACGGCACCCTGTGGGATGCCCTCGTTGGACACGGTGTGGTTGATTTTCTCAACCGGGCAAAAGCAGACGGGCGCATCGTCAATGCCGGTTTTTCATTTCACGGACTTGGCCAGGATTTCAAGCGAATCGTTGACGGCTACCCCTGGGAGTTTTGCCAGATACAATACAGCTTTTTAGACGAAAAGAACCAGGCCGGCACCGAGGGTTTGAAATATGCCGCTGCACAAAACCTCGGAGTGATCGTCATGGAACCCCTTCGCGGAGGAAACCTGGGGCGTACCGTGCCACCGCCTGCTGTTGAAAAAATCTGGAACGAGGCAAAAATACGGCGCACTCCGGTAGAATGGGCGCTGCGCTGGGTTTGGAACCATCCGGAGGTTACGGTGGTTCTCTCCGGCATGAATGAGGAGTCGCATATCGCGCAAAATCTGGCCATAGCAGACAGCGCACTGCCTGATTCCCTTAACCATAACGAGCTCGAGCTGGTGGAAAAGGTCAGCCGGAAATACCAGGAATTGATGAAAGTGCCCTGCACCGGCTGCGGCTATTGCATGCCCTGTCCTTCGGGTGTTTCGATCCCTATCTGCTTCGAGACATACAACACAATGCATATGTTCGGTGACCCGGAGCATCACAAGTTCCTCTACGCTGTCCGGATGAGCGGCATATTAATCGACGGCAAACCGGCATATGCTTCCCAGTGCACTGAATGCGGCCAATGCCTGGAAAAATGCCCGCAGCATATCCAGGTGCCGGAATTTCTGGCCAAAGTCGCAGAAGAGATGGAAGGCCCGGAAATGGAAAAGCGCCTGGCCATTGCCGGGCCGATGTTCCGGGAGGAGCCGAAATAGCTCGCGACTTTTATTGAAGCAAAACAGGCGGGGTGAAACGAAACAGGGAAATTTCTAATCATCCTGATTATCAAAAAGGCCATATATGACAACCCAGAACACCCATTCCAAAACCATAGGTTATCTTCTCTGGATTTTCGGCTTTCTCGGCTCCCATCGTTTTTATTACGGCAGGCCGGTCACCGGCACCATCTGGTTTTTTACCCTGGGCCTGCTCTTTATCGGCTGGATCATCGACCTGTTTCTGATTCCGGGCATGGCCCGGGATGCGGACAAAAGATACCGGGCAGGGTCGATTGATTACACCGTGAGCTGGATTCTGCTCACCTTCCTGGGGGTCTTCGGCATTCACCGCTTTTACATGGGCAAATGGGTCACGGGGCTGATCTATCTGTTCACCGGCGGCCTGTTTTTGGTGGGGTATTTGTATGATTACTGGACACTGAACGACCAGATCGATGAGCTCAACTGCCGGCCGTAGGTTATTTGCCGGCAATTGAAGAGCGGCCAATGCGCAAAACAGGGGTGACGGCAAAAGAAAAACGTGCGGCATATGCGTTGAAACAGGAGTGCAAACATGAGGAAAGAAGGGGTAATTACAACCGCCCCCTTATCCTTTTTTTCCTTTACTGAAAGGGGTGGTGCGCATGCTTGAAATGGTGGATCTCAACAAAAAACTGCAGGCAAAAGAATTCAAGAAAAATATGCCGGATCTCGAGCACCGCGTCAGCGATCTCCAGCGCGAGTGCCGCGATAAGGGCATCGCAACCATACTGGTCTTCGAGGGGCTGGAAGCTTCCGGGAAAGGAACCTGCATCAACCGCCTGATGCGGCCCCTTGATCCCCGCGGATTCAAGGTGCACCCGATCCATCCGCCGACGGAGGTCGAAAAGATGTGGCCCTTCCTGATCCGGTTCTGGAAGCTCCTGCCTGCCAGGGGCCGGCTCTCCATATTTGACCGGAGCTGGTACCGGGTTCTGGGCCAGCGGGTCAGAAAAGAGGTCAGCAAGTCCGAATGCGCCAGGGCATATGAGGAAATTCTTGCCTTCGAGCGGCAGCAGGTCGATGACGGGGCGGTTATCGTGAAGTTCTGGCTGCATATCGGCAAGAAGGAGCAGGAGAAGCGGTTCAGGGCCTACGAGAAGGTCAAGGCCATGGCCTGGAAGGTCGGCAAGGATGAGTGGAAGCAGCACCGGCAGTACGATACCTACATCAAGGCTGCCGATGAGATGCTGGAGAAGACAAATACGGCAAGCGCTCCCTGGGTCATCGTCGAGGGTCATGACCGGCAATACGCGGTCAATAAAATTTATGAAGTCCTGATAGCCACCTGGGAGAGCGCGCTGAAGGCCGCGGAAGCAAAGGGGAAGAAAGCCGCCAGGCCGGAAGCGGCGGCCCGTTCAGCGCACACCATAACCGTGCTTTCAAAGCTGGACCTGACGCAGAAGCTTCCCCGAAAAAAATACACTGAAGAGATCGCAAAGCTCAAAGACAGGATCCGCCTGCTTGAATATGAAATCTACCGGCGAAGAATTCCCGTGGTGATATGCTATGAGGGCTGCGACGCCGCCGGCAAAGGCGGCAATATCAAGCGACTGACCGAGAACCTGGACCCGCGCGGCTATGAGGTCGTGCCGATCGCAGCGCCGACCAGGGAGGAGCTTGACCACCATTATCTGTGGCGCTTTGCAGGCTGCATACCCAAGGCCGGGCATTTTACCATCTTCGACCGCACCTGGTACGGCAGGGTGATGGTCGAGCGGATCGAGGGTTTTTGCTCCCGCGATGCCTGGCAGAGGGCCTACCGGGAAATCAACGAATTCGAGGAGCACCTCACCGGCTTTGGCGCGGTGATCGTTAAATTCTGGCTCCATATCGACCAGGATGAACAGCTGCGGCGCTTCAAGGAGCGCCAGAAAATCGCCTGGAAAAAATGGAAGCTCACCGATGAAGACTGGCGCAACCGCGAGAAGTGGCCCCGGTACGAGATTGCCATAAACGACATGCTCTTAAAGTGCAGCACCAGCTACGCGCCCTGGACAATTATCGAGGCCAATGACAAATACTTTGCCCGCGTGAAGGCGCTGAAAACCGTTATCAAGGCAATCGAAAAAAGGCTGTAACCCGGTGCAGCTGGCAGGGCGGGCGCTAACCCGCCGGAATAAGTCTGCGCTGCACGCAGGTATTCGCGCACTGGCTTATTTTAAAAACAGGCGGTGGAAGTTGTGTAATTTGTCAACAACGCACCCTAGTTGTCCCCTTGGGCCAACTAGGGTGCGTCCATAAATAACTCAATTCAATAACCCGAAAGTTAACTGATAAGTGAGCGTCTGCATCCGCACCTTTTATATAGAAATAAAAAAGAGTGAGGTGTTATGCCTGCCGCATTAAATCCTATCATCACCCGAGCGCTAGCGGCTTTTTACCTTGAAATCCATCGCGGTATCCCTCGCCGCGCAGCCGCCTCTCCTGATCTCCGGTCTCATCGGCTTGCTTAAGCCATGCGATATGCTCTGCCACGGGGCAAAAATTTGCGCCAAAGAATGCATACCCGAGCCCTCGCTCGTAACCGATCCAGTAGGCGGCCCGGCCGGGTTCAAGTTTCTGAAAATTTTGGGCCTTGATGATTTCGTTTTCATATTCCTTTTTGTCCATGCGCTTGTACCTTTATGAAATGAAACCGCTCGTATGCATACAGACCAGGGTAGAGTAGAGAGCTGACAGCACATCCTGCATTCTTGAGATCACTTTACCGCACGCGGCTACTATGAAATACAAGATACGGTTGCTTCAGCCCTCCCTCATCAAACCGGAAGAATAAGGGGACGGTTCTGTTTAATTACTCATGCCTGCTTTTTGGGCCGTCCTTGAGCTCGCAGTTCACC
>CAIWCT010000420.1 GCA_903911225.1 uncultured delta proteobacterium
GGGTTATCGACAATACCCGTAGCGCTGCCGGAATACGTATCAGATATTTTAAGGTGCATGGTGTAGAGAAAAACATAATCGGGCGCCAGGTCCAAGAGCAGCTCCAACTCCTTTTTTTTGAAGGTCGCGAAGCTGACCGATGGCGGCGTAAAGGTTATATCGGGCGAGCCGTAACGGGTTTTGACCTCGGCAAACTCATGGTTCGTAAGGCCGTACAGGTCAATAATAGTGGCCTGTGAAACATAGGCTAAATACCCCACATCGCCCAGGGCTATGACGGGCTGCGTCCCGAGCTCGCGGCCAATCCATTCTCCTATGGTTTTCTGATTGTAGCGCGCATGCGCTCCCATCTCTCCCCAGCGATAGGTAAGGGCAAGATCCCTCCAGTACTGCTCGCCCGCGGCAAACAGTATACAGCAGGTCAGCGCTGCCCAGAGCAGCTTTTTGCCCGCGGTCGGTGCCCAAGACCTCCAGAGCTCGACAAAGAGCAGCTGACTGCAGACGATCATGAGGGGAACGACGGGCAGATTATAGCGGAAATAGGGCATCCAGTCCCAGCCTGCAAAGCCGAAGCTGAATATAAAACCGGCGGCGATAAAAATGTAAAGGAGCGGCAGCGCGCGCCGCGCATCGGTTATTTTCACAAAAAAGAAAAAGGGCAGCAGGAAGAGAAACCAGATATAATTTGTAAAAAATCCCTTGTTGATGAAAAAGCCGAGCAGCAACCGCAGGTACAGGGGCAACGATCCCTTGGCATAGTAGGTATTGGGCAGCAGCAGGCCGTAGTAGCTCAAGCGCCACGCAAGAAAAGCGCCGTACAGCAGCGCAAACAAAATAATGCCCGGCAGAAAGGGTTTCAGGGATTCTTTTTTAAACAGGAATCGCCAGCCCAGCCACAGACAATAAATACCGCAAAAAATGATGCCCTCGGGCCTGGTGAGGGCGGTGAGCAGCATAACGAAAAACGCGACCGTGCAGCGCGCTGCATTGTTGCGGGCCCACATGATGGCAGCCGTGCTTGCAATCACCAGAAAGGTATAAAGCGAGGTTTCAAGGCCCGAGGCTGCATAGAACTGCAGCGGCAGGCAAAGCAGGTAGAGAACCGGGCCCGCCAGAGACGCGGGGCCCCGTATGGCGAACCATCGCCAGGGGATATACCACACCAGCAGCAACGCAAGCATATTGAAAAGCGCCCCGGCAGCGCGGCTGTAACTCATCATGTCCAGGCCAAGCTTACGGGCCACAGCGATGGAGAACATCCAGAGGGGATTTGAATAGCCTTCAACCTGTTCCCCGGGGTTGAAAACGGGGCCATTGCCGTCGGCGAGATTTTTGGAGTAGCGGTATGTTATATAGGCATCCTCGCAGGGAACGTGCGTTAGGGAAAAGACATAGGTCAGCTCACCCGCGTAGATGCAGGAGACAAGCAGTATGCCGACAAGCAGTGTCCATTTTTTTCGTTCAGACATAAGAGGTGTCCCGTATTCAGAAGTACATATGATGCTCCCCGATTACAAAGCGGGGCTTGCGCGGCAAATGCCTTTGACGATATCCTCTGCGCAATGTGGGCAAAGGATCACTTGCAGCCGGAAAAATTGATGGGCAACATAGATTATTGCATAAGCCGGCTGCCGATTCAAGGCCATTCCAGCTAGATTCAGACAATCGGCCCCGGCATTACCGGCTGCACAAATGGCCTTGTCACCTCAAATGTACAATCCGCGTCAAGCATGAGGGGGGTGTTGTTGTTTGGCCCCCCTGCTGAGATCCAGCTCTGTACTGCTGAGATATTGCGCTCAACCACAGCATGGAGGCCCAGAAATTTTGCCTCTATGAGCTCTTCAAGTGCGGTTTTTATGTCGCCCGTGCGTGCCCCAATGCAGGCAAGCAGGTTACGGCACAGGCCGGGCCGCGGATAGCCCAGCGCCAGCGCTGTTTGTGCACAAGCGCGCGCCGCATTAAAATCGCCTTCGCCGTAGCAGGCCGCGGCCAGGTCAAGATGCGCGGCAGGCAGATCCGGCAGGCGCTCAAGAATCTCCCGCCGCTGCGCCGCAGTGTAGCCTCCCGCCTGCTGCAGGCCCTGATTCCGCTGCAGCCAGTCGAGGCAAAAGCTGGTATCGGGATCATCACAGCGGTCCAGCATTGGCGTCAGCTCAAAAAATTTTTTCGTGAAAAAGTCTTCCGTATCGGCCTCTCCACGCTGCATGGCAGCACAAAAATCCCGCGTGCCGGGAAACAGCGTATAGGGGTTCCAGATCACCTCGGTCGGCTCAACATCCCGAATAAAAGCAATGCTCTGCTCAAGCGATGCCCTGGTTTCTCCAGGCGCGCCCGCTATCATGTACAGCCGTATCTGAAACCCCAACTGCCGCGCAAGCGCAACGGCGCCCCTCACATCGGCAGGTGCTATCCCCTTGCCTATGCGTGCAAGGACTTCCGGGCAGGCCGATTCAACACCCAGGCTTATGCGCACGCAGCCCGCGCGGCGCATGGCAAAGAGCAGCTCTTCGTCAAGTGCGTCCGCCCGCGTGTCGCAACTCCACAGAAAATTGAGGCCCCGCTCTATAATGCCCCGGCAGACCACCATCACGCGGTTCCTGTTCAGGGTAAAGGTTTCGTCCTTGATGGCCAGCGCCTTGTGTCCGTGCAGGTTCACAAGAACATGCATAACATTAAACACATACTCGGGGGAATGGGAGCACACTGTTTTGCCCCAGATGCAGGTGGATGCGCAGAAAGAGCAGTCCCACGGGCAGCCGCGAGAGGTCATGAGAATATGGTCGGGGGCATAGTCGCACGGTGCCGCAAGCCAGTCAAGATCATCAATGCGGGGCTGCTGCGGTGCCAGCAGAACGCGGCCGCTGCTGCGATAGGCTGTGCCTGGAATATTCCGGGGAGGGCTTCCAGTTTCAATAGCATTCAGCAGCCGGGCAAATGTTTCCTCCCCTTCCCCGATCACGATTGTGTCGATAGCGCTGCAGTGTTCAAGCATGTCGCTGCCAAGGGCTGTTGCGTGCGGCCCGCCCGCAGCAATATGGGCCTGCGGGTAGTGCTCCCGAATAAGCCGGGCAAGAGCCAGTGTGCCGCGCCTGTTTGAGGTAAAACAGGAAAGCCCAAAAAAATCGGCGGGCTTTGCCTTGATAATTTCGACTATGCGATCCCAGGTAAAGGTAAAAAGGTTTAAAACCTCGACGCTGCGGCCTGCCCGTTTTGCCTGCGCCGCAAGGCTGAGCAGTCCGCAGGGAATGTGCAGAATATCGCCGCTTAAAAGCAGCGCGCTATCGAAGCCCGGCGGAGGGCCATCTCCTGTTTCGACAGGCTGCTGCCCCGGCTCGGGTATTTTCCATGGCGGCGGATAGAGAAGCAGTATGTGCATGGCGGTATTGTGTTTGAATTGCAAAAGTTTTTAGTATACAGTTTATTTTTTACACTGGCATTGTTACTGTTTTCTGTCAAGATTCTCCTATGCAGGACTTTCTCTCAAGCCTCAATGCAGCCCAGCAAAAAGCAGTGCAGACCATCGATGGCCCACTGCTTGTTGTTGCGGGCGCCGGCACAGGTAAGACCCGGATGCTCGTTTGCCGGCTTGCATTTATGGCAACACGGGCTGGCATCGATGCCTCACGGCTGCTTGCCATCACATTTACGGCAAAGGCGGCCGAGGAAATGCGAAGCAGGCTTGAGGCCATGGAGGCGCCGGGCACCCGTCTGTCTGCTGTGAAGGTTTGCACGATACATGCTCTCTGCTATGACATACTGAAACAGCATGGCTGCCATATCGGTATCCCCGCAGATGTCTGCCTCATCACGCCTGCGGACCGGTTCGCGCTTATAAAGCAGGCAGCCGCCGCTTTTCCTCTGAATGGCGTCAGGTCAGTAAAAAACCATGAGCTGCAGATAACCAGGGAAAAAAACGGGCCGAGCGGTTACGGGGGGCTTTCTCCCCTGAGCAGGTCATACCAGCAGCTTCTGGAGGCCAGGGGCATGCTGGATTTTGATGATCTGATTTTAAAAACGGTCGAGCTGTTTACCTCATCGCCCCAGGCCCTGGATGCAGTGCGCAGCCGGTTTAGCCATATTTCCATAGATGAGTATCAGGATGTCAATACTTCCCAGTATGCTTTCATAAAAGCTTTGTGCCCTGAGCGGCCCAATCTGTGCGTCGTCGGGGATGCCGACCAGGCCATTTACGGCTTTCGGGGCGCGCAGGTTGATATTTTTCTGCGCTTTCAAACCGATTTCCCCAGCGCGGCTGTGCTTAACCTTGAAAACAATTACCGGTCAAGCGCAACCATTCTTGCGGCAGCGCAGGCCGTGATTGAAAAAAACAGCCGGCGCATCGATAAAGCCCTGCGGCCGCAGCGGCCTGCCGGCGCCCCGGTTGAGCTGTGGGAGCTGCCCACGGATCAGGACGAGGCCGCCTTTGTCAGCCGCGAGGTCGAGCGTCTCATAGGAGGCATGCGCTTTGAGAGCCTGGGGCACGATGGCGACGAGTGCGTGAAGGGGTTCGGCGACATAGCCGTTCTTTACCGCCTGCACCAGCAGGGCCGCCTGCTGAAAAAAGCTCTTCAGAGCCGTGGAATCCCGGTTGAAATTGCAGCTACTAAGTCGGTGTTTGATGAGCCGGCCATGCAAACCGTGCTGGCGCTGCTTACGGTGATCGCAAATCCCGGCAGCGACATGGCTTTAGCCGATCTGCCGGCCGGCTTGCCTCTTGACGCTGGCAGCCTTGTCGCCCGGTGTATCGTGAAGGCCGGTGAGCTGTGTCTTGACGGGCTTATTGCTGAAATTTGGGACAGCCTGTACGGTGCTGCGCAGGAAAAAAGTGATGATTATTTTGCTTTTTTGACAGCTTCAATGGCGTTTGCAGGCATACCGGCAAAGCAGGCCGCACCGCTTTTTCTCCAGAAAATAGCGCTCCTGCATGACGGCGAGATCTGCACGCCCCGGCGCGAAGCAGTCACGCTCATGACCATGCACAGCGCCAAGGGGCTTGAGTTTCCGGTGGTTTTCATTACCGGCCTTGAGCAGGGCCTTTTCCCGTATGAGCCCGACAGCGCCGGAAGCTTTGCCTGCGATGAGGAGGAAGAGCGCAGGCTTTTTTATGTGGGAATGACACGTGCCAGAGACAGGCTGTATGTACTCAATGCGCGCAGCCGTTTTTTCTTTGGCGAGCGGCATCAGATGGCTCCGTCATGTTTTATACGCGATATTCCCTCAGAGCACAGCCGCCGGCAGTCGCGACAGGCTCTGCAGAAACCTAAAAAAAAGCAACTTAAGCTGTTTGCATGAAAAGACAGAGCGGATATAATAAATAGTGGCGAGCTGGATGTTTTAATTCGGGTTCTGTTTAGCTTCTAAACTGCGCCTCAACCGGAGATTGCTTGTTCATGACTACACTAAACCGCCGCATAACGCGGCGCGATTTTCTGATACGCACGGCGGTCTTTGCCGCCGGTGCCTGCGCAGGCACAGGTTTTTTGTTGAAGCCCTTTGCCAGGGCGCTTGACGCCGAAGCCGCCGTCACCCCGGCGCCCAGGATTGCCTTTATCCTTGATGATGTGGGCTTTAATGTCGAGCGGGTAAAGCCTTTTCTGGAGCTGGGGGCCCGGCTTACCTATGCGATTTTGCCGCAGATGATGTTCTCGCGCAGCCTGGCTGAAAAGATACACAGCCTGGGGCATGAGATCATGCTTCATCAGCCCATGGAACCTCTGAACAGCTCTCTTAACCCCGGTCCAGGCGCTCTGTATCTTTCGCAGGGCAAGCAGGAGATGGAAAGAATTCTGCTGCAAAATCTTGAAAATTTTCCTCATGCAGCAGGTTTCAATAACCACATGGGCTCCCGCTTTACCGAATCGCGGCCCAAAATGAAGGAGGTCCTTGCGTTTTTTCTTGAAAGGGAATTTTACTTTGTTGACAGCTGCACATCGGAGCGCTCCGTGGGTTTTGCCACAGCCCGCGACATGAACATGATGGCGGCGCATTCCTATGAATTTATCGATAATATCCGTACCGCCAGCGCTGCCTACGCTCAGTTCGTGAAGCTCAAAGCTCTAGCCTTAAAGCACGGCTGCTCAGTGGGCATAGGCCATCCATGGCCGGAAACCGCTCTTGGCCTGGGGCAGTTTCTGCGGGAGCTGAAGGGCTCACCTTTTAAAATGGTCTATGCTTCGCAGATTACCTGCGCGTAAATATTGGGAATAAAAACGGAGACGCAGAGAGCGCAAAGATTTCTTTTATTCGCACACCTCTGCGCCATGTGGTAAATCAGCACTATGATTGATATACAGATTATTGCCGACAAACTGAAACGCCGCGAGCGGATTGCGCGGGAGGATGCACTGTGCCTGCTGCGCAGCACTGACATACTGGCGCTCGGGGCCATGGCGGGTGCAGAAAAAAGAAAGCGCACTGCCGACAAAGTTTTTTTCAATGTCAACTGCCATGTAAATCTTACCAATATCTGCGTGTCGCGCTGTACGTTTTGCGCTTTTAGCTGCGACAAAGACGCTCCGCAGGCCTATACCATGACTGAGCAGGAGGTGCTTGCGCGCGTGCGCGCTGCCCTGCCCCTCGGGATCACCGAGGTGCATATGGTGAGCGGCCTGCACCCGGACAAGCCCTTTGCCTATTATCTGGGTATCGTGCGGGCGCTGAAGCAGGAGTTTCCCTCAGTTCACATTAAGGCCTTCACGCCTGTTGAGCTTCTATATTTTTCAGACATTTCCGGCCTCACCGTCCATGCGATTCTCGAGCAGCTTATTGATGCAGGCCTGGGGTCACTGCCCGGCGGCGGGGCCGAGGTGCTGAGCCCCCGCGTGCGCGAGGCGCTCTGCCCGAAAAAGGCAACGGCCCGGCAGTGGCTTGACATCATGGGTATGGCGCACGGCCTTGGGCTCAAGTCAAACGCGACCCTTTTGTGGGGCCATATTGAAACCGATGAAGAGATAGCAGATCACCTGCTCAGCCTGCGCGAGCTGCAGGACAAGACCGGCGGTTTTCAAACATTTATCCCTCTGCCGTTTCACTCCGCCAACACCGGGCTTACAAGCCGCGGCAGGCCAACGGCATTTGAGCAGCTTCGCCTGTTTGCAGTCTCCCGGCTCGTGCTGGACAACTTCGACCATATCAAGGCATACTGGATCATGACGGGCCTTAAAATCGCGCAGCTTGCCCTGCTGTTCGGCGCCGACGATGTGGACGGCACGGTCGTTGAGGAGCGCATCACTCACGCGGCAGGCGCCGATACGGCGCAGGGCCTTACCAGAAACGAGCTCATGGACATTATCCGTCAGGCGGGCAGGCAACCGGTGCAGCGCGATACGCTGTATAATGAGCTTACATTGTAATCATTTCGGGTCAATTCTCCACATTTTGCGGCGGGGCCGTTCATTGCTGTTTATCTGTTGAGAATCCCGGATTGACCCATACATTTTATTATAAAAATTTTTTCCATGCTGCGTATGATTTTGGATATGTCTTGACTTTGCTTTGCTTTCCAGATAATTAGAAAATTATAATAAATAGTACTTGCCGAAAACAAAATCTTTGAGGATAACCATGCCATCAATTCAAAAAAAATTATGGAACATTTGGTATCAATATATCAGCAGTCGTATTGGCAATGATCCGGTTACCTTTTTAAATTATGGCTACTGGCCTCCCGAAGGTGAAACAATTATCCTCAAACCTGAAGATGAACAAAATCGCCCTGCCATTCAACTGTATAATCTCGTTGCAAGCGGTGCGGACTTAGCTGACAAGAATGTTCTGGAAGTGAGCTGCGGACATGGCGGGGGTGCGTCATTCGTGAAACGCTATCATCATCCAAAAACTTATACTGCAATTGATCTAAATCCAAAAGCCATTGAGCGCAATCGTAAAACACACGGTATGCTGGAAATTGATTTTCGTATTGGCGATGCCCAGGCGCTTGATTTTCCCGAGAATCATTTTGATGCCGTTATCAACATTGAAGCATCTCATTGTTACCCCTCTCAGGATGTTTTCTTTAAATCGGTACATCGCGTTCTTCGTCCGGGCGGCCATTTTCTTTATGCGGATTTTCGTAATGCATCCGATGCTTCTAAGCTTGATCGCGATATTACGGAAGCAGGCTTTCAAATCAAATCAAAAACCGACATCACGCCTCATGTTGTCCGCGCTCTTCAAAAAACCACAGAACGCTATAGAGGTCTTGCGCACAAACTGGCCCCCAAAATTCTCCACCCTCTGATGGAAGCCTTTGCCGCCGTTGAGGGATCTCCTGTTTACAATAGCTTTGCACATGGCAAACGAATTTACTGGTCATATCAACTTGTTAAAGCGAAATAACCCTTCTTTCTTAATCTGTAATTTGATGTGCCTGCCCAAACAACATACAAGCCCTGTTCCCCAAGCAGCTTACGGGGCCCCTTCAGCTATAGGGCTCAGCGTGGTATGAGGCTCGCTGCCCGGCAGAGCGCGAAGGGCTGTTTGAAAAAACTATCAGCAATATAAAAAGAATTGCCGCGAGGGCGGCTGTAGCCGAGCCGAAATAAAAGGTGGCGGAGGGAGATACATGATCCCAGAGCCAGCCGGCGATAAGGCTTGCGGGCAGGGCTGCCAGCCCCACGGCAGTTGCAAAAAGACCGAAGGCTGTAGCGCGAAACTCGGGCGGTATGATGGTGGCAAGAAATGCCTTCTGAATGCCCTCGGTAAGGCCCATAAAAATACCGTACAGGCAAAACAGAACCCAGATGGCTGCGGGTGTCTCTGCAACGGCAAAGCCGCAGTACAAAGCTGAAAACAGAACAAATCCCAGCAGAATCAGCCTTTTTTTTCCGAACCGGTCAGCCACCATTCCCGCAGGAATTGCCGACAGGGCATAGATAAGATTAAAGAGCAAATAGACGGCTGGAATGAGCGGTGTGGCAATGCCCGCCTGCTGCGCCCGGAGTATAAGAAATGCATCGCTTGAGTTGCCCAGGGCAAACAGTGCTGCAATGAGAATAAAAAATTTTCCTTTCCCGTCAAGAGCCGCAAGCGTCAGTTTCGGTAGCTCTGCCCCCGCCGCGCCAGCCGGCTTCTTTTTTTCGGTGATATAAAAAATAATGATAAGCACCGCAATGGTTGCAGGCGCCATGGAAAGCCAGAACACCAGGCTGTAGTTGTTTGAAAACATTCCCAGCACCAGCATGGCAATGGCAGGGCCGACAACAGCGCCCATGGTGTCCATAGAGCGGTGGAAGCTAAAGGAGCGCGCAAGATGAGCTGCATCGCAGGATTCGGCAATAATTGCGTCCCGGGGAGCGGTGCGTATGCCCTTGCCCAGCCGGTCGACAAATCGTGCTCCGAGCATCTGCGGCCAGCCGCCGGCGGTTGCGGTAATCGGACGGCTGAGGGTGGAGATGGCATAGCCCGCGATCATAAGGTTTTTGCGGTTGCCCATTCTGTCGGACAGCCAGCCTGAAAAAACCTTCAGCAGGCTTGCCGTGGATTCAGCAATGCCTTCGATGAGCCCGATCACCGATTTGTTGACGCCAAGAACGCTTGCAAGAAAAAGCGGCACAAGGGGATAGATCATCTCCGAGCTGACATCCATGAAGAAGCTGACCAGCCCGGTAAAAAAAATGTTTTTTTCAAAACCCAAAATTCTTTTAGGTTCTTCCATGTGCCGATATGCTCCATTTTGTCATATATGCATTTGACTATGCATTACTCCCCCGCATTTTTATTGTAACCGGCTAGCCATTAGGGCTTTTTTGAAGGGCGGTATTTGATTACGCGCACCTTTTCAAGGGTTATGAGTCCTTCTACCACCGTTGCATCCAGAAACGGTATAAGTTTGTTAAGATTTTCCTCAATGTCTACAAGCTCAATCACAATAGGCAGATCATCGGACAGGCGCAGTATTTTTGCCGTATGCATGCGGCTGTCTGCCCCGAACCCCATGACGCCACGTGTGACGGTTGCTCCTGCAAGATTCATCTCCCGGGCCTTCAGCACAATCTGTTCGTACAGGGGTTTACCTTTATACGAATCGGACTCACCTATAAAAATACGCAGCAACATTCCTTCTTCTGGAAGTTTCATGGCCCGGTACTCCTATTTAAAAAGGTTCAGTGAAAGCTGTGCCAGCATAAAGCCTGCACAGATAACAATAATGCCGCAAATATTATGCAGCGCAAGGTTGCCAAGGGCAGGCAACCATTCTCCATCTCGCAGCAGGTTCAGGGTTTCGAGCATATAGCTTGAAAACGTGGTAAAACCGCCCAAAATTCCGATAAAAATAAATGGCCGCATATATTGCGGTATAAGCATGTCCTCGAAAAAGCGCCACAGAAACCCGGCAAGAAACGAACCGGTGAGATTCACCAAAAAGGTTCCCCAGGGATAGGTGCTGTTGATCCAGACATGTATGCCACCCGATAAAACATACCGGAAAACAGAGCCAATGGCGCCACCAACAGCGACATATAAAACATTGATCATTGAACCCTCCTGTTATTTTTTTGTTGGTTCCGCTTGAGCCAAAATAAAAACCCCCATCTTTGAACGGTGGGGTTTTGAATCTTTTAGCGCATACGCCCACCGCCGTCTATTGCAGTAGGAGCCATCAGCCGTATGGGCGATTTTGGGGAACTCCATCCCCGTTTCGTGAAGAAACATAAAAGCGTTAATGGTAAAAGTCAAACATTTCATATATAGATACCGGTTGTGGTGTGTCAGTAATGTTTCCACCGAAGGCACACTCGAAATGCAGGGGTTCATCCAGCTTTAGACCCTGGCGGAGCAGCGTACTGCGTTACTTGTGTTTTTGTTTTTGAAAGTAAGCCAATGCCTGCTCAATTACACATTCTCTGCCCCGACTGCCTTGCGCCCAATACGATCAAAAATGGCAATCATGCCATGAAAAATCTCGCCTGCTGCGCCTGCGGTGCGCAGCTGATGCCCGCCGAAACTCTTGCCCACACCAGCGACAAGCTGCAACGGCTCATCACCGATGCAACCAAGCCCCTGCTGGTCTATTTTCATGCAGCGAGCTGCACATCTTGCACACTGATGACGCCCATAATCAATCGACTGGCAAAAAAACTGCGCGGCAACCTGTGCTGCGCAAAAATAGATGCACGGCAGGACCACGAAATGGCTTCATCCTACGGTGTCTACAGTGTCCCCACCATCATTTTATTTAAAAACGACCGCGAGGCGAAACGTTTTTCGGGGGCAATGGACATAATAAGCCTGACCGATTGGATTATGGAATAAAAAAAATACCTGCAAGGCGATACGAAATCTCCCCGCCCTTCACAAAAGGCCTTCATTAACCCCCACAAGATATTTTTTGTTTTCTCCCGGAAAGGCCTTTGGCTTTTTCTGTTCCTGATTATTTCAAAAAAATTTTCGCTACTAGCTACTTTAATGATTAGGGGCTTTTAATGTTTTTTTAATTCTCCTCTAAGGTCCTGTTGCTATACTAAAAATATATTGCTCCTCCCTCTCCTTAAAGGCCGACTCGGTAGAGCATAAACCCGTACCGGGTCGGCCATGGAAATATCGGGCTTAAGAGCCTGTTGGTATAGATAAACAGAAAAACCGGTATATGCCGTACGGATATGGAGGACCGTGACGGCTTTTATTCCAGCTCAGCAATCTTTGAGCAGCCAGGGTGGGCACGTTTGTGGCGTGTCCACCTCTTTTTTTAGTAAATTATGCGGACGCTTGATCGGAACAGGAAGCAGGGCTCAGCAGAGCAAAACCCTGAGTATGCAAGGTTAAACGCTCTTACTTTTGTTTGCTTCGGGCCTGCTTTTGGCTGTTGAGGTAACCGGGCAGCAGGGCATAGGCAAGGGCATCCAGGGCAAACTCAGGATCAAGCGACACCGGGTGCAGGCGCTTGTCGCTGTAGATGAACTGCTCGGACGGTTTTTCAGGCTGCTGCACGAGCACCCTGTCTCCCACCATGAGGCCGCGGGTCGTGGCGTACTGCATGACGGCGCGGCCGGGCTCATTCTCCGGCACGCTCAGCAGCGGCCGTCCGAAGATGGGCAGCTCTGTGCTGATGCCCATGATGTCAAGCAGCGTCGGGGTCATGTCGAGCTGGCTTGAGAGTTTTTCAAAAACGCGCGGCTTGAGATGCGGGGCAATGATAATGCCGGGGATATGAAATTTTTCAATCGGTATCAGATCCTGGCCCCGCAGGCGTGTAGAGTGATCGGCAATGATGAGAAAAACGGTATTGTTGTAATAGGCTTCCTTTTTGGCCTGTTCAAAAAATTGACCCGTCGCGAAATCCGCATATTTTACGCTATTGTTGCGCGTTGCCTTGGGCTGTTCGTACAGCTCGATGCGGCCGTCGGGAAACTCAAAAGGGTCGTGGTTCGACGTGGTGAGCATAAGCGCGAAAAACGGCTTATCGCCGTGGCTTTTGAACACCTCATTGGCCTTGGCAAACAGATCTTCATCCGAGACGCCCCAAGTGCCCGTAAATATCGGATTTTTAAAATCTTCCTGATCATAAATGGTGTCAAAACCGTTGCTGCGAAAGCAGGCGCGCATATTGTCAAAGGTGCTTTTGCCGCCATAAAAAAATGCGGTCGCGCTGCCCCTATTTTTCAAGACTTCGGCTATGGTAAAAAAATTCTGCCCGGAAAGGCCGGATTTCATAATGCTTTCCGCGGGCGTTGGCAGGATGCCGGAAAGGATGGCCTCGATGCCGCGAATGGTGCGGGTGCCCGTGCAGTAGAGGTTTTTGAAAAGCAAGCCCTCGCGGCTGAGACTATCTATTCTGGGTGTCAGCGGCAGGCCCCCAAGGCAGCCCACATATTCGGCGCCAAGGCTTTCCTCAAGAATGATGACAAGATTCATGGGCTTTTGAACCGAAAAGCCCGACTGTTGATAATGCAGCAGCGGTATCTGCGCATTTTTGCAATCCTGCGGCCGCAGACCGTTGGCAGCCATGACGCGCCGCAGCACATCATCTTTTTTCATTTTACCGTAGAGCTCCCCCGGGTTTTCCGTACTGCCATCGAGCTTGAAGGCGGCAAAAAGCACGGAATAGGTCGAATTCAGACCGAGTTGGTTTGCCAAATGATTTTCAGAAAATGCCGCGGTGCTGATAGATGCCGGACGGCTGCTGATGCTTGACCGAAGGCCGA
>CAIWCT010000421.1 GCA_903911225.1 uncultured delta proteobacterium
AGACCCCGAGGTGCGTGCACTTGTAAAAAATAATCACCCCAATTATCCTGACACGAAGTTTATAGTTTTTTCCGATCCCCATTACTTTGCCCCTGAACTCGGTACGCAAGGGAGCGCTTTTGAGAACTATCTTCGCCACGACCGTAAAATGCTTCGGGAAGGCCCTGAAATATTTAATACCTTTGTTAATGATATCGACAATGTGACAGCGGATTTTGTCATCCTGTGCGGCGATTTGACAAAGGACGGCGAACTGGAAAGCCACAACCAAGTTGCAGGGCTTCTGGCCGCTGTTGAACAAACGGGCAAAAAGGTCTATGTCGTGCCCGGCAATCATGATGTAAATAATGGCGCGTCGCAGAGTTTTTCGGGCGATACGGCAACGCGTGTTCCGACGGTTGACCCGCAGGAGTTCAAAAATATATATAAGGATTTCGGCTATAGCAAGGCGATAGCCGCCGACAACAACTCTTTAAGCTACATTGTCGAGCCGGTGTCGGGCCTGTGGGTGTTCGCCCTTGATTCCTGCCGCTACAGAGAAAACGCCGTTGATGGGCCCCCGATCACGGACGGGAAGTTCTATGATGCAACGCTTACCTGGGTCGAGCAGATGCTCATCCAGGCCATACAACAGAATAAGGCTGTTATAGGATTTGTTCATCACGGCATCCGTGAGCATTATCCTTCAAATGAAAAATATTTCGGTGATTATCTGCTTGATGATTTTGAACCGATTTCAAAAATGTTTGCAGCCTACGGCATGCGCTTTGTGTTTACCGGCCACTATCATGCGCAGGACATAACAGGTAAAACATGGAACTCCGGTCTGCCCAATCATTTTTTGTTTGATATTGAGACCGGTTCTCTTGCAACCTATCCTGTCCCCTGGCGCAAAGTTTCGATCAGCGATCAGAAGATGAACATTGAATCCCATCAGATTACGGCCATTGCCAGCCATCCCGATGATTTTCTTGATTTTGCTTATCACTTTGTCTTAAACGGCATGACCGATATTATCAATGAAACGCTTGCCGGATACGGCGTACCGGAAAAAGATCAGCAGCTGCTGACACCGCAGATTTCCCTGGCCTATGTTACACACCTTCAGGGCGATGAGCAAAAGCCCGACCATTATCTAGATTTTACCGGAGTAAGCCCCCTGGGTGTTCTGGTGGGGGAGGTGCAAAGCGATCTTGTCCGGGGCTGGTATACCGACCTGGCGCCAAAGGATAATGCTATTGCTATAGATATGGCAACAGGAGAAGTTGAATAATACTTGAGCATAGCTTCGGCAACTTGTGCTGCGATGGGCGTTTAAATTTCTTGGCAAAGGTTTTACAAGCGGTCTGATAGCCCATGCAAACGGCAGCCGTAAATCTTAATGTTAAATCCAGCTCCATGTTGAAAAACTCAATTGCATGCACGACCCGACGTCCGGCCTTCAGGCGCAGTTGTCACAAGCTGATGCGGCATAAGATCCATCTGCTCTGGCTCCTTTGTTTTCTGTTTCCAGCGGCACGCGCAATACTCGCGGATACAGGGCAGTTTACGGCAGGGCGCCTGAAGTACCGCGAAACGACGGGAACCCATAGCTCCGTGAAGAATTACTCCTATGAGAAAACCGGCTCGGGATATGCTCTCAAGCTTTCCCAGGATGACATCGCGCAGGAGATACTGTGCGATGCGGCATATCATACCTTAACCGAGCACTATACTCGAGCTGACACCGGCGATAACATAACCGTCCGGCGCGAAGCAGACGCGCTTGTGTTCACTGGCTCGGCCGACGGCCGGCCCGTCCGCAGCAAGGCCGCCATCGGAAACGAAGTCTGGTACGGGTCTAAACTGCTGCTGCGGGGCTTCATCCTTTCGTCAAACCAAGCAGAGGTTTTTTACATGAGCAGACCCGAAGAACAAAAGGTCATTAAGCTTCGGGCGGAAAAGCAGGGATTAGAGGAACTTGCGGTGTGCGGCACCCGGTTCACTGCGGTCAAAATCAAATGCACGCTGCCCGATTATCCAGTGCTGCCCTGGAAATCATTTTTCTGGTACAGGGCCTTGGATGGCATTCTTTTGAAATCTGAAGAGCGCCGGGGTCCGCCCTGGGTGCCCATGACGGTCGTGGAGCTTACGCATGAAGACCCGAAAAATCTTCAAGTCGGCCAGATCGGCTACAGTTCCCCTGGTCACTGATATCCGTCAGTTTTATCAGTACAACAGCCGGCGGGCACTTAAAATCCTGCTGCCCTGTGCAGAGTTTGACCGGCGCTGCCGTCATGATACGCGATGAAATGTTCCAGCCCCTCCGGCCCCATAAAGCGCTTGAGAAGCCTTTGTTCGCTTTTCAGCAAATCGACAACCAGAAGGCTGTCTATGGAGCTGGAAAATTTCCTGTCGACATTAAAGCTGAGTATGACGCCGTTAAGCTTCAAATAGTGACGCAGCAGCACCGGAATGCCCTTGCGGTCGCTTTCTATCTCTGCAACCAGCGCATTGACATGTTCCAGAGTTGGGATGTCCGCAACAATGCGAGGATCGATGCCGGTAAAAAAATTATTCACAACAGGATTGCGAGGCTTAACACTTTGTGCGAGCCTGCTGTCGTTTTTCGATGTGCGGAGAAACTGTATGATGAGATTTTTTGAAATGTGGTGATAGTCATTGCTGATGCTGACAGGGCCAAAAAGCATTTTATATTGCGGATTTCGCGTCACATATTCACCGATGCCCCGCCAGAGGATCGACAGCGAATTATGTTTTTTCTGATACTGCGGCGAGATAAACGAGCGGCCCAGTTCAAGGGCCGGCCCCAGGTTTTCAAGGAACTCCTTTTTAAACTTGAAGAGGGTTGTTGCATACAGCCCGCCTGCGCCATGCCGGGGAAGAATAATATCGGTGGGGCCAAGCCGGTATCCTCCTGCAATTTTGCAGTCTTTGCGGCTCCACATGAAAATATGCAAATAGTGTTCGTCAAACCGGTCCAGATCGAACAGCCTGCCCGTACCCTCGCCGATCTCGCGGAAAGATTGCTCACGGAGCCTGCCGATCTCCTGAAGAATCCGGGGTATCTGGCCGGCCCGGGCGACATATACGCAGAAATCGCCCTGTCCGCACAGGAGCTGCTCTTCGGGGAGACGGTCTATGTCCTCTTGCAGCGCATGCGGCGGCATGGCTGAAGCCAGCGGCTTGGCCCGCCCCCGGATGGTGGGTAGCATTAACGGGCCACCGGTAAACAGCCGGGCCCGCTTTGCTCTGTTTTTCATAAGATAGGTTCTGAGCCTGAGATAGTCGATCATGGCCCTGTCGGTTTGAAATTCGTCAAGGCTGCGAAACGGAATCGGGCTGCCGATATACATCCGGATTGTGCAAGATTTCTTATTAATTACCTCGTGGGGAAGCAACAGGGTGCGCAGCAGCGGGTGCAGCATGCCTGCCATCTGAAACATCGCGCTGTTGCGGCCCTGAAAAAAAACCGGCGCAACAGCAGCCCCGGAGCGCCGCGCAAGCCAGGCCACATGCTCGCTCCATGGCGGATCGGCAATCCCCCACCGGTCAAAACACAGATGTGATACCTCCCCCGAAGGAAAAGCGATAAGCGAACCGCCGCTTTTCAGCCAGAGCAGCGCCTCCTTCATTGAGCGCACGTTCCTGCGCGTCGAGCCTGAGCCGCCGAACGGATCAACAGGGATAATAATCTTGTGCAGTTCAGGAATGAGCTGAAGAAAATAGTTGCCCAGTATTTTAACATCGTTGCGGATTCCGGTCAGCAGTGCACCGAGAATAACGCCGTCGACGCCGCCGAAGGGGTGATTGGCTACGACAATCATGGGTCCCTTGCGGGGAATGGCCGCTGCCTCATCAGGGTTGAATGACACCTGCACGCCAAGTGCGGTCAGGCAGGTGCTGAAAAAATCACCAGGCTGCCTGTAGCGAGCCTGCCGGTATACGTTGTTGAGTGCACTTAGGGAAAGCAGCTTCTCCACCGGCTGGGAAACAAGCGTATACAGTTTATTTGAAACCGGGTGGGTAATGAATTTTTTAGGATCAATGAGATTCTCGTCGACCGTGGTATGCATGCTAACAATGCTCCTGTCCGTTTGCACCGTGCGGCTCTAGCATGCGCCCGTTGCGGCGCACCAATGCAAAGCCGACCATGCATAATTATTATCCGGTCGATACAGTAACCTTCCTCTGTTAAGTCCTGATTAGCGTGTTGTTTAATGTTTGTTAAATTTTATCCATCAGCATCGAGCTGATTATCTCAGGAAGAGCCTCCGTTAAAATGAATTATAAAAACGCCGTTGTGTTTTTTTACATGGAATAAGAAAAGGGTCTGTTCCGATTATGAGGATTGGAAATAAACGGAAAGGGATGCGCCGGATTATTTGACTGCGGCGTGACCAGCGTAAAGGTCATCGTGGCTAAGAAGGTATATCTTGTTGGCCTTGAGCGCATTGGTGATAGCGGCGTGAAGCTTAGAATGTTGTGCATATAGCTAAACCGCCAAACCACCCAATATCTATAGTAGCAGTCGCACGGACATTTGCCTTGACACGCAACCTTGCACCATTTTATATTCAGCCGACCCCAGGGCAAGGGTTAAGAAATACATATATTTTTGGCAAAGAAGATGAAGCTTTACTTCGCATACGGATCGAATATGTGTACCGCACAGATGGTGAAACGTTGCCCGCAAAGCAGAAAAATCGGAGTTGCATGTCTTGCCGGGTATCGCTGGATCATTTCCACCCGTGGGTATGCAAGCGTTGTACTTTCTCCGGCAGATGAAGTACAGGGCGTGCTGTTTGAGATTTCCGAGTCTGACGAAGATGCACTGGACGGATTCGAAGGTGTGCCCACCGGATTATACGTTAAGAAATCTCTTGCGGTACATTGCTGCGGCAAGAAGAAATTCGCGCTGGTATATGTCGATCCGATTACGGCGGAAGGCACGCCAAAGAAAGAATATATACACCGGATCAATGCAGGACTTGCAGATGCACATCTTAACGAGGGTTATGTAACACGATATATTCGCAAATTCATACGAGCCTAACCAACAGGATGGACGGAGTACGATAGTGATAGAAGGCATTGTCAATAGCTAAGACATCAGGCTGGGGGTGTCACTTACTGGGGCAGGCGAATTATGAATTTTGTGCCCCTGCCCGGCGTGCTTTCCACATCGATGGCGCCCTGGTGCAGCAGCACGATATGCTTGACGATGGCGAGGCCCAGGCCCGTGCCGCCGAACTTGCGTGAGCGGGATTTATCCGTCACATAGAATCGCTCAAAAATGCGCGGGAGCTGCTCTGCGGCAATGCCCATGCCCGTATCGGCGATGGTGATGAGGGCCTGGCCCTGCTCGCGGCGGGCCGTGATGGTGATGCCGCCCTGCTCGGTATAGGTGATGGCATTGTCAAGCAGGTTGATAAAAAGCTGCTCGATTTTGAACGGGTCGGCACGCATGTTCGAAAGGCCGCTGTCGATGTCCAGCTGCAGGGCGAGCTGTTTCTCCTGGAGGCGGGCTTCATAGAGGACAAGAACCTGATCGATGAGGGCCTTCAGGTCAAGTGGCTCGGTTTCAAGCTCGTCTTCGCGCTCAAGCCGGGCAAGGGCCATAAGGTCTTTGGTGATATTTATAAGCCGGTCGGTATGGCGCTTGATAATTTCAAGATAGTGGCGGCTGGAAGGCCCGTCAGAGTCGTCGAGCATGGTTTCAACAAATCCCTTGATGGCCGTCAGGGGAGTGCGCAGCTCGTGGGAAACATTCACGACGAAATCCTTTTTCATGCGCTCCATGTTTTTGATGTCTGAAATGTCCAGAAGCACCAGCAGCGTTTCCTGCTTCCGATCAATGAATGAGGCGCTGCACAGGAAGGTGCTGCCTTCAATGGGCACCTCCGCGATATGCCGGCCATGCCCGGCGCGTACCTTCTTAACGATGTCTCCGAGTTCTGGCACGCGGATGATCTCCCAGAAAAACCGCCCCTCAAGGGGCTGATCAGGGGCCATGCGCCTGAAGGCATCATTTGCCAGCGTGATTCTGCTGTCCTGATCCAGCACCAGCAGGGCTTCGTTCATGGATGCAATGATATTGTCAAGCTCCTGCTTCTGCATGGATACTTCGTCGAAAAGCCCCCGGATTTTCCCGGTCATGGTGTTGAAGCTGTCGGCGAATTCCCTGAGCTCGTCATTGTTGTCGAGAAACACGCGCACATTGAAATCGCCTGCGGCAATGAGCTTTGAAGCCCTGCTGAGTTTGCGGATGGGCCGGGTGAGACGGCGCGACAGGACAAGCGACACGAGCAGCCCGAGCACCATGATGGCAAGGGCTGTCGAGGCTATGGCGTCCGTAAAATCTTCGAGCATGCGGTTAATTGTGTGCATAAAAAGGCTGGTTCGCAGGACGCCCGCAATGGCGCCATCTTTGCGTATGGGTACGGCCACATAGAGCATGTTTTCCTGCACCGTGGTGCTGTAGCGCATTGACGAGCCAAGGCCTCCATGCAGGGCCATAATCATTTCGGGCCGCGACAGGTGGTTCTCCATTGTAGCGGGATTCTTTTCGGAATCCGCCAGAACTTCGCCCTTGGGGCCGATGATGGTGATTCGCGTGCCGATCGAGGGGCCGATCCTTTTCACCGCTGCGTCAAGCTCGCTGAAGCGCTGCTGCTCCACCAGAGGCGTCGCCGTCACCAGCAGCACGCTGCACAGCTTTTCCAGATCGTCGGCGAGGGTTTTTTCATAGTAGGTGCGGGAAATGCGGTAGGAAAAAAAGAATATTGCGCCCGCAAGCCCGCAGGTCAGGAGAAAATACCCGGCAAATATTTTAATAAAAACAGATCGTTTCATTCTTCCAGCTTATACCCCACACCGCGTATATTTTTTATAAACTGCGCGGCATCCCCGAGTTTTTCGCGTAGATGCCGTATGTGGACATCAACCGTTCGGTCGACAACGGCTTTTTCATCCCCCCAGAGATAATTGAGAATTTTATCCCGCGAAAAAACCCAGCCCTTTTTTGATGACAGCAGCTCCAGTATCTTAAACTCAGTTGAGGTCAGCTCTATCCTGCTGCCGCTCAGCGTCACCTCGTATTTTGTAAGATCAAGGGTCAAAATACCGCCGATTTCTATTTTTCGCGGCTCCTGCGCGAGCAGCCCATGCCGCCGCCGCAGCGCCTTAACCCGCGCCACCAGTTCCTTTGGCGAAAACGGCTTGGCCATATAGTCGTCGGCTCCAAGCTCAAGTCCCAGCACCTTGTCCATCTCCTCGCCTTTGGCCGTCACCATGATGATGGGCACCGCGGCAAGTCTTTCATGGCGGCGCAGGGTTTTGCAGATTTCAAGCCCGTCGATATCGGGCAGCATCAGATCAAGCACCACCAGGGCCGGCTCCGTCTTTTCAATAAAGCGCAGAAACCCTGCG
>CAIWCT010000422.1 GCA_903911225.1 uncultured delta proteobacterium
AGAGCATTTTTCAAAAAGCTGTAGCCACATTGTCATCTCGACCGCAGGGAGAGATCTTAGGCTGAGGGACAACCAAGGTGTTAGGATCTCTCCCTGCGGTCGAGATGACAGAATAGATAAACTGTCTATAGTAAAAAAGGCTCTAAGCAATTTCCGGCTTGGTAAGGGGCAGGTAAATGTCAAATACCATGCCGCAGGGAAGGCTGCGCTGTAGTTTTATATGGCCCCCGTGAATCGCTATGATCTGATTGCATATGGCAAGCCCCAGGCCCGTGCTGCTTGGTTTGCTGGTGTAGAAAGGGTGAAACACCTTCTCCACATCCCCGTCGTCAATGCCCTGGCCCGTGTCCGCTATGGAAATTTTGGCCTGCCCGTCTTCAAGAGCAGTTGAGATATGCAGCACCCCTCCTTTTTGCATGGCATCGATTGAGTTATGAAAAAGGTTCTGCAATACCCGGCAGAACTGGTCGACATCGATTTCTATAACCGGGACGCCTGGATGAAAGCTGGTTTCGATTTGAATCCCGTGGCTGACGAACTCTGCTGAAAACCCCTTCAGCGCGTCGTCGATGACGCTGCCCAAAAATACGCTTCTAAGGACAAGTTTTCTGGGCCGCACAAAATCCAGCAGTTCGGCCAGAATCACTTCCAGGCGGTCTGTTTCCTCAATGATGATCTGAAGGTACTTTGCACTGAGCTCATCTGCATGCTCCTTTTTTTGAAGCCTGCGGGCAAAACCGCCTATTGAAACCAGCGGATTGCGCAGGCCATGAGCCACAGTGGCTGACATTTCGCCCACGGCGGCAAGTTTTTCCGAGCGAATGAGCCGGTCGCGATTGGCTTTGAGCTCACGATTGGCTGCATCAAGCTCGGCTATTTTCTGGTGCAGGCTTTGCTGTGAAGCAGTCAGTTCCGATGTGCGCTCATGCACCTCCTCTTCGAGCCTTGCCGTATATTGCTTCAAGGCCGCTTCAGCCATGGCAATTATACCCGTGTCTTCAACTGTTTCCAGCACGCCCATGAGCGTGCGGTCAGCGCCGTACAGGGGCGTGCACGAGACACGGTAATGATTCTTGCCGCCGGCGCTTATGAGGTCAAGCATAGCTGTATGTTTTTTACCAGTCTCCATGCAGTGCAGCGCAGGGCAGTTGGGGCAGGGCGTATCGGAGCCGGCATGCAGCACGCCGTGGCACAAAGGGAGACTGGCAGAGGATGCCGACAGGGTGAACCATTCCTTCAGCGTTGCATTTGCACAGACGAGACGCAGGTCGGGGGTAAGGATGGCTACACCACGGCCCGGGTCGTCTATAAGCCCTGCAATAAGGTTGGATGACTGCTGCAGCCGCTCAAGCTCTTGAAGCAGTGTTTGATCGTCACTTTTCGAAGACATATAAAATACCAGCAGAAAAACATGCGCCGTTCAAAGTTAAAGGTCCGCACCGCGTGAAACAAACAAAAAACGTAACTATTAAGCCCCCCCCGACCTTTGTTGGGTAATCGTTCTTCCCTCCCCTTGTGGGAGGGACTGAGGGAGGGGGCCTAAAATATGTTTTACTCCCTGTCAATGTGCCCTATAGCTACTTTTCCGGCGACGGACAAAATTTAGGATTTAAACCCCCTGCCTGTATCCCTCCCACCAGGGGAGGGAAAAAGAAAAAACAAAACCCTAAAAAGGCGCAGGGGCCTGCACCTACCATATATTTTAGTATCCTTAGTCATTGGCAGTTTTGCGTTGGATAGTAGATGTTCAGCTTTCTTGAACGTTGTTACCTGAATAGTTACAAAAAACAAGCTTACTTAAGGTGCTTTTTTGCAACCTTGGCAAAGCCTTCGGCAGCGCCCTCGATCATGCGGTCGTCAACGCAGTAGGCAATGCGGAAATAGCCCGGACAGCCGAAGCCGCTGCCGGGCACGACCAGAATGCGCTCCTGCTGCAATTCCATCACAAACTGCACATCATCAATCGGCGCCTTGGGGAACAGATAGAATGCGCCTTCGGGCTTGTGGAACTGATAGCCCATGCCTCCCAGCAGGTCGCAGAGCCGGTCGCGTTTGCGCTTGTAAAAGGTAATGTCGACAGACAGGCCCTGCAGGTGCCGCACGACGCGCTGCATGGTGGCCGGCGCATTCACGAAACCGAGCGTGCGGTTGCAGAAAATAAGGCCGCCCATCATCTTGTCAAGGGGCTCAAGAGCCGGGTTTACAGCGATATACCCAAGCCGCTCGCCGGGCAGAGACAGATCCTTTGAATATGACGTGACGATAAGGCTGTGCCTGTAGGCCTGCAGAATGCTCGGGACCTTCACGCCGTCGTAGATGATTTTTGAATACGGTTCATCGGAAATAAGATATATTTCGCACCCCAGTTTTTTGCATGTCCGGTCAAGCATGCCTCCCAGAGCCTTGATGGTTTTGGCATCATAGACACGACCCGTCGGGTTGTTGGGCGAATTTATGAGAACGGCCTTGGTGCGCTCGGTAATTGCAGCTTCAATGGCTGCTACATCAAGGTTGAAATCTTCTGTTGTTTTTACCAGTTTCGAAACGCCGCCGGCATTGTCGATATAGAAATTATACTCCACGAAATACGGAATCGGCACAATTACTTCATCGCCCGGATCGAGGATGGTTTTGAGCACAACATTAAGCGCGCCGCCTGCGCCGCAGGTCATGACGATATGGTCGCCGAATATTTCAATGCTGTGCTCTTCGGACATGTATTCGGCGACGGCCTGCCGCGTCTCCATATACCCGGCGTTGGACATGTAGCCATGCTGCAGGGGTGCGCGGTTATGTATCGCATCCTTCAGCAGGTCAAAAAACTTTTCCGGCGGTTCGATATTGGGATTGCCGAGGCTGAAGTCATAGACTTTATCGTCGCCATACTGTTTTTTAAGAATTGCGCCCTGCTCGAACATCTTGCGTATCCAGGACGCGTTCTCCATGAAATTTTGTACTTTTTTAGAAATTGCCATGGTGTTCTCCGATTGTTAATGTCTTCTGGTTTTAGGGTATAATATGCTATCGTAAAAAAAATCATAACGCAAGAACCTGATAGTATAAATAATCCGGTCAGGCAGGTTCAAGGTTATCGAAGGACTGTTGACCGGCACATAAAATCCATGAATTTTTTTTACTTGCAAAGAAACCATCATTGTAAGGGGGGCATGAAAACTTTTATAAAAATGCTTTTATTGCTATTTATAGTGACCGGGCCGGTACAGGCTGAACAACCCTCCTTCAATGTTCCGCATGCAACTATAAACAATACGATCTGGAAGGTCGTTGAATATGATTTTGATTATTACTATGGCTATCACAACATGGACTTTTATCTGCGCTATGAGGATGATGACTGGTGGAAATGGGATAGAGGATTTCCTTTTCCCCTCGGACTTTCCGGCTTTTGGGATAAACCGCGACAGGGTATGAGTTTCGGATTTGATTATGGCGCGGCACAAGACATGTACCACTTTCAGTATATTGAGTTTCAGCATGACAATTGCACTGCCGTTACGCATTGCTACCGGTTTCTCAAGGACGCATATTTCGGCAAAGATGCGCCGGATATTTCCTATGTGCTGACACTCTTTAAAATCTCAGACGATTGGGATGGCGTCTCCCCGCCGCCCCAGCAATGGGATGGGGTGCATAACCCCCTGGAATTTGATGCGGATTTTTGCGGGAAAAATCATTAGCTGCGAATTGGCAAACCTCTCCTGGCCTGCTTCGATTAGAGTATAAAAATGATCCAAACATACACCGCAGTTGCAGGCTCTGTCAGTGTGCAACACCGCCCCCACAGGTGTTTTTATTCAGCAACCGTTTCAAAAGGCCATACCGCCATCTATGAAGGCAATATGGGCAAACCCGGCGGCATCAATATTAAAAGGCTTTGGGGCAGCACCCGCCGGAAGCGCAGGGCGATGAGCCGCACTGCGGCCCTGTCTGGCAGCCAAGGGACTGGCAGGCGCTGCTGGCCGCAGTGGTGTGGACATTGGGCGCCGACAGCATTTTTTCAAGTCCGGCGTCGCCGCAGGAGGTGCACACAAGGGCCTCCTCCTGACTGCCATAGACCAGAAATTCACTCACGGCCCCGCATTTTTTACAACGGTATTCATAGATGGGCATACGTAACCTCCCTGTTCAAGTCGAAAAATCAGCATTTTTGTTAGACATGCTTCCTGTAAGCTGTCGCTATGAAAAAAACAGCAGGGGATTTATACGCCTTGCGTACAAATCCCCTGCATGATGGTCAACCAGTTCCTGCAGCACTCAGTCCATAGAAATAGCTTCGACCGGGCACTCGTCAACGCAGGTACCACAATCGACGCAGGTGTCAGCATCGATAGCGGCCTTATCGTCTTTCAGCACGATTGCCTCAACAGGGCATACTTCAACGCAGTTTCCACAGCCCGTGCATTTTGCAGTATCAGTTTTTGCTGCCATACGTATATCTCCTTTCTAAAATAAAAATATTTTCTTATATACCATTGATTTTTTCCTGCGGCAAATACAAAAGTGCTATTGTGGAAAATTCTCTTCAAGAGACCGCAGCAGGTTATAGAAATCACCTCGCGGGTCGATGCTGCGATTTTTCACTTTCAGCGTCTCCGAATTGATGAGTGAGCTGAAGGCAATGCCATCGATTTCGAGATTATCCCGCACCGTAACCATTTCACCCAGCCTGCTCTGTTCAATCAGCCGATAGGCCCCCACACCGAGCTGCGATGTCAGAAGGGAATCATAGAGCGACGGCGGAAGCTGCCGCGTTTCATACCCGGTTATCTGGGACTTGAAGCTCTTCTTGTCGCCGGTCTTTTCCCTGTAGATATGCGCAAGCTCTTTTGCCAGGTGCTCGCCGATTTTTGCCTCGGCAAGGCGCAGATTGCCGAAGCGGTCCTTCTCCATTATGGCCTTTGCATCATCGGTCAGCATATCGGCTATTCCCTCGGCAATGCAGAAGACGCCGTACCCGCGACCGCGCTGTTCGCGCCTGATGACTATATCGACCAGGTCCTGGGCAAGCTCATCAAGGCTGAATGGCTTATTTTCATAGTCCTCGGGAATGATGGCCTTGGTGCCGCGGCCGTAAATGCTGGCGGCTGCGGTGTACCAGCCTGCCTTGCGGCCCATCAGTTCAACCACATGATAGCAGTTGGTTGCCTTGGCGTCATCATACAGGCCCCGGACGATACGGCCCGCAGCCTCGGCAGCGGTGAAGTAGCCAAATGTCCAGGGGATGCCGTAGTAGTCATTATCGATTGTCTTAGGGACATGCACCACACCCTGAAAGGGGAAATTTCCGTCCTCTGCAAGGCGTCTGCGGGTCAGCTCATGGATAAAATTGGCTGTTTTGAGCGTATCGTCACCGCCGATGGAAATAAGCGCGCCGACCTTCAGATATTTGAATGTGTCGATGATGCGGCTGAGGGCCTCGATCTTTTTCGGGTTATCAAGATCCAGGGGGCTTTTGATTTCCCTGCCGGGATTGGCCCGCGATGTGCGCAGGATGAAGCAGTTGGCTTCGATGGCCTCAGATGCAACAGTCTTATCGATATATATGAAATGCTTGCCCGGCTGTAAGTCCTGCGGCGGGAGATCCTGCAGATACTCATAGCCGTTATTAAATCCGATCACCTCTATGCCCCGGTCGAGAAACTGCTTGGCGCCGCCTGACAGCACTCGGTTGCCTCCGGG
This sequence comes from uncultured delta proteobacterium, assembly GCA_903911225.1. GTDB lineage: Bacteria > Desulfobacterota > WTBG01 > CAIYCZ01 > CAIRTM01 > CAIWCT01. Next base: position 5,701 of record CAIWCT010000422.1, read on the forward strand.
TGCCGGGCCTCCGGAATGCAGCAGGGCCACTTTGAGTTTCATGGATTTAAGCCGGGCAATGGCCGGTGTCAGCGACTCAAAATGAAAATGTTTAATACCCATGATACACCTTTTTCAGTTTGTGGGTTGCGGTGCAACGAAAACCATTCCGTTGCCGCCGGGGACCGTGTGCAGTACAATTTTCTGCCGCCGGAATATGCTCATCATCCCTCATGGCAGCCTTTTTTTCCATATTATACCAATACTTACTTTATATACAAAGTATTCCCCTTTTTTCAAACATATTTCTCGCAGACGAGAGCACTGCAAGGCGCAGGATGAAAAAAACCTGATGTATGCATGTCAAGTCCCTGCGTACTCAACGTATCATTTCGATCTGCCGCGCTGCAATAAATTGTCTCTAAGCGCTCCTTCGAAATGACCCGCTTAATAAAGACGTACGGCTTTAGAGCCCACCGTTTTTTTGATTTATGTAATGAAGAATCCTTTCCGGTGTGTCCGGATGCAAAATACGGCCCGTCTTTCGCGGCTGGAAAGCTCGGGAATCCAATAATTTATATAGGAACTATAAATACTTATATGTATTGACAGGGGAATGCTACGTGTGCTATAAATACTCCCTTTAATTAGAAAATGAGTGGGTTTTTGAATATATACAGGAGGACACGGTATGCTTGAAGTTCGCTTACATGGAAGAGGCGGTCAGGGCGCTGTGACGTCGGCCGAGTTGGTTGCGGAGGCCGCAATCAATGAAGGCAAATACGCCCAGGCTTTTCCCAGCTTCGGTCCCGAGCGCCGCGGGGCGCCAGTGCGTGCATTTATTCGGGTGGATGATGGCCCGATTCTGCTGCGCAATGAAATTGACGAACCTGATGTGGTGCTGGTGCTTGATCCCACGCTGATTCGGGTTGTCAATGTGACCGAAGGCTTGAAAAAGGGCGGGATTGTCATCTTGAACACCAGCAAATCAATTGCTGAAATCAAGAAAGAGTACGGCATTACGGCAAAAGTCGCAACAGTTAATGCCACCAGAATCGCAACCGAAAATCTTGGCCGCCCCATTGCCAATACCACCATGATGGGCGCCCTGATCAAGGTGACCAGTGTCATTGCTATCGAATCGCTTCAGGAAGCATTCGGGCATCGGTTCGGCAAACTGGGGGAAAAGAATTACAAGTCATGCCAGATGGCTTTTGGCGAGACTGTAATGGAGGGACGCTGATATGGCAAAAAAAGATTTTGAACTGACCTGGAAAGAGATCCCCGTTGGGTCCATCGTGCATGAGCCCGGCAATGCATCCGAATATCAGACCGGCGACTGGCGCTCGCAGATGCCAGTGCTGGACAAGGCTAAATGCGTGAAATGCGGCATTTGCTACCGCTTCTGCCCCGAGCCCTGCATCGTCAAAGACGACGAAGGCTATTATGTGGCGGATTTGTTTTACTGCAAGGGCTGCGGCATCTGCGCGTATGAATGCCCCAAGGATGCAATAACAATCGTGAAGGAGGAACATTAATGGCAAAACGAGTCGGAGCAGAAGGATCGTTTGCAGTTGCCGAGGCTGTCCGTCTTGCCGATACGGATGTTGTGGCAGCCTATCCCATTACCCCGCAGACACATATCGTCGAGCGCCTCTCTGAAATGGTGGCCGATGGTGAACTTAAAGCAAACTTTATCTATGTCGAATCTGAACATTCGGCCATGAGCGCCTGTCTGGGCTCTGCGGCCGTTGGCGCACGCACATTTACCTCCACGGCGGGCCAGGGCCTTGAGCTGATGCATGAAGTTCTCTACCTTGCCTCATCCATGCGGCTGCCGATCGTTATGGCGGTTGCCGACCGTGCGCTGTCGGGACCCCTGAATGTCTGGGGCGACCATTCAGACGCCATGGCCACCCGCGAATGCGGCTGGATTCAGTATTTCGGAGAAAACGCACAGGAGGTGTTTGACCTGACCCTGTGTGCGTTCAAAATTGCGGAGCATCACGATGTGCTCTTCCCGGTCATGGTGCACATGGACGGCTTCCATGTCTCCCATGTGGTTGAACCCTATTTACTGCCTGACAAAGAAGAGCTTGGAGATTTTTTACCCCCCATCGACTATCCCTATCCGCTTGACCCCAACAAGCCCATAACCATGGGCGCTTTTGCGCCGCCGGCCGTCTATTCCGAGTGCCGCAAGGCCCAGGACGTTGCTGTCAACAGCACCCACGGCACCATCGAGAATGTGTGGAACGAATTCGCCAAGCGGTTCGGCCGGCAGTACAAGCCCATTGAGACACATAAGACTGAAGATGCCGAAACCATTTTGGTTTCTATCGGCAGCTTCAACCAGATGGCAGGGGTAGCAGTCGACAAGCTGCGCTCAGAAGGCAAAAAGGTCGGCCTGGTCAGGATTCGCCTGTGGCGGCCTTTTCCGCTGCAGGCATTCCGCCAGGCAGTAAAGTCAGCTAAAAACGTTGTTGTTTTTGAGCGCTCCATGACCTATGGCGGCACGGTAGGCCCTGTCTGCGCCGAGGTAAAATCGGCGCTGTACGGTATAAAGGATGCCCCGCGCATTATGGATTTTATCGGCGGTTTGGGCGGCAGAGATATGAGCCCGAAGCAGTTTGAGGCTCTCTTTAAGCGCGCTCAGGAAATATTCGACAAGAACCTTGACATTCAATATGAAACGATTGGGGTGAGAGAATGAGCACTTTAAATACACTTCAAAAACTTAAAGACGCCGGTGAGCTTTTTATGCCCGGCCATCGCGCCTGCATCGGCTGCGGCGAAGTGCTTGCCATGCGCCAGGTCTGCAAAGCCCTGGGCAAAGACATTATCATCGCTAACGCCACGGGCTGCATGGAAATTATTTCATCGCCGTTTCCAACAACCAACTGGAACGTGCCCTGGATTCACGCGCTGTTTGAAAACACCGCTGCGGTGGCGTCGGGTGTTGAGTCGGGCCTGGATGCCATGAGGCGCAAGGGCAGAGGCCCTTCTCAGGACGTGACTGTTGTTGCCATGGGCGGCGACGGCTCTACGTTCGACATCGGCCTGCAGTCGCTTTCGGGAGCCCTTGAGCGCGGGCACAATTTTATCTATGTCTGCTTTGACAATGAAGGCTACATGAACACGGGCATTCAGCGCTCCTCGGCCACGCCCTACGGCGCATCTACTACGACATCGCCTGTAGGCAAAAACAGCATCGGCCAGACGACGCAGAAAAAGGATATGCCCCTCATAGCCCTTGCCCATCATATACCCTATATCGCCACTTGTACGCCGGCCCATCCGACGGACCTTGCCAAGAAAATCAAAAAGGCTAAGGAGATCAAGGGCCCGGCATATATTCATGTGTTCAGCCCCTGCCCCACAGGCTGGGGAACGGACTCTGATGTGGCCATAGAGCTGTGCCGGCTGGCTGTTGATACGGGCGTTTTCCCTCTGGGCGAGTGCGTGCATGGCACGTATGCGCTCACGAAGCACATCAAGGATCTCAAGCCTATTCGCGATTATATGAAGCTGCAGCGCCGGTTCCGCCATCTTTCCGATGATGTGATCGATCAGATTCAGGCGCAGGTGCGTGCGCATTATGCAGTTGTCAGGTCCAAGTGCGGCGTGGTAACTAATTAAAGTTTTAGTTTTTTGTGGAAAGCAGCAAAAGCCTCCTTTTTACCGGGGGCTTTCTGCTTTCATTTGATAGCTTCTTGAGAAGGCCCTGCCTGTGTGGCGGGGTGTGTTGTACGGTCTGCAACCAGTGCAGGCACACGCTTTTTCCCATGCGTTGGAGCCATTATGAACGATGACAATCTGAGAAAAGGGCCATGGCAGGGCCAACAGCCGCCCGATATCGCCGAGTTTTTAAAGAAGCTCCGCGAAGGGCTGCCGGGGGCAGGCATTATCGGCGGCCTGATTCTGGTTGCTTTTATCGCCCTTACCTGCTGCTACAGCATACAGGCCGGTGAGGTGGGAGTCGTGCAGCGCTTCGGGAAGTTCGTGCGCCTTGCAACTCCAGGCCTGAACTTCAAAATGCCCGCGGGCATTGAGAGCGTCATCCGCGTGCCCGACCAGTATATTGCCACGGAAGAGTTCGGCATGCGCACCGTGAACCCGGGTGTGCGCACCCAGTATGCCCCGGAAAAGCAGTTTATCGACGAGGCGCTCATGCTCACGGGCGACCTTAACTGTGCCCTGGTTCCATGGATCGTGCAGTATCGCATCAGCGACCCCTATAAGTATGTTTTTAAGGTGCGCAACCGGCAGCTCATGCTGCGCGACTTTTCCGAGGCGGTTATGCGGCAGATTGTCGGGGACCGCAGCATTAACGAGGTGATCACCGAGCGGCTCGAAATAGCAAACGAGGCAAAGCGGCTGCTGCAGCAATCTCTTGATAAAGCCGATACAGGCGTTCAGGTGGTGAACCTGGAGTTGAAAAATACAACCGTACCCGAAACTGTGCAGCCATCGTTTAACGAGGTCAACCAGTCCGTGCAGGAAAAGGAGAAAATGATCTACCAGGCCCGTGAGGCCTACAATAAGATCATCCCCGAGTCAAGCGGCGAGGCCGAGCGCGCCATCAAGGATGCCGAGGGCTATGCCCTTGAGCGTATCAACCGCGCCACAGGCGATGCCAACAGGTTTTCCTTTCTGCTCAATGAGTATATCAAGGCAAAAGACGTGACACGCCGCAGGCTTTATCTTGAGGCCATGGGCGTAGTGTTGCCCCGGCTCGGGAGCAAATATATTATCGATCCCGAACAGAAAAGCCTTCTGCCATTTTTGAATCTGAATGAAAAAGCCGGGGAGAAGAAGCCATGATGAAGCGTTCGGCGGGAATTATCGTAGCACTTGTGCTCGGCTTTTTTATCTTCGGGCAGCCTTTCTACACGGTTGACGAAACCGAGCAGGTTATTATAACGCAATTCGGCAAGCCCGTGGGCGATGCCATCACCGAGGCGGGGCTGCATTTCAAGGTTCCGTTTATTCAAACGGTCAACAGCTTTCCCAAGAATCTGCTTGAGTGGGACAGCGATCCGGGCCAGATACCCACGCAGGATAAAACTTTTATCTGGGTTTCTGCATTTGCCCGTTGGCGCATAAAAGACCCGCTGGCTTTCTACAAGGCCGTGAACAATGAACGGGCGGCGCAGAAAAAGCTTGATGACATTCTTGACTCGGCGACCTATAATTTCGTCACCTCGCATCATCTGATCGAGATCGTGCGGAGTTCAAACCGGCTGATGAAGGCTGAAAACATCGTTACCGTGGGTCTGCCCGACAAAACCGCCGAGCAGCTGCAGATACAGGTGGGCCGCGAAGAAATGGCGCGCCTCATACTTGAGCAGGCATCACCCAAGCTCGTGCAGTTCGGCATAGAGCTTGTTGACTTTCGTATCAAGCGCATCAACTATGTTGAGGAAGTGCTCCGGAAGGTTTATGAGCGCATGATTGCCGAGCGGAATCAGATATCGGAAAAGTTTCGCTCTGAGGGCAAGGGTGAGAGCAAGAAGATACAGGGTGATCAGGAGAAGGAGCTCCGGCGTATTCAGTCCGAGGCGTACCGTAAAGTTGAAGAGATTAAGGGCAAGGCCGACGGCGAGGCCACGCGTATCTGCGCCGAGGCCTTCGGTCGCGACCCCGAGTTTTATTCGTTTGTCATGACGCTGGATATTTATAAAAATGCGCTCAACGCTGATACCAATGCGATACTGAGCACGAACAGCGACTTTTTTAAATACTTTAAAGAATATAAACCGTCAAATTAAGGAGGAACACAGTATGGCACATAAAAAAGCGGGCGGCAGTTCACGCAACGGACGCGACAGCGCGGGCCAGCGGCTGGGCGTTAAGCGCTATGGCGGCCAGGTTGTCAAGGCCGGCAATATCCTTATCCGCCAGATCGGCACCACAGTGCATCCCGGCAAGAACGTGGGCATGGGCAAGGACTTTACCCTGTTTGCCCTGATCGACGGCGTGGTGCAGTTTCAGCGCTACGGCAAAGACCGCAAGAAAATTTGCATTCTTCCTCTTGTCCCTGTTCTCCCTGACGCTGTTAACGCTGCATAAGTGAAGGCAGACCGTGTCGGCGGACGCGATCAGAAAAGACATTGTCGGCAAGGTCCGGCGGGTGGTGGTGAAGCTCGGCAGCTATGTGCTCACCACGGCCTCATGGAGCCTTGACCGCAAGGTTTTTACCGATGTCACGGACTCGATAGCGGCACTGCGCGCCACGGGGATCGAGTTTGTGGTAGTGTCCTCGGGCGCAGTGGCATCGGGCATGGGCAGGCTCGGCCTGAAGGAGCGGCCGCGGGTGCTGCAGCAGGAACAGGCGGCCGCAGCTGTGGGGCAGATAAGCCTTATGGCCTACTGGGAGAAGATGCTCTCTCGCCACGGCATGCATGCGGCGCAGATTCTTCTCACCCACGGCGATGTGCGCGACCGCAAGCGCTTTCTGAACGCGCGGCATACCCTTTCAAGCGTTCTTGAATTCGGCGCCGTACCGATCATCAATGAAAACGATACGGTCACAGTAGACGAGATCAAGTTCGGCGACAATGACTATCTTTCCTCTCTGGTGACCAATCTCGCTCAGGCCGATCTTCTGATCATACTTACCGATATCGACGGCGTATACGACTGCGATCCGCGCACCAATGCCGATGCGAAGCTGCTGCCGCTTATAAAGACCGTTGATGAAAGCATCGAGGAGCTGGTGTTCGGCTCAAAGAGCAAAATATCCCGCGGCGGCATGGCCACCAAAATTAAGGCCGCTAAGACCGCTGCGCTTTTTGGCGTTCCTACCATCATTGCAAATGGCAAGCGGGCAGGCACGCTGCAGGATATATTCGCCGCCAAACAGGTGGGCACTCTTATTCTTCCCGAAAAAAATAAAATCACCAGCCGCAAGCACTGGATAGCTTTCACCCTGAAGCCTCATGGCATCATTTGCGTCGATGACGGCGCAAAAACAGCCATGATGGACAAGGGCAGAAGCCTGCTGCCATCGGGCATCGTGAGCGTCAAAGGCGACTTCGGCCCTGATGAGGCGATAAGCTGCTGCGACAAGGATGGCGTGGAATTCGCCCGCGGCCTTGTCAAATACGGCTCCGGCGATATTGATAAAATCAAGGGTCTTAAAACCGATCAGATCGAGGAGGTTCTCGGGCATTTTGCCGAGCCGGAAATCATCCATCGGGATGATATGGTGATTCTGGGATAATTAAAAAATTGTTTGGTTGGTTTTATTAGTTGGATTGGTTCCGTTCATAATGCCTGAATTTCTCAATTATAGAATTGTTTTTTGGAATTAACACTATGGATATAGCTCAACAGATTACGCAACTGGCTGTGAAAGCCCGTGAGGCATCCCGGGCCATGGCAAAAGTCGACTCCGAGCGCAAGAACCGCGTGCTGTACAGCATGGCGAAAATGTTGCGGGAGAATATAGCGCGTGTGCAGGCTGAGAATGAGAAAGACCTGAAGGCAGCGGCGGAGCAGGGCCTGTCTGCAGCATTTATCGACCGGCTGACCTTAAGCGATAAGGTGATCGAGAGCATGGCTGCGGGGCTTGAAGAGGTGGCGCGGCTGCCGGATCCCGTGGGCGAGGTCACGCGCATGTGGAAGCGGCCGAACGGCCTGCAGGTCGGCAAAATGCGCATACCGCTCGGGGTTATCGGCATGATCTATGAGTCGCGCCCGAATGTCACGATCGATGCCGGAAGCCTGTGTCTCAAGTCCGGCAATGCCGTGCTTTTGCGCGGCGGCAAAGAAGCCATCAATTCAAATCTCGCCCTTGCCGCTATTATGCAGCAGGCCCTTGAAACTGAAAACATACCGGCAGCCGCTGTGCAGGTCATACCCATGACCGACCGCGCCGCTGTTATGGAAATGCTCAAGCTTAATGACTATATCGATGTCATCATCCCCCGGGGCGGTGAATCGCTCATTAAGACCGTTTATGAAAACTCCAAGATTCCGGTGATCGCCCATTATAAGGGCGTCTGCCATGTCTATATAGATGCGAGCGCCGACTACGCCATGGCTGAAAAGATCGCCCTGAATGCCAAAGTGCAGCGGCCCGGCGTGTGCAATGCCATGGAAACTCTGCTGGTGCATAAGAAGTTTGCAGATAAGCATATGGCCGGGCTCATGGAAAGCTTCAGAAAAGCGCAGGTCAGCCTCAAGGGCTGCGGCCAAACACGGGCTCTTGACGCGTCTGTAGCCGAGGCAACCGAGCAGGACTGGTATGAGGAATATCTTGATCTCGTGCTGGCCGTAAAAGTCGTAGAAGATATGGACGAGGCGCTGGATCATATCGCCCGGTACGGCTCAAAGCACACCGAGGCTATTGTGACGCAGGATTACGACAATGCCCGGCGCTTCCTTGCCGAGGCCGATTCATCGGTCGTGCTGGTGAATGCCTCGACCCGTTTCAATGACGGCGGGCAGCTCGGGCTCGGGGCCGAAATCGGCATCAGCACCTGCAAGCTGCATTCCTTCGGGCCCATGGGCCTTGAGGAGCTCACCACAACCAAGTTTATCGTTTACGGTGACGGGCAGGTGCGGCAGTAAGCCGTGGAAAGATACCTTTGCGAAGCCGCGGGTTTTTGCTATAGATAGTCAATGCCGGCAAAGAATAACCTGCTTCTATGTTCAGGGAGAATCATGGCGTATCGCATAAACCTATTAAGTATGGCCATCATCTGCCTGCTGTTTAGCGGCTGCTATGAGTCGAAGTATCCGCTGTCAACTTCCAGTATTGCCCTCATCGATACCCGGCTGCTGAAAACCTGGATCGAAGAAAATCCGCCTGCCGGGGATAAGCCTCATCGGGTCGCACTATTCAAGTTCAATAAAACCGACTATACCGTTGTTTTCGGCAATGATAATGATACTGCCACGATCGCCCGCGCATACACCACCATGATAGACTCGGTGCCTGTTCTGAACATGCAGGGCATTGAATCTGAAAAGCCCTCAGACAGAACCTTTGTATTTTTTAAATACGCCTTCTCTCCCGACGGCAGCCTCCAGACCTGGATGATCAACCGTGAATCGCCGCTGCTTGAGAATACACAATTTTCATCACAGGCGGCATTTGCCGCCTATATTAAAAAAAATATCCACGACGGCCGGCTTTTCAGCGAGTTGAGACTCTTCAAGCCTGCTCATGACGCATCTGTGAAAATATTTCCATGAGGCATGCCGGCATTCCTGTTATAGAATATTCGAGCAAACACGAAAAACAGTAAACCCCTTTCAAGGAGGAAGCCATGAGCTCATTGCAGAGAAAAAATTTGGTGATTGCAGGTTTTCTTTTTCTGGCGCTGCTTGCCGCACCCCGGGGCGTTTTTGCCGCTGACGCGAAAGAGGCTGTGCAGCTCAATGCCGCGAGCAGCATGGCCGATAACCTTGCCGCCCTTACGGGCAAAACCGTTACGGTGAACATTGCCGGCGGGCAGGCGGTTACCGGCATTGTTAAGAATGTTAAGGGTAATCTTTTGCATCTTGAGAAGCTCAGCCAGAAAGAGTTTTATGACGGGCTTGTAAATATTGATAAAATAGCGTCCATTGAAGCCCGGGTCAGGTAGCCCCGATGAAGCTCACGATATCGTTTTGCAGGAGGCCGGAGTTGCAAAGCCTCATATGCAAATTATGAGACTACGGCTGCACCAGCATGATTCGAAAAGAACTTGAGTCGACCATTGCAATCTGGATGGAGAATACCATACGGGATTTTCTTCGCTCCGCAGCAAATGCTCTGGGTCCCGACACAGCAGAGCCGGCCTGGGCTGAGCCCATTGTGGGATTTTCAAGCGGCGCTGATCCCCTGTATGGGCAATTCAAGGCCGATATCGGGCAGTTTTATCTGACCCCTGAAGAAATATTCAACAGCAGTTTTCCCAAAAGGTATGTTGCAGCAGGTCACCTGACCGTCATCAGCTGGGTATTGCCCCAGACAGAGGCAACCAAAAGCGACTCGCGGCAGGAAAACTGGTATCCCCCGAAGCGATGGGTGCAATCCCGCAAATATGGCGAAGACTTCAACGAGCATCTGCATGACCATGTGGCAGAGGTGCTGATACGCGCGGGCTTTCCGGCGGTTGCTCCGTCGCGCTCGCCGCTGTTTGAGATGAAAGCATCGAAGCGTTTAGGCATGTCGTCAACGTGGTCGGAGCGGCATGCCGCCTATGTTGCGGGCCTTGGCACATTCGGGCTGTGCGACGGACTCATTACGCCCGTTGGCAAGGCAATGCGCTGTGGCTCAGTGGTTGCGCGCATAGCCATACCGCCCACAAAGCGACCCTACAGCGACCATCATGAGTACTGTCGCTTTTTTGCAAAGGGCATTTGCGGAGCCTGCATCAGGCGCTGCCCGGCCGGGGCTATTTCAGCAAAAGGCCATGATAAAGAGAAATGCAAAGCCTATATTCTCAATGGAACTTTGCCCTATAGCAATTCCCGGTTCGGCATCAGGACTCATGCCTGCGGCCTGTGCCAGACCAAGGTGCCCTGCGAGTCGGGAATTCCATAACTTTTGGGCCGCCCCGCGTATACCGGGCAATCCGCCGCACTACCGCATAAAAAACTTCAGCATATTTTGCAAATATGGTAGCAGTTACTACCATTACCTTTATGCACGCAAAGTTGCCCGCCGCGGGCGGGATAAGAAAAATTATATTGACCGGAGGGAGCCATGACCGATACTGTCAGACCATTCACACCGCTGCATATTGAAGCAACCTCGCTGCCTGATGCCTGGTTTCAGACCGTGTACAAGTGCATTGAAACAGGCAGAGATTTCACCATTGATCGCGGCTCCTATGCGGGCATGAAGCGCCTGGAATTCGACTATGTGACCGTGCATATCCGGTTTCCCGGCGCCCGGCCCCTGCTGCCGCAGATTCCGCCGCAGTACAATTTGCCGAATCCTGTTGCCGATGATTATGTGGCCGACTATCTTCCCTATCTTATGACCGGCGAGACCAAGCCGGGCGAGTCCTATACCTATGGCCAGCGCATCTGCAAATATCCAATACCAGCGGAGTTCGGCGATTATGATGACCGCAGGAACCACGATATAGTTATTCAGGAAGAGGAGGTATGGGACAATGAGCGCATCATTGTGCGGGAAAACGGCAGGCTCTATCTCAACCAGATCGAGCTTCTCATCTGGACCTATAAAAACAAGGGCTTCCGCAACAACCAGATGGTGCTGCAGGTGGCCCACCCCACCGACATGGTGCTGCAGGACCCGCCATGCCTGCGCGCTATTGACACGCGCATTCAAGACGGCAAGCTCAACTTTATCATCTACTTTCGCTCGTGGGACCTCTGGGGCGGGTTCCCGGCAAACCTTGCAGGCATTCAGAACATGAAGGAGTATATCGCCTCCGAGATCGGCGTTGAGGACGGCGAGATGATCTGCTCCACCAAGGGCCTGCACCTCTACAATTATGTCTGGGAGCTTGCCGAATGCCTTCGCGGCAAAACCATGGAAGAGTTCAGACAGGGAAAGTAAAAAAAATTTTATTTGCGGAAGCATCAGCCGGGGTGGACTGGATCCACCCTGCAAAAGGCATTTCAAAGGTTTTGGTGTCTTCGGGAGAGCGCGCTATGAAAGAGAGCAAATTTGATTGGCATATTCACCACAAGGGCAATGATGCTGAAGCGATCAAGGCTTCGATCATGGCCAATCTTGAATATCGCCTAGCCAAGGACCAGTACAGCGCCACGGCCTATGACCGTTTTCTGAGTACGGCCTATGCCGTGCTGGAGCACTTGGTTGAGCGTTGGATTTCGACGCAGCAGACTTATCACAACCGCAATGTCAAGCGCGTCTACTATCTGTCTATGGAGTTTCTGCTCGGCCGCGCACTGGAAGACAGCCTCATAAATCTCGGCCTCCATGATGCCTGCAGCGACGCGCTGAAAGAGCTCGGCATGGATCTTGAAACCATCCGCAGCTATGAAGTTGACGCGGGCCTGGGCAACGGGGGCCTCGGGCGGCTGGCGGCATGCTTTCTTGATTCTCTTGCCACGCTGGGCATTCCAGCTCACGGCTATGGCCTGCGGTATGAGTATGGCCTTTTCAACCAGCGCATCGTGCGCGGGGAGCAGGTCGAAACGCCCGACAACTGGCTTGCACGCACCAATCCCTGGGAGGTCGCCCGGCCCGAATATACATTCAGAGTTCGCTTCGGCGGCACCGTTGATCACAAGCCCGACGTTTTCGGGAGGTCGAAAACCGTGTGGTGGGGCGGCGAAGAGGTGATTGCCATGGCCTATGATACGCCCGTGCCCGGCTATGACATTAATAATGTAAACACACTGCGCCTGTGGTCCTCAAAGGCTACGGAGGAGTTTTCGCTTGAAGATTTCAATGCAGGTGATTATATGGCCGCCTGCCAGGACAAGGTCAAGAGCGAAAACATAACCAAGGTGCTCTACCCTAATGATAATTTTTTCGAGGGACGGGAGCTGCGCCTGCGGCAGGAGTACTTTCTCGTATCGGCAGCCATTCAGGACATTATGCGGCGGTTCAAGAACGAGAACAGCGATCTCAAACGATTCCCGGACAAGGTGGCCATCCAGCTCAACGACACCCACCCCGCTCTTGCCATTCCGGAGCTGATGCGTATTCTCATCGACGAAGAGAGTATGGCCTGGGAGGATGCCTGGGACATAACCGTGCGCACTTTTGGCTACACCAACCACACCGTGCTGCCGGAGGCGCTTGAGGAATGGCCCGTGGAGCTCATACAGCGCGTGCTGCCCCGGCATCTGGAAATCATCTATCTTATCAACTATAAGTTCCTGCAACAGGTTGCCGGGCGCTATGCTGAAAATGATGCCCGCATCGGTCGCATGTCCATTGTGGGCGAGGGCCAGGAAAAGCGCATTCGCATGGCCTTCCTGGCCGTGATCGGCAGCCACTCGGTCAATGGTGTTGCCGAGCTGCATTCGCGGCTGCTGCGGGAAACGCTGCTGCGGGACTTTTATGAATTTTGGCCCGAAAAGTTCAACAATAAGACCAACGGCGTTACCCCGCGGCGCTGGATGCGCGTGGCCAATCCCGGCCTTTCGGAACTCATTACCGAGGCCATCGGCGATGGGTGGGTCAAGGACCTCTCCCGCTTGCGGGAGCTTGAGCCTTTTGCCGATGACGGCGGATTCCAGGACCGGTGGCGTGAGGTGAAGTTTGCCTGCAAGCGCCTTTTTGCCAAATCGGTCTGGGACGACGAGTGGATAGAAATTCACCCGGATTCATTTATGGATGTGCAGGTCAAGCGCATGCACGAGTACAAGCGGCAGCTGCTCTTTGCGCTGTACATTACCGCAAAGTACCTGGAGCTGAAAGACATACCCGCCACGCGCCGTCTGCCCCGCACCTGCATTATCGGCGGCAAGGCAGCACCCGGCTATCACAAGGCAAAGCTTATCATCCGTTTCATTAATGCCATCGGCCAGGTTATAAATAATGACCCCGATGTGAACGATTTCCTGCGCGTGGTTTTTCTGCCTAACTACCGGGTTTCTCTTGCCGAGCGACTGATACCTGCGGCCGACCTTTCCGAGCAGATTTCAACTGCCGGCAAGGAGGCCTCTGGAACAGGCAATATGAAATTTGCTCTGAACGGCGCCGTCACCATCGGTACGCTGGATGGCGCCAATGTTGAAATCCTAGAGGAAGTCGGGCCTGAAAATATTTTTATTTTCGGCCTCAATGCCGATCAGGTTGTTGATCTCAAACGCGGGAAGTATGACCCCGGCCAGTATGTGGCCAGATCTGCCATGCTGCAGCAGGTGATGCGGCTGATCGGCACGGATTTTTTGCTGCCTCATGAGCCGGGCCTTTTTCGCCCTATTTACGACGAGCTCATGTACCATGATGAATTCTGCCTGATGGCCGACTTCGATGCGTATGTTGCCGCACAAGACCTGGCGGAAAAGGCCTATCTTGAGAAAAAGCGCTGGACGCGCATGTCCATTCTCAATGTGGCCCGCTGTGGCAAGTTTTCAAGCGACCGCACCATTGCCGAGTATGCCCGTGATATCTGGGATGTGGGCAGCATTGATATTCCTCTGGTGGACAACCCCGAGTAGGCGCACGCTGGCTTACGAACAGTTTGTCAGTTGGATGGATAAAAAAAGCCCTCTGTTTTTATGCAGGATACATGCAGGCTTAAGATTTTCTAAAAATTCTTAAAATTACTCTCAGGATAAACTTTTGAAGGGGGAGGCATTTTTTTGCAACCTGTTGCGGCAAAAAATATACAATAAAAAATTGCAGCACCGAGCTGAATAAAAAAGAGTAATATTCCAAATAGCGACAATTGCCCTTTATGTAATTTAATCGAGAGCGGTTATTGAGGTAAAAAAAACAATATTTTTTCTGCTGAAAACTTTTTAGCTGATAATACTCTGCAACCGGTTTGCCCAGGGGAAAGGGCTTCTCAATAATTTTTTCCAGAAACCCCTCTATTGCTTCATCTTTAAAATGGTCCGGCTCCCGGTTGTTTTTAAAAACAGGCTGGGCGTAATAATCCATCCATAGTTTGTCATTGCTATCAACTTCCTTAACATGCTCAATGACTTCATCAAATGAATTGAAATCATGACAGTTAATGAAACATTTCGTATTGAAATCGAAGCCAACATCAGGATTGCCCCAATATATTGGTATGGTAGCCCCCAGCAGGGCATTCATTAATTTTTCAGTCGTATAGCCCTTATGCGACGTATTTTCAAAGGATATGGAAAATTTGTATGGTGTTAAATAGCGGTCGATATTGTCAATCACGTAAAAAGAAGGGGCATTGTAGCCCACATTGTTTAAAAAAGGTCCCAGGGAATCGACCTGTTTATATTTTGATAATTTTTTAAAAAAATCAGCTCTCAAAAAAGTTTGCGGGGTAAATGCGTTTACATGGACAAAATTGCAAAACCTTTTTTTGTTTTTCAGCGCTTTTTCAGGATCAAGTTTTTCACGAAAAATATATTTGTAAATATTCAAATACCTGAAAAAGGGTAACCGGAAATGCCGCTCAGAATCAATGTGGTCAAAGGTTAAAGCATAATCATCGAGCTTGAAATTTGGGGCAACGCATTCGGAGGAATATAAGATGCGGGTGCAGCTGTAATCCGTGAATTGAAATCTTTGATCCGCCGCAGGATAGACGGAATGGAATAAAAAATCCGGCTGTCGGGACTGAACTATATTGTATTTCTTGCTTAAAAGTCTGTAAAATAAGTTATTGCAAAAGTCATAACCAACATAATGATAGTTTTCAATAATATCAATTTTTAAGGTTTTTTTCATTCTGCCGTATTGATACCCGTGATTAACGGTTTTCTCTCAGCTGTTCTTATGCCGGACAATGGCAATTATGGTTTCCATGTCCCAGGATTCTTCAGATGCGCGGGTTTCACCAACCCAGGCCTCCATGCCTGCCCGGTCTAATAACTGCTTAAATTCTTTTGCCGTCCACTCGCGCACATGTTTTTTAAACAGGGGCGGGCCTTTCTGCTCAAAGGGGTACAGCAAGCCGCGGTCCGGCGTGGAAATGACACCAATGCTGCACATGCCCAAAAGCCGGTAGAGCTTGTTCAAAAAACCATGCGCATCAATTATATGCTCGATGACATCAGAGCAAATCAAAACTGTTTTTCCGATTGCATCGACGGGAAGTTCAGGCAGTGACTGTTCCAGGTCCATGGACAGCCACTCACCAAAATTATAATGTTCAGAGCACCATGTACAGTTTTCTTTCGTATCAATACCGATAACATTGTAGCTCGGATGGAATTTTACTAGTTTTTCCCCATGCCCGCAGCCAATATCAAGAATATGTGTTGCATGAGTAGCTTGAGCGAGCATGCTGGCCAGGCTATATACATCCGGTTGCCAGAGGATGCTGTTTTTGTTGTGATCTTCAAAAATGGGCTGCAATCTGGATTTGTAACCGGCAGGCAGAAAATACTGCGGGCCATCATTTACGACAGCATCGTTTTGATTTTTTTGCTTAACATACTGCACATAATAGCGGGCACATTTTTTTAAATAAACCGGCGCCAGATTTTTGAAAAAATTTATCATAAATAGCAGTATATCTTTGCTGTGAGATTTTCCAGTATGCCAAGCTGCTACGGCGCAAATAAGTACAGGGGCAGAGACTGAGAGCAAAGAATTTCCAGCCTACCCCCTTCCGCAGATGCAGCGCTTTACAGACTGTCTGCAAGCTGCTTGACAAACACCTCTGTGGCCTCCCATCCCAGGCACGGATCGGTGATCGACTTGCCGTATACATTTTCATACACCTTCTGTGCGCCGCCCACAAGATAGCTTTCCACCATAAGGCCTCTGACCATATCCTTCAATAATGGTGAGTGCTTTCTGCTTTGCATGACCTCCATGCCGATGCGGGGCTGCTCATCGTAGTGCTTGTCGGAATTTGCATGATTGGTGTCGATAATGATGGCCGGGTTTACAAGGCCTCGCTCAATATATGTTTCGGCCACGCGCATGAGATTGTCATAGTGATAATTAGGGATGCTGTGGCCGTAAAAATCAACGGCGCCGCGCAGAATAGCGTGGGCATAGGGGTTGCCGGATGTGCGGACCTCCCAATGGGTATAGACGAAGACATGGGAGCGCTGCGCAGCGTAAATTGAGTTGATCATCACCTCAGTATCGCCGCTGGTGGGGTTCTTCATGCCGATGGGAATATCCATGCCGCTGGCGGTCAGGCGGTGCTGCTGGTTTTCAACCGACCGTGCGCCTATGGCCACATAGCTCAGAAGATCTTCAAGATAGGGCGTATTGTTGGGATAGAGCATTTCATCTGCCGATGACAGATGCGATTCGCGCAGCGCACGCAAATGCATCTGCCGGATAGCCTTAATGCCTTCGGCGATATTGGGCTCCTTCTGCGGGTCGGGCTGGTGCACCATGCCTTTATAGCCTTCGCCGGTTGTACGGGGCTTGTTGGTATAGATGCGGGGAATGATGACAATTTTGTCGACAACCTGCTCCTGCAGTTTAGCCAGCCGCGAAATATATTCGCAGACCGCGTCTTCATGATGAGCCGAGCAGGGCCCGATGATCAACAGAAATTTATCGTTTGTACGGTCAAGCGCATCCCTGATTTCCTTGTCGCGAGCCTGCTTTACCTGTTTAAGGTTTTCGGTCAGAGGCAGCGCTTCGCGTATCGAGTCGGCTGAGGGGATTTCCTGTATGTATTGAAAACCCATAGCTGTGACGTCTCCCTGTTTTTGTTTTTAAACTAATAATTTTTTGGTTTTCTCCAAAGACCCGGGAACATGCTGTAACAAAGCCAGCGGGTCAAACGGAGCTATGCGGATAACCACAAATTTTTATTATACCTGAATGAGAGAGAATGAAAAGCTTTTTCGGGAAACGCTAAAAACACTGCAATTATTTCTTCTTGAGCGTTATTAGTGCGGATTTTGGGGTAGAGGTGTGCGCTCCAGCCAACCATTAAAGCAATAGGATCAAAGCTTTGATTGTCAGGTTTTTTGCCGCAGCAGAAATTCACGGAATGATTTTCCCAGGGGCGAAAGCGTTCGCTTGCGGTCAGTCACCACGTAAAACACCCGCGAGAAGGTATGCCCGGCGACCGTGATAATTCTTAGAAGGCTATGGGCCACCTCATCAACTACAGCCCGGCGGGAAATAAACGCGACCCCTACCCCGGAGCGCACGGCATGCTTGAGCGCTGCCGTGCTGCCCATCTCGGCGCTGACGAGCATGTTCCCTGGATTGATGCCCGCCTCACGCAGATTGAGCTCCATGCTCATGCGTGAGCCTGAACCCTGTTCGCGCATGACCAGAGGCTCCTGAATAAGTTCCTCAAGAAGCACTTCTTTTTTTGCCCACCACCGATGCCTGCGCGGCACGATCAGAACCTGCTCGTCATCGGCAAGCTTTGCATACTGCAGATGCTCGTCCTTAATGCGGCCGCCCACAACCCCCAGCTCAAGATTTCTGCTCAACAGTTCCTCTACAATGACAGCCGTGTCGGCGATGCGCATGGTAATTTGAATATCAGGGTACGGTTTTTTAAAATCGCCCAGCAGCGGCGGCAAAATATATTCCCCGGGTATGGTGCTTGCTCCGATAACGAGATGGCCCGTCTTCTTGCCCTTGAAATGATCAAGGGCCTGCCTGGCTTCATCCTGCAAAGCGATGATCTGGCGGGCATAGCCGTAGAGCAGCTCTCCCGCCCGTGTGAGCGTGATGTCCCGGTCGGCCCGGTCAAACAGGGGCATCCCCACGTACTGCTCAAGGGCTCCAATATGCTGGCTTACCGTAGGCTGCGTAAGATAGAGTTCATGGGCAGCGCGGGAGAAGCTTTTCAGCTCGGCGATTTTTAGGAATATTTTTAAACGATGTATATCAAGCATAGCCTTTTTTCCCGTATTACAACTTGTTGCCGGTTCGGCATAGACCTTTATTGACCCGGCAGGTCAGAGTTTTTATACCTCATCAAAGGTTATGCTTTAAATGCGGCCTGCGCTCAGCAATAATATCATGGTTTACACGAAAAATTATTATAGCTTAAGGGCCTTAATTAAATAAAGCTCTTTTCTTAATTAATAGTAACTATTCAGGTAACAAGGTTCAAGAAAGCTGAACATCTACTATCCAACACAAAACCGCCAATGACTAAGGATACTAAAATATATGGTAGGTGCAGGCCCCTGCGCCTTTTTAGGTTTTTGTTTTTCTTTTTCCCTCCCCTGGTGGGAGGGATACAGGGAGGGGGTTTAAATCCTAAATTTTGTCCGTCGCCGGAAAAGTAGCTATAGGGTACATTG
>CAIWCT010000423.1 GCA_903911225.1 uncultured delta proteobacterium
CCTCCCAAAAACCTGCCTATTTCAGGAAGGGAGAGATTTGTTTTTTTTCTCATTATATACATAGCAATCTGACGAGGAAGAACAATTGAACTGCTTTTTCTTTTTCCTTTAAGGTCAGAGGGTTTTAAATTAGAAAATTTAGAAACAATTTTTATTATTTCTTCAGGGTTTGATGTGTTCTCGTCTGTTTTTATAAAATCCTTAAGAACTTGTTTTGCAGTTTCTAGTGTAATATCAACTCTTGCCAAAGAAGAGTAAGCAGAAAGTCTTGTTAGGAGGCCCTCAAGTTCTCTTATGTTTGATTTTACACTGTTTGCCAATAAAAAAGCAACGTCATTTGGTAGTATAATTTTATTAGCATGAGCCTTTTTTTTAAGAATAGCTACTTTTGTTTCTGTTTCCGGCATTTCTATTTTTGCAAGGAGACCCCAGGCAAAACGCGACTGTAATCGCTCTTCAAGACTCTGCATTTGTTGTGGCGTTTTGTCGCTTGTTAAAACAAGCTGTTTTTTTGTTTCAAAGAGTGCGTTAAAAGTATGAAAAAATTCTTCCTGCGTGCTTACTTTACCGGCGATGAATTGAATATCGTCAATTAAAAGCAAATCTATATTTCTGTAACGTTTGCGAAAATCCGCCATCTTTTGATTGCGGATAGAATTTATAAGTTCGTTGGTAAATTTTTCCGACGTTACATAGCAAATTTTAAGAGAGCTATTTGTGCTGAGCCCCTGGTTGACGATGGCATGAAGAAGATGGGTTTTTCCTAAACCAACCCCGCCATAGATAAAAAGGGGATTATATGTGTTGCCGGGACGGTTTGCTACAGCCATACAGGCGGCATGAACGAATTGATTGCTCGGACCGACAACAAAATTAGAAAATGTATACTGAGGATTTATGTTTTTGGGGAGAAAAAACTGTTTTTCCTCTTTTTTTATTTCAAGGAGTTTTTTGCTGGTTACCGAGGAGACCTCGTCTGCCTCTTGAATTTTAAAAGTAAGATCTGGTGAAAACCCCGTCATTTCAACAATAACATCATTGATAAGTTGACGGTAATTTTCCAGCAACCAGTCTGCGTAAAATTGCTTGGGCACGGAAAAACAGACGCTGGTGGACGAAAAGTCAACAAGCTTGATGGGCTTGAACCACATCTCGAAATTTTGAGATGTGGTTTTTTTTTCTATACCACTTATGAATTGTTTCCAAAAACTAAGCACGGATGATTTTGCCGTTAGTCATATGTTTATATAAGGATTTGAATATCCTAAAGAATGTATAAAATAAAAGGGGCCTTTGCAAGGTCTTTCAGTATTTATTTTAACGTACGCATGCTTATACTCAACAGTATACCAAGGCCCACCATACAGGAAACAATAGAAGATCCTCCATAGCTGAAGAACGGCAGAGTAACACCCACAACAGGAAACAGCCCTACTGTCATACATATATTTATTAAAAACTGTAAAAAGAAGAAAAAAGAAATGCCGGCGGCAAAGTAGGCACCATAAAAATTTTTACAGTTGTAGGAAATGCGCATACCGCGATAGAAAAAAACAAAATACAAGAGAATAACCAGACAGCATCCCACCAAACCCCATTCTTCTGACCAAACAGAGAAAACAAAATCCGTGTGCTGCTCCGGCAGAAAACGCAATTGACTCTGTGTACCCAGTTTAAAACCCTTGCCTAAAAAACCGCCGGAACCAACTGCTATTTTTGATTGTATAAGCTGATAGCCCGCGTGAAGCGGATCAAGATCCGGTTCGAGAAACACAAGAATTCTTTGTTTCTGATAATCCTTGAGCACAAACCAGACACAGGGCAGGATCGCTGTGGCGAGCCCCAGAAAAGGATAAAACATTTTTTTATTAATATTCAAAAAGAAAAGATAGGAGGCGAAAATAAGACAGATAATACCTGCCGTTCCAAGGTCTGGTTGAACATAAATGGGCACAAAGGTAATAATCAGCAACAGAAAAGGAACAAAAAAATCCAGCAGATTATAGGGCTTGTCTGAGATATTTTCAGCAAAGAATTTTGAAAGTGCCAGCATAAAAGTAATTTTTATGAGCTCTGAGGGTTGCAGCGACAAGGGGCCCAAGACAAGCCAGCGCTGAGAGCCAAGTTTGGTTTTACCGATAAAAAGAACCAGCAGCACAAGAAAAAGCGCAAGGGCGTGGAAATAATATCCGTAGCGGATGAAGGTTATATAGTTAATGTTGATAATGATAAGAAGGAAAAAAAGACCAAGCAGCATCCAAGACAGCTGTTTATAAAAAAGCGTCGGAATATTTCCTTCTGACGAACAGAGGCTGTTTAGATTTAAAACGCCAAGGCCGCAGATGAGCAGAACAGTAAAAAACAATGTAAAATCAAAATGGGCAATAAGCCGCCGGTCAAACATGTTGGTTAGTCTTCCTCAATTGAATCCTCTTCTTCTGGTCCGCGCGGGGGCTGCACCGGCGGGGGAGTTTTAAGAGCGGCGGGCATTAAATATGCCGCAACCATCTCCCGGGCAATAGGACCGGCGGCCGAGCCTCCGTGGCCGCCGTGCTCAAGAAATACCGATACGACAATTTCTGGGTTTTCAACCGGCGACATGCAGACAAACCACGCATGATCCCGGTATTTCCAGGGAGAGTCCTCGCCACCGGAAGCCAGCCGTCGGCTTACGACCTGAGCCGTGCCGGTTTTTCCGCCGATGGTCAGACCATCTATTTTTACTCTGGTTGCCGTGCCGGTCGGATCATGAACAACCCCCATCAGCGCTTCCCGGATAAATGCCAGCGTTTTGGGTGAAACCGGCAAATCGCGAATTTTTTTCGATTCTATTGGGGTTTTAGAATTGTCTGCATCGCAGCGCACCTCCTCAACCAGACGCGGCCGGGGAAGAAACTTGCCGTTGGCTATGGCGCAAAAAAAATTTGCTATCTGCAGGGGGGTGGTCTGGACATAGCCCTGTCCTATTGCTATACTGCAGGTTTCACCTTTTTGCCACGGAACACCCGTTTTTTTCTTTTTCCATGACTCGGAGGGTATCAGCCCGCTTTTTTCATTATCAAGCTCGATCCCGGTTTTATCCCCCAGGCCGAACATGGTGGCGTATTTATGAATTCTATCAACCCCCAGCCGCTGCCCGACCGTATAAAAATAGGTGTCACAGGACCGGACAATGGCGTCATGCATGGCAACCGAACCATGGCCGCCTTTTTTCCAGCAACGGAACGTGGTATTTCCGAGCGTGTAATAGCCGGGGCAGAAAACCTGCTCCGAAGGGTCGATCACCCTTTCCTCAAGGGCGGCAATTGCCGTTATTATTTTAAATACCGAGCCGGGCGGCTGCTGGGTCTGTATGGCCCGGTTCAGAAGTGGATGCAGCGGGTTGGTGATAAGTTTGTTCCATTCGGCGTAATCTATGCCCCGGGAAAACTGACTGGCATCAAAGCCGGGAGAGCTTGCAAGGGCCAGAACCTCCCCTGTTGGTTTCATGGCAACCACGGCACCTACTTTATCGGCAAGCAGCTTCTCGGCGGTTTTTTGCAGATATACATCAAGGGTGACCACAAGATTGCAGCCAACCGTGGGCTCGATTTCAGCTAAAATTTTCTGCCGGTTGCCATAGGCATCCACTTCGGTCTGAAGACCGCCCTTTTCGCCCCGCAGGTATTGCTCGCCCCATTTTTCAAGGCCGAACTTGCCGATCAAATCGCCCTGCCGGTATACACCCTGCGGATATTGGGCTATTTCGTTGCGGTCTATTTCGCCAAGAAAACCGAAAACATGGGGCGCAAGGCTTTCCGTGCAGTAGTATCGTTTCGGCACAACATCAATGGATATGCCGGGGAGATCCATTTTATGTGTCAATGCCAGGCTCATCTCCTCCCACGGCAGCTCTTTTTTCAGCGTTACCGGTTCAAAGGGGGGTCTGCCCCGTTGGGCGGCCACTTTTTTTTTCATCAACTGTTTGTTGATGTTGAACATCACCGAAATTTTATCCAGAACAGCATTTACATCGGGAGTGTCCTGTGGGATCAGGTTGAGATCGAAGGATGGGTTGTTGGAGGCAAGAACCTCGTTTTTTTTAGAAAATATGATACCGCGCGGAGCCGGTATAGTGGTTATGCGCAGGCGATTATTGATTGACAGCTCGACATATTTGCTTCCTTTCAGTATCTGTAGGTAATACAGGCGGGTAATAATGAGCCCACAGGCAACGAGCATGAGGATGACCGCCAGGCGTACGCGGTTATTGAGAAATTTTTCAACCAGATGGTCGCTGATATCAACTCTGTCTATGTTCATGTTCTGCAATAAAGTCGTGTATGGCGAAGGTGTTTTTTTGCATTTTATACATTGGGCTCAGTAGAGAAAAAACGGCAGGCAGCACAAGAAGCGTGTAGGCTGATTCTTTTAAAAACAGCTCCTGGAGCGCAAAATGTTTATACTCATAAATAAAGTTGAAGCAGAAAAGCAAAATAATAAACTTAATGATAAGCGAAAAAGTAGTTAACAGAAAAAGATTTAATGTTGTTGAAAAATCAAAAAATTTTTCAAGACTTCGAATCCCGATAAAGACGCACATGTAGATGAGAGGATACAGGCCAGTATTCACCCCGGAAAACGCCTCCATCAAACAGCTGAGAGTAAAAACAGCCAACGCTCCTTTGCACAGCGGGAGCTGAACACCCAGAAAAACAGTTAGAATAAGAATAATATCGGGTCTGATGCCATCGTCGGCAAAAGGCAGCAGCGGCGATATCTGAAGCAAGAAAAGCACGCACAGGAGCAGGATAAAAAGAGTTTTTTTTATCATGATTTGTCCGGCCCCCTGAGAACAATCAGCACTTCCTGCAGTTTTGAAAAATCAACAGAAGGGCGCACTTCAATTGACTGAAAAAATCCGCTCCGATCCCTGTTGATTTTTGCAACCGTACCGATGATGATCCCTCGGGGATAGCTGGTGTTGATGCCGGAGCTGATGATGACATCTTCAAGCGCTACATCTTCTGTTTTAAGCATATAGGCAAGCGTACACATATTTTCGCCCCGGCCCACAACTATGCCGTGCGCCCGCGTTCGTTTGACAATAGCATCAACATAACTGTTTACATCCGAGAGGAGGAGCACTTTTGCGCTGTTAAGCCCGACCTCAATGACCCTGCCTACAACTCCGTCCGGTGTGATTACGCCGGCATCTTTGTATATGCCGTCACTTGAGCCCTTGTCGACAAGAATCGTTTTAAACCAGCCCGAAGGGTCGCGGCCGATAATTTCTGCCGGCAGCATGGTGTGCTCAAATTTTTTCCGGAAGACCAGCAGATCCCGAAGGCGTTTGTTTTCGTCGGCTTGCTCCTGCAGGAGCTGGTTGTCGATCGACAGGGCATGGATTTGTTTTTTTAAAGCGATATTTTCATCATACACCCCGACAAGGAAAAAATAGTGATTCCAGGTGCTGCTGACGACGCTAATGCCCTTATTGGTTATGCTGAGAGGAAATGAAAAGAGGGTGAGGACGATACGGTCAAAAAATGAGAACCTTTTTTTTTGTTCTATTCCTTTAGCAAAAAGAGTGAGCGCAGCCACCAGAAGCGCAGCGATGAGTATGGTTTTTTTATTTCTGAGGAAAAATTGCTGCATGTTTGATTAAACATATAGAAGAGTCACAGCATTGACCCGAAGGTGGCGCGTCTCGTCGAAGAAAATGCGCAGCCCGCAGACCCGGTAAGGGGGTTTAAATAAATGCTACGTCTTTGAGCAAATCAAGTTCGTCAAGAGCCTTGCCTGAGCCCATAACTATCGCTGTGAGCGGGTTATCGGCAACAACAATAGGAAGACCGGTTTCCTCCCGAAGCAGCTTGTCGAGGTTTTTCAACAGTGCTCCGCCGCCCGCCAGCACGATGCCGCGGTCAACGATATCGGAGGCCAGTTCGGGGGGGGTGCGCTCAAGGGCTATTTTTACGGATTCGACAATAGTGTTGACCGGTTCGGCAATTGCTTCCATCACCTCTTCAGAGCTGATTTCCAGGGTTTTGGGTATGCCGGTTACCATGTCGCGGCCTTTGACATCGACGGTTTTAATTTCTTTTTCGGGATAGGCCGTACCGATTGTTATTTTAATAAGCTCTGCCGTTCGCTCTCCGATGAGCAGATTGTATTTGCGCTTTATATATTGAACGATAGCCTCGTCCATTTTATCCCCCGCAGTGCGCGCGGACAGGCTGTAGACGATGCCGGAAAGGGATATTACAGCTACTTCCGTAGTGCCGCCGCCGATGTCTACGATCATGCTCCCGATGGGTTCGCTCACAGGCAAGCCTGCACCGATGGCCGCTGCCATCGGCTCTTCAATAAGGTAAATTTCGCGAGCGCCGGCAAGCTCGGCAGATTCCTTAACAGCGCGTTTTTCAACCGGCGTAATGCCGGACGGCACGGATATAATCACCCGGGGCCGCACAAAACTGCTGCGTTTATGCGCGATGCGAATGAAGTATTTCAGCATGGATTCGGTTATGTCGAAATCGGCTATAACGCCGTCTTTCATGGGCCGGATTGCGGTGATATTGGCGGGCGTGCGCCCGAGCATCTTTTTTGCTTCATTGCCGACGGCAAGGATTTTTGTGCCGTTGATATCCTTGCGCACGGCGACCACAGACGGCTCGTTTGCCACGATGCCTTTGCCTTTTACATACACCAGCGTTGAAGCTGTTCCCAAGTCAATGGCCAGATCGTTTGACATCATTCCCCAGATACGATCAAAAAACATGAGTTTCTCCCGATAGCAGAACAATAAATATTTGGCGCATTATTTAATGAGGGCTAATACCAGACAAAACGCGTAAGTGCAAGTAAAATAATAACTCTTGATAAATTTGGAATATTTTATTAGCATATTAAACTTGGGTTTGAGCAGAAAAGATATATTTGGTTTTTAATGTTTAACACTGTTTCAGGAGTATAAAAATGCTTTCATATATGCGAGAAAAAGCCGGTTCTTGGATCATCAAGGTGCTGTTTGGCATTATCGTCATAGTGTTTGTCTTTTTTTACGGGTTTTCCTCGCTGCGTAAGCCGGACAAGGATGCCGCCATCGCCAAAGTGGGCAATCACAAGATAACCATGTCGCAGTATCAGACGGCGTATAAAAACACCATGGAGATGTACCGCTCGCTCTATAAAAATCAGTTTAACGAAGAGATGATGGAAAAGCTCGGCCTGAAGCAGAAGGTGCTCGAGGATCTGATCGGCCGGGAGATGCTGCTTCAGGAAGCCGAGCGCCGCGGTATTCATGTTACCGAGGATGAAATCAAAAATGCGATAGTCAGCATGCCCGTGTTTCAGCAGGAGGGCAGCTTCAGCGAAGCCATGTATAAACGAGCCCTTAATTATTACGGCCTCACGGCAACGGAATTCGAGAAGGATAAGGAGCGGGAGCTGATGCTCCGGGCTTTGGAAAATATTGTTACCCGTTCTGCAAAAGTTTCCGACCAGGAACTGCGGGACATGTATAAAATGCAGCAGGAGAAGGTTAAAATCGGCTATATCTGTTTTGAGCCGGACAAGATTAAAGAGACATATTCAATCCCCGATGCAGATATTAAAAGTTACTATGATCGGCAAAGGGAGCAGTTTCGCGAGCCCGAAAAAGCAAAAGCTAAATATATTACCTTTGATCCGGCTAGTTTTGAAAAAACGGTTGAAGTGACCGCCAAAGAAATAGAGGAGTATTATGAAACAGAAAGCGATCAGTATTTCGAGCCTAAAAAGGTTAAAGCCCGCCACATACTTTTGAAATCTGAAAACAAAGAAAAGGATGCTGAGGTATTAAAGCAGGCCGAAGCGCTGGTTGCGCAGGCATCAAAGGGTGATGATTTTGAGAAGCTGGCAAAGAAAAATTCTGACGACAAGGCAACGGCTGACAAGGGCGGCGATCTGGGATATTTTAAAAAAGGCGACATGACCAAGCCTTTTGAAGAAGCTGCTTTTGCAATGAAGCCCGGTGATATCAGCAAGCCCGTCAAGAGTCAGTTCGGCTGGCACATCATTAAAGTTGAAGATGTAAAGGAAGCCCGCACCAAGCCGTTGGACGAGGTGAAAGAGTCTATAGAGGCGGAATTGCGCAAAGAAAAAGCCCAGCAGGTTGTGGAAAAAGAGGCCAAGAGGGCCTTTAATCGTCTTTTTAAAAGTAAAAACCTGGAAGAGTTCGCCCAGGAAACAGGCATGAAGGTGCAGGAGACGGGCTTTTTTGTTTATGGCAAAGCACCAGAAGACGCGCCGGGCAAAGAAAATTTTTCAAAAGAGGTTTTTGCTCTGGCAAAGGGTGAACTGTCGCCCTCGTTTGCCGTGGGGCAGAAATATTTTATTGTGCGGCTGGAAGACAAGCGGGAATCCCAGATTGCACCGCTTGACGATGTGAAGACGACTATTACCGCAGACATCGAGAAAGAAAAAAAGCTGGCAACCGCCAAGGTCAATGCAGAAAAGCTGCTTATGGATCTCGTGCAGGGCAAACAGCAGTGGGAAGAGGCTGCCAAAAAAGCGGGGCTTGAGATCAAGGAGGCCGACGTGCAGGCTCTCGGCGATTATATACAGGGGATCGGTCAGTCAAAGGAAATACGGGAAGCTGTTTTCAGCCTTGATCAGACAAAGCCGTACGGGCCTTCGCCGTACCTGTCGGATAAAGGAATTGTCATTATAAAACTCCAGGAGCGGATAGAGCCCTCTGATGCCGATTTTGTCAAGGAGAAAGACCGTATGGCCCAGACGCTGCTGCAGACCAAGCAGCGGGACCTTTTTGACCAGTTTTTACAGGGCCTTAAGGCAAAAGCCGATACTTGGGTGGATAAAAAGTTTTCCGCTGCTTTATAGACTATGATAACGCAAGCATGTGCCGGCCAGCAGGGAGAAATAAGGTTAGACAAGGAGGGCAACTGGTTTTTTAACGGCTCGCCTATTATAAATCAAAATATAATAGAACTTTTCAATGCCGGTATCGAGCATGATGGACAGGGCGGCTACCGGCTGCATATCGGTGCCGAAACCAGCCCGATCGTTGTTGAAGATACGCCGTTTGTGGTGACACATATAGATCTTGAGCCGGGCGATGACGGCAAAAGCTTTTTTATGATACAGCTCAGTGATGGCACCCGCGAGCAGCTCTGCTTTGAAACTTTTTATCTTGGCTCCGACAATATACCATACTGCACCGTGAAGCAGGGGCTGTTTCCTGCCCGGTTTCTTCGGGCCCCGTATTATGATCTGGCCCGGCACATAGAGCAGGAGGGCGAAGACCGCTTCTGCATTATGCTCAACGGAAGAAAACAGTATATAGAACACCGTTAGCAAAAAAAGCCGCTGAAGTATTCAGCGGCTTTTTTGTACCAGAAAAAGAACGGATGCAGCTTACGTTAGTGCTTACAAAATTTATGGTACGGCCACCAGCCAGTCGAGCGCTTCACCCCGGCTGTTTTTAAGCATAAGGTTGGTTCTTTTGGTAAACATCAAAACACCATAGTAGATAACCTTTTGCAGTCCTTCAACGCCCACCAGAGCCGTCATCTTTATATAAGGCTTGTTGTGTTCAGAAAAATTTTGCAGAGTTTTTGATATTTCAATGTCAAATTTACTATCGGTTGTATCCACCAGGCAGAGAATCGACAGCTGCGGCTCGCTGGTAATCAAGGGTTTTGCCTGCGCAATGGTCGCGTTTATTGCGGTAATATCGGACTTTGAAAAGTCTATCAGAAAAATTCTCTTTCCCTTATGAGATATCCATTGTGCTCCGGCCATGGCGCTCCTTTCCCCTGAGTTCATGTTAGCCCCTGCCCAGTTCTTTTGAGCGTTCAACAGCAGCGCTGACCGCGCTTATGATCGTTGCCCGAACAGCCCCCTGCTCGAGAACCCTCAGCCCTTCGATGGTGGTGCCTGCCGGCGACGTTACCTGATCTTTGAGAACG
>CAIWCT010000424.1 GCA_903911225.1 uncultured delta proteobacterium
AGCCGCTTTGTCAGAACATAAAACAGTACATAGCCAGACAGCACGCACACTAAAATCTCTTGGGCCGACACAACCGGAGAAGTGCTTGTTTCAAGGAATGTAAAAAGGGAAATGACAACAATGAAGTAAAAAAGATTTGAAAACACGCTACAGCTTCCTAAAATAAAGGGGGCGGCTTGCGTCCCCCCCTGTTCTGCATCAGAGAAAATAATTAGATATATTTACTTATGAGTCTTTCCTGGTCAGGCGGAAGTTTCTCATGGCGGGCTCTTTCAAAGATGATATCAGCAATCTTGAGGGCCATGAAATAATCCTCTTCAACCTTGCTGGTGCGCTGCTCGCGAGTCAGATCCTTATATTCGGGCACAAGATAGGAAGCATAAAAAGCGACCTGAAGGGCTGCGGCGATACTGGGAATACTCTTCTTTTTATCCGGCATATCAACCATCCTTTCTACGCATGTGCATTGAACGGTTTACCTGCATCGTATCGAACATGTAGATGCAGGGCGGCTTAAGGCTCCTTTTTAAATAGTAGCTTATCGACATAGCGTTTCTCAATAGTTTTCTGCGTTGAAAGAGAAGAAAACGCTGCGTCAAACCGTTCAAGAACAGACAGGGTGTAGGATTGCAGAGAAGGAGGCACAATGCCGTCGTAAAACGGTGCAAGCCACGCAAGCATATCCTCGCTGAGCGTGGGGCTGAGACAGAACCCGCCATTAGTTTTTTTTTCAAACACGGCCTTAACAAAACTGTGCATTTCAGCCTGTGAAAGTGCTTCAAGCCGTGTTTCACCGCTGAGTTTGTGACGGGCGAGCACGGTAAGAAAGACTGACTCCGCCGTCAGCTGGGATGGTTCTGTAAGCGTTGTCGTTTCGATAAATTCCGCGAATAGCCACGATGGATCAAGATTCCAGGCAGAAAAAATATGTCTGTCAAGGCAGGAACACACGGCAAGCACCTCGCTGGCTGCCTGCACCTCCTGAAGAGCCATAAATGCTCGGTGTTGCATGGCCCCTGGCTGTACAAGCCCCTCAAAGAGCATGGGGCGCATCATGGATAGTCCATGCAGGGTGTCGCCAAGGGGGCTTTCGAAAAAAGACTCGCGAATCCGTTTGTCTTCCAAACGCCAGGAAGCGGCGCGGTAATCCGAGCACACCTTGGCAATGAGACTGATTCCTGCGCGAAAAAGGGTCCCGGCGTGCACCTGCATGAGCAAAGCTCGTGCTGCCGTGGCATTGCCGCTGCTGAGCGATTCAAGTGCTATGCTGATGCAGCCTGCCGCCTTCCTGAGAGCCCGCTGCATGTCCTCGAAAGACTGCACTTCGAGGGCATCTGCCACGATAATTTTATTGGCAATGGTAACCGTCGCCCGCTGGATCATGTCATATGCCGATGGATCATCTACAAGGCCAAGCACGTTTATTAAAAATCTCGGCATATCCTCGCCCGAAAAGCCATACCGGGGTAAAATTGTCGCAGGACCGGCCTGAGCAAATGCTTCATTGGTCGCCGTTTCTAAAAGCCGTTCAATCTCCCTGTCAGGCATGACTTCATATATCGACAGGGCCTCCTCAAATTCAGGAAAGCCATATTCGGAAACACGCCTTGTTTTCCAGCTGCAGGCAGCTTCCTCAACTTCAGCAGGGCTGTCCCACAGTATGCCTTCTGCAAGAGAATAAAACTTACCCCGGTCATTCAGATACAAAGCATTAAAAATAGGCATGATTGAGTTATATGATTCAGAAACAAAAAAGGTAAAAAAGTAGATGCCGTCAAGCGTTGTTGCGGGCATATCCTCATACTCTTCTGAAATATCCGTATCCTGCTGGATTTTGGTGACCCGCAATAGCTTTTTAAGCGATGCCACCAGAAATTCCTCATCGGCCTGATCGAACCAATCTATTACTTTCTGTTCATTGCATTTTGCAAGAACATTATACCACCTCGCTATTGAGGAAGCATCGAGGCTGTCCTTTCGCCAGCAGTCCATGTCAAAAAGAAACTGAAACTGCTCATGGCTGGTCAGGGCGATGAGCTGCACAGAGTCTTCGACCCCGCTTTGCAGCACCGTCAGGTATATTTCCTGCGGCGGCAGAGCCTGCACAAGCTCTCGTGCGTTTTGAGCAAGCATGATAATATCGCGCCGCTTCTGCCAGGGCGCAGCAAGCACCAGTTCCATTTGCCGGTCACGGGTAAGGCTGTTAAATATTGTTTCAGCTTTGCCGGAGTCAAGCAGAAGCAGGTCTAGAGGTGTTATGCGGTCTTTGTTTTTCAATTGAATATTTATAAGGGACATTTACGCATAGCTTTCTTTTTTATACCATTCGATGGTCCGGGCCACAACTTCATGCAGCGGGGTCTGCGGGACTCCCAGAACGCGCACGGCTTTTGAAAAATCAACCCGACGCTTGAGCGCAAGTACGCGAATATTGGCAGGCGTGGCCATAGGCTCCCGGTGCGTTATGTAATCGGCGATACAGGTGACAGCCCGGGCATAGGCAATGGTGATCGGCACCGGCATTTTAATAAACGGAGCGCTAACGCCTCCAATGCGTGCAATAAGCCTGAAGAGATCACCCATTAATGTAAAATTGCCCTGGCACCCGAGATTGAAAACATCGCCCGTCTCGGCATTTTCCATGGCAAGAATATGGCCTGCCGCGACATCATCCACATCCACAATATCAATGCCGCCGTCAAAATAAGACGGCACCCGCCGGTGCAGCACATCCAGCACCAGCTTCCCCGATGGCGTTGGGTAGAGATCTCCCGGACCCATAACCATGGCAGGCCTCACTGTAACCACTGCAAGCCCATTTTTGATATACTCACGCACCACAAGCTCAGCCTCATACTTAGACTGCTCATAGGGAAGCTGCAAATGATGCAGGTTAA
Organism: uncultured delta proteobacterium; assembly: GCA_903911225.1. Lineage (GTDB taxonomy): Bacteria > Desulfobacterota > WTBG01 > CAIYCZ01 > CAIRTM01 > CAIWCT01. The sequence continues at coordinate 2,898 of CAIWCT010000424.1, forward strand.
AGTCTACACTTTCATCCGCAGGGCTACCGTCAGAAGTCATGCCAAGAGCTGCTATGGAGCTTGTATGAACTACTTTTTGCACCCCTGCGGCAAGAGCGGCTGCAAGCACGTTTCGCGTGCCATCAACGTTTATCTGCCGCAGCAAATCATAGTCGCGCATCCAGCTTCGATACAGGCCTGCAACATGATAAACCTGTGTGCAGCCATCCATGGCCCGTGTGAGTTCATCGCGGTTTCTGATGTCGGCATTCACCATCTCAAGTGGCAGCCCCTGAATATTCTTATGGTCGCTGTCAGCACGCACAGTGATGCGTATCTCCCTGCCCTTTCGCAGCAGCTGCTTAACCAAAGCAGCTCCGACGAAACCTGTAGCTCCTGTTACAAGTATCTTTTCCATACACTATCTCAATATAAATATTGATTTTACGGACACGGTACATTAAAACTTAAGAAGAAGACAAAAAACAATCCCAGCAACCGAGGTATCCATGAAAAAAAATAAAAATATAACAAATTTTATTTTTTTTATTACTTTTTTGTTCATATTATTTATATCAAAAACCGGCAAAACTCAAGAGCTTTCTCTCTTTAAAGACCTTGGTTTGTATGGAGGTCAAATTACCAGCATTGCCATCGATCCGACTGACGCCAAAGTCATGTATGCCGGGAGCTGGGGTGGAGATGGTCTTTTCAAATCAACAGATGGTGGCGCGACATGGTTTTCCATTCCGCAGGACATACCTTCCTGGTTTCGCAATCAGGAAATTTATGATATCGAAATCGACCCGAATGACCCGGATACGATCTGGGTTGCCAATAACCATTATGTCGATGTAAGCCGCGATGCCGGCCAATCATGGCAGACCTATTTTTTTGCCAACGATATTGTCGATCCCTGCTTCGATGACGATGGCTGTATCAATAAAACAGGCCGCTTCTGCTATAGTGTGGCAGTTGACCCCTTTGACAGTGACCGGATCTATGCAGGAACCGGCGGGCCCGGCAATGCCGATGAATACGGTGAAATATTTATAACTGAAGACGGCGGAGTCAACTGGGCAAATCAGGGTTTTAACTCCGATACCCTTGTCTGGAATAATTTCTGGCAGATAAAATTCAACCCGAACAGAAAAGGGGAAATCTGGACCGCCAATCGGAAGTCCTATCTCTCGCCTGACGGGCTTGTGCTCATGACCAATAATTATGCCAAAAACTGGTACTACTGGTCCGCCGCATTATTTGAAGACACCAGTTACTATTTTGGGTATATCGATGAGGTGCTGGTACATCCGGTTAATCCGCTCCGGATTTTTTTAAGTAGCGGTGAGGGCATTGCAGTAAAAAACGACGGTTCTATTGCCGATACATCATGGTATTGGACACCGATTGATAGCGCAAGCCGAGCCATGTGCATACCTCCGAAAGAGCCTGACACGATATATGCCGCACTGACCAGTAACATGGCAAAAAGCACGAATAGCGGGGTCAGCTGGGATACAGCTTCGCTTGACGTGCCCTGCGAGTTTCTGACCATGGAGCCGCACCCAGACAACGCTTCAACGCTATTTGCCGGAAGCCTCAATCAAGGCATCTATAAAACAACCGACCGGGCACAAAACTGGACTGCAATCAATAATGGAATCAAGTCGAACACTATTTTTGATACTGCCCTTGATCCGACGCATACGGGAAGCATTCTGTGCGGCAGTCTTGCCGGAGTTTTTATTAAAAACACCAATACCGGTTGGCTGCTGTTAAATAAAAGCGGATCAAATGCTGTAGCCTTTCACCCGAAAAACCCGGACATACTCTATGCAGGCTTTGACTGGTGTATCGGCAAGAGCACTGATAAAGGCGCCACTTGGACCTATCTCAACACACCGAATCAAGAAGAATCCAATAAAATCGTATCTGTGGCGATTAACCCGACTGGAAACAACTCGGCAACAATATATGCCGCTGTTGCTTTTGATTCAGGGAAAAAGGGGCAGATATTAAAAATTCAGGATAATGGAGGCGGTATAGCTGGAGCATCCTATTCAACAATTTTTGAACCACCTGTGCCGGTCAATGCAGTTGCGTTTAATCCGCAGAACCCGTCCTTCATGATTGCAGCAGCCGGCAGTTTTTATTCACCTGTTGCTCCTGGCGGCATCTATTTCAGTAAAAATGGCGGCCAAACATGGCATAAGAAATTTCTTACGGGCAAATACACTGCAAACTGTATCGCTTTTGACCCGGCTAACCCAGAAATCATCTATGTGGGGTGCGGCGCAAGCGACGGAAATCATCAGGTGGTTCTTAAAAGCATAAATGGCGGGCAGACCTGGCGCAGTGTAAATGCTGGCCTGCCGCAGCATTTTGCAGTGCGTGATATAAAAGTTGCCGATGACGGTATAGGCACCGTGTATGCCGCTCTCTACAAAGGCTACAGCGATACAGAAAGTAATCTGGGTGGAACCTATGTCAGCCTGAACGGGGGTACGTACTGGACCCGCACAGGCTTGTCAGACTATTTGACCTATGATGTAAGCATTGAAAACCCGGGAGTCGAAAATCCCTCACGCAGAGCAATCACTGCTGTTACTGCAGCAGGAGCAACTCCAACCTATACGGTCTATGCGGGCACTGCAAGCGGCCTGCTCACCGAAGATCAATCAACCATTGCCGGAATAGGCATTGTCAGTGGCACGATAACCTCAACGCTTAACAATTCCATGATAGGTACTGCATATGTGCAATCAACAGCAGGCACGGGCGCCCAAAGCGATCAGGGTTTTTATTTAATGCTTGTCCCTTCAGGCCAGCACAGCATTCAGGCTTCTGCTCCAGGATATCTTCAGATCAGCTCATCAAACGTTTACGTCAATGCAGGTCAAAGCACCGAACTCAATATCACCATGGAGCCCTTCGACAATGAGCCCCCCGTCTGCATATCTGCACAACTTTTGCAGAAAACAGCCGACAGCCATCATTTACAGCCGCTGCGCGCCTTCCGCGACAGCATACTCAAAAAAACCGCACTGGGTAAAAATTTAATCTCCCGCTATTACAGCCTTGGTAAAGACGTATTGCCGGTGTTGCTGGGCAATGCCCGTCTGCAAACTCATTGCTTAAAGCTGCTTGGCTTCTCGGCTGAAATCGCACGTACTGCAGCCTGGGGTAAAGCACTGTCACTGCCGCCCGGGTTTATGGACAAGGCTAGCTCATTTCTCTTTGCACTTGAAAAAGCATCTCCCGCTGAGTTGCAGATAAAAATCAGAAGGCTGCGCTGTGATTTGAGGCAATTCAATGTCCGCAGCCTTCAGGCGCGCCATTAAAAGGCTGTAAGCTCTTCAACGGGCACATGAAAAATCACTGGAATTACTTGATTAACCACTATATAAAGGGACTATGAAAATAACGTTGAAACTTTTTGCGACGCTTCGAGAGCATCTTAAAGATCACCACAACGGCGCCAGTGAAGTAACCCTGCATGATAAAGCCACTGTGCAGGATGTTTTTGCAGCATTCAAAATACCTGAAGACATCCCCAAAATCATTCTTATAAACGGCGTGCAGAAATCAGCAGCTGACAGCCTCCATGACGGCGACACTCTGAGCGTATTTCCTCCGATTGCAGGTGGTTGACATGCCACCCCAAAATATTGAGATTGTGCCACCCATCAAGGCAGCAGCAGGCAGAGGCAGACACCTGGTTCACGGCACAGTGCAGTTGCTTGGCAATGACGTGCTGCTGTCTATCTGTGGCGGCTCCATTCCCCATATTGGTTCGGTCTGCATCACGCAGCCACGCCCGAGTCTGCAAAATCAGAATACAAGAAGCTGCACGTCATCAATATACAATTTTACCGGTCACAAAGATGAAGCCGTAGCGCGCTGCTGCGCTGAACATGTTTCCGTTGCATGCGATAAAAAAGTTATTGCCGTTGCAGGCATTCATATAGACAATGCCGCTCCCGCTGATATTGCGGCCATACTGAAAAATGCGAACATATTGTGTACGAAAATAATAAAAAAACTCAGAGCAATAAAATGAAGAAAAAAATCATAGTCGGGATTTCCGGAGCAAGCGGGGCCATTTACGGGCTTCGGCTTCTTGAAGCGTTGAAGGCTGTCGGTTCAATTGAAATATACCTGACAATAAGCCAGACAGGTAAAACACTTCTTCACGATGAAATTGCAGATAACGCGCTTGACCACGCGATAAGGCTTGCCGACCACTATTATGAAACCCATGAACTTGGCGCCCCCATAGCAAGCGGTTCATTTTTAACCGACGGTATGATAATAGCTCCGTGCAGCGCAAAAACACTTGCTGCTATAGCCAACGGCTTCGGGGATAATCTTCTCAGCCGGGCTGCCGATGTTGCACTGAAGGAGCGTCGAAGGCTCGTGCTGCTGCTGCGTGAAACACCCCTGCACCTGACGCATATCGAGAATATGGCGCAGGTTACAAAAATGGGCGGCATCATGCTGCCTCCCGTGCCGGCCTTTTACCACCGGCCTGCCTCCATCGATGATATCGTCAACCACTCAATCGGCAAAGCCCTGGATCTTTTTGAAATTGAGCATAATCTCTATAAACGGTGGGATGGATTGAAGGCTGAGTCATAATTGCAGATTTAGTGAATGTTCGTCACAGTTCCTTTCGACTCGGAAATACCCCCTATATCTCCTTAAATCCCCAGAACGGAAAATCAAGGGCATATTCTCCAACCATGCCGGGGTTGTTTTCACGGCTTGCAACCAGCCACAGGGTGTTTTTACGCTCCATCGTTGACATAGGATCAAGCAGATCCCAGTTGGGCTGCAGAATAATGGCATTATCAGCACTGTATTCAATGTCTCCTGATTCCTTAAAAGAACCCATATCCGGCTTTTGGTTGTAGTTGTTTTCTCCGCTCCGGGATAATTCTGAAATAACTAAAAACGCTACATTCTGTTCATCGCGAATTGCCTCCATATTGCGCAGCCATTCATCGATGCCGGTGCGCCGCTCAGAAAGATTCTTGAAGGGCAACTTGTGAAGACTGTCTATGACAACCAGGCATGTATCAAGTCGTGTCTCATGCTTTATGAAATCGACCTGGCGGCGCATTATATCCGGGCTCAACTTGCGGTCCGTTACAACACGGAAGTACTGAAACATTCTTTTCATTTCATCATGGGTCTTGTTGAGCCTTTCCATGACCTCGGGTTCATGATCAGCTTTTCTCAGCTCTACTTCCGAAATCCTGCTTAAGCGGCAGAGAGTTCTTTGATATATTTTTTGTCGCCCGTTTTCAAAATCATAATAAATAACCGGCATACTTTGCCTGGCAGCTTCAGTGGATAGCTGCATAAAAAAACTTGATTTGCCCGCTTTGGGCTGCCCGCCCATGATATTGATACCGCGAAGACCGTTCATGGCAAGATCAAGCTTTGCAAAGCCAGTCGGCACACCCAGAAGGGTTTTACCAATATTTTTCTCCAGTCCATCTAAAAAATCAATGTGCTCACGCTCTGGAGATGAAAACGGCGAAAAGGCACGGGAGCTTTTTATCATGTTTGCGACTTCCCTGCCGAAGTCGGCCCCTGTCTCTTTGGCCATATGCAGCAAGTGATAGTCGCGTTTCAGATTGGCAGGCCATTTAAGAATGCGCACCTTGAACCCTAGACCTGTTGCAAGAATTTGGGCTGAGGCCAGTGCTTCAGGCGAATTTTTAAGCACAATAAGCACATGCTTAAGATGCACAAACCGCTGCGGGTCAAGAACTTCAAGTGCAGCAATACTTGGCACGGCAATGCACGGATAACCGAGTTCCTTTAAGGTGAGGAGGTTTTTTTCTCCATCGGTGATAAAAAGGGCGCCATCTTCACAGCGATCTATTTCCTCGGCATTAAAAATCTGAAATTCCGGGCCATAAAATTTTTCATCGCCCATCCAGAAATTATCCGCATCATTTGAAGGCAGAATGCAGCGGGCAGCATAACAATTGGCATCTTCAAGGAAATAGGGATAAATAAAATAACGGCCGTTAAACCCGATTCTCACTTCATCCACAGCCCCTTTTCCCACACCGAAAGCAGCAAAAAAATCGTACTGTGGTTTCGATAACAGGGCCTGGTTTTTTCTAATGTCAGGATTTAAATTTTTGGACGGAAAGACAATGCTGCGCACATAGGGCGTGCGGTCGGGATCATAGCCCGGCACAAGCTTTGGGTCAAGGTGCATCAACCTGCCGAAATGCGGGGCATATCCCCCCGGCCTGCATCTGTTTAGACATCTGAAATATCCGTAAAAAAAACTGTCTGGATCAAGATCAACGATCATCGTACCGGGAGGCTCATTTTCCGTTGGCTTGCAAAAAGGGCAAGGCGCCTTCAATTGCAACCCATCAGGTTGCGCACCCTCAAGATGTTTCAGGTAAAATTGTTTGATCTGCTCGCTGGAATTCATAACAACACATCTCCCGCAGGTAAATTAATTTGGTGCCCATGATGTGTGAAGATAATGTTATTTTTTTTTGTAGTGAGAGGCTGTAAGTTGGGTGAAGTGAAACGCGCCCAACAATTTGATGATAGCGGTAGGTTGGGCAAAATGTAACGTGCCCGACAAAAAAAACCGACAATCACCGAACATCAAATTTGCCTGGCAAACTGCGCTTTGCCCGGCCTACATTGATATTTCTTTTTCCAATCAGCTACTCTCACCTCTACCTCTTCACGATCTTTATTTTTGGCGCATGGCGGTGATATTCCTGAAGGCTGCACACTTCCATCTGGCTGAAGGTGCTGAGGCTCTCAAGGCCCTGAATGGCAGCGCGCAGGCCATCGAGGGTTGTCGTAATGGGTATCCCGCGCAGCACGGCATGGGACCTGATCTTAATTTCGTCAAATTTGGGGCTGGCGCCGGTTGAGGGGGTGTTTATAATCCAGCTGACATTTTTTTCTTCAATCAGATCAATAACATTGGGGCGGCCATCGGACACGCGGAACATGGCATTGCTCTTAACATCATTGTCGCGCAGCACCGTGCTGGTGCCCTGCGTGGCATAGATGCTGAAACCAAGTTGCTGAAGCTGTTTGACAAGCGGCACTATCGACTGCTTGTCTGAATCGCGCACGCTGACAAAAACATTTCCAGCCCCCGGCAAAGCATTGCCTGCTGCAATCTGGCTTTTAAGGAATGCCATGCCATGAGATGAATCAATGCCCATGACCTCGCCCGTTGATTTCATCTCAGGAGAGAGTACAACGTCGATACCCGGAAATTTCGCAAAGGGAAATACGGCTTCCTTGACCGAATAATACCGGGGCACAACTTCTTGGGTGAAGCCCATGTCTTTAAGCGTATTGCCAACCATCACAAGGGCTGCAAGCTTTGCAAGGGGCACTCCGATAGTTTTGCTCACAAAAGGCACAGTGCGCGATGCCCGGGGATTGACCTCAAGCACATACACCACATCATCCTTCACCGCATACTGCACATTCATGAGGCCCATGACATTCAGCTCTTTTGCCATCTTGAATGTATAGTCGCGAATCGTATTCTTTGTTTCCTCGGTAAGATGCGGCGCAGGAATAATGCAGGCGCTGTCTCCTGAGTGAACACCTGCAAGCTCAACATGCTCCATAATTGCGCCAAGCACCGAAGTTTCGCCGTCAGAAATACAGTCGACATCAACCTCTACAGCGTTTTCAAGATAATCATCAATCAACACAGGCCGCTTATCAGATACCTGCACTGCTTCTGCCATATACTGCCGAAGGCCTGCCATATCATAGACAATAACCATTGCCCTGCCGCCGAGAACAAATGAGGGCCGAAGCAAAACCGGAAAACCGATACGCTCTGCTATCGTTTCAGCCTCGGCAAGGCTTCTGGCGATACCGTTCACGGGCTGTTTTATATTTAAGCGTGTGGCAAGCATCTGAAAAAAATCACGGTCTTCTGCTGCCTCGATGCTGGCTGGCTTAGTGCCGATAATATTTACTCCGTTTTTCTCAAGATCCTTAGCAAGATTGAGAGGTGTCTGGCCGCCGAACTGCACGATAGCGCCAAAGCACTGTTCGCGCTGGTAAATATGGAGTATATCTTCAAGCGTGAGTGGTTCAAAATACAGCTTATCGCTGGTGTCATAATCGGTTGAAACGGTTTCAGGGTTGCAGTTGACCATGATGGTTTCAAAGCCCGCATCGCGCAGGGCAAATGAGGCATGGACGCAGCAGTAGTCAAACTCAATGCCCTGCCCTATCCGGTTTGGCCCGCTGCCAAGGATCATTACTTTCCTGCGATCAGAGGGCATGCTCTCGTCAAGACCGCCATAGGTCGAGTAGAAGTACGGCGTATAGGCCTTGAACTCGGCAGCGCAGGTGTCAACAATTCCGTACACCGGAAGCAGTTTTATTTCATAGCGAGCTGCGCGAACTGCATCTTCAGTAGTTTTTAAAAGAAAGGCGATCTGCCGGTCGGAGTATCCCATTTCCTTGATCTGCTCAAACAGCGGCCTGTCTTTTTTTAATTTCTCAAGATTTCCTGCCGAGTGTATCTCCTGCTCAAAACTCACCAACTCCTCAAGCTGACGCAAAAACCAGGGGTCAATGCCAGTCCGGCGTTGCACTGTTTCGACATTCCAGCCCCTTTTAAATGCAGCCCTGATATAAAAGAGGCGGCTTGCCGTGGGTCGCACAAGGGCATCATTTAGTGCGTCGTGGGACAATGACTCAAAGGGCCCATCTTTACCATCAGCGCCAAAGCCTGATCTGCCCAGCTCAAGTGATCGAAGGGCCTTCTGGAAAGATTGCTTAAAGGTTTTTCCGATGCCCATGGCCTCGCCAACGGATTTCATCTGCGTGCCGAGGGTATCATCAGCAGCGGCAAATTTTTCAAAAGCAAAACGGGGAATTTTAGTGACAACATAGTCGATGGTCGGCTCAAAGCAGGCAGGTGTTTCGCGCGTGATGTCATTGATTATTTCATCAAGCGTGTAGCCTATGGCCAGCTTGGCAGCTATCTTAGCGATTGGAAAGCCCGTCGCCTTTGATGCAAGGGCTGATGAGCGCGACACTCGCGGGTTCATTTCAATAATAATCATACGGCCGTCTTTAGGGTTCACGGCCCACTGAACATTTGAGCCACCCGTCTCGACGCCGATCTCCCGTAAAACATCGAGAGACTTGTCACGCATGATCTGGTATTCGCGGTCGGTAAGAGTCTGGGCTGGAGCAACGGTTATGCTGTCACCGGTATGAACGCCCATGGGATCTAAATTTTCAATTGAGCAGACGATGACGGCATTGTCATTTTTATCGCGCATCACCTCAAGTTCAAACTCTTTCCAGCCAAGCACAGACTCCTCTATCAGTATCTCGGAGGTAGGACTGTAAAAAATACCCCGTGCCGAAATTTCTTCAAACTCAGCATCATTATAAGCTATGCCGCCACCCGTGCCGCCCATGGTAAAACCGGGGCGAATAATAAGCGGATAAGAACCGATCTCTTCACGTACTTTACGGGCTTCTTCAAGAGTATGGGCTGAACCGCTACGCGGCATATCAAGCCCGATCTTGAGCATGGCATTTTTAAACAGGTTGCGGTCTTCGGCCTTCTCGATTGATTCGGCCTTTGCGCCGATCATTTCAACATTGTAGCGCTGAAGGATCTTTTTTTTGTGCAGTTCCATTGCAAGATTCAGGGCCGTCTGTCCGCCAAGGGTTGGCAGCAGCGCATCAGGCCGCTCCCGGCGGATGATCTCCACCAGAATATCAACATGAAGAGGCTCTATATAGGTGCGGTCGGCAAACTCGGGATCGGTCATGATGGTTGCCGGATTAGAGTTTACCAGCACAACCTCAAAGCCTTCTTCTTTCAGTGCTTTGCATGCCTGAACTCCCGAATAGTCGAATTCGCAGGCTTGACCGATGACGATCGGGCCCGATCCGATAAGCATTATCTTCTTTATGTCTGTTCTTTTGGGCATAAAAATCTGTTTTTTTAGATATAGTGGTTTAATTATTCTTTTCGAGTGCTTTTTTACCTTCAAAGCTCTCAATGGCTACAGGATAGCTGCCGCTAAAGCAGGCTGTGCAAAAGTCCTGCGGATTATCAAATGGCGACAGTATCCCCTCAATGCTCAAATAGCCGAGACTGTCAGCGCCCATAAGCTGCCTTATCTCTTCAATTGTTCGTGATGAAGCCACCAACTCTTCAGCTGTAGGAAAGTCTATGCCATAAAAGCAGGGGTTTTTTACAGGCGGGCAGGATATGCGCACATGCACCTCTTTGGCGCCTGCATCACGCAGCATCCTGATACGTTTTGCCATGGTATTGCCGCGCACGATTGAGTCATCAACAGCTATCACGCGCTTACCCTTGATGACATCCGGAAGTACTGCAAGCTTCATGTCGGCTGAGTATTTTCGCTGCTTGTCCTCGGGCATGATAAATGTACGGCCCACATAGTGATTGCGTATAAAGCCAAAATCAAGGGGTATGCCGCTTTCTCGTGAATATCCAAGTGCTGCAGAATTACCACTGTCGGGAATGGGAATGACCATATCGGCTTCAACAGGATGCTCCTGCGCAAGGCGCTTACCATAGGCCATGCGCACATCATGAACATTTTTACCAAAAACATGGCTGTCCGGATGGGCAAAATATATATGCTCGAAAATACACTGGCCATAGTGCTCGCGTTTTTCGCAAAACATAGTACTTGTAAGGCCGGATGCATTCACAGTTACCATCTCGCCGGGCAGCACGTCGCGAATATAGGTAGCGCCGATAAGAGGCAGCGCGCAAGTCTCGCTGGCGAATATAAAGGCATCCCCCAGTTTCCCGATTGACAGAGGCCTGAATCCGAGCGGATCGCGTGCGGCCATAAGGCTGTCTTTGGTCATTAATAAAAAAGAAAACGCGCCTTTGAGTTCGCCAAGGGCTCGTTCAACCCTGCGCGGCCGATTCCGGTACATTGGGTCGGCAAGTATATGCACCAGAACCTCGCTGTCCGTGCTGGTCTGAAAAATCGAGCCGGACTCCTGGTACATTCTGCGCAGCTTATTGGCATTAACAAGGTTTCCGTTATGGGCGATAGACCAGATTCCGTCTGCGCACTCTGCAACAAGTGGCTGCACATTCTGGATTCGCGTGGAACCGGTAGTGGAATAGCGAACATGGCCGATACCTATTTTCCCCTTTAGTTCACTAATCGGCTGTTTTGAAAATACTTCACCTACAAGCCCCAAACCCTTTGCCGATTTTATCTTTTCGCCATTGCTAACGACGATACCTGCACCCTCCTGACCGCGATGCTGAAG
>CAIWCT010000425.1 GCA_903911225.1 uncultured delta proteobacterium
CATGAAAAGTCGATGCGTGCGCGACAGTGAGTCCTTTCGAACGCAGAGAGAAATCTTGTAGTTTTAAATAATTTTCATGAAACCTCTGCCGGAGTTTGCCCGCTTTCAGCGGATTTGATAGGTATTTTTTAACCATTTAGTCCTAATCAATTTTTATCGGTTAAACATGTGTAGTTCTTAATCAGATAATACATCAAAGTGCTCGTCCAGAGGGGCAATGGTAGTCAGGTCTATGTTGAGCAACCCAGCGCAATGCGTTTTTTTTGATCTCTGGATGCTGTATGGCAGAGGTTTTATCATGTGCAGGCATTCGTGCGCATTGACAATAGTGGCAAGACGTAATTTTTTTTATAAATTTCTTGACATAATGCAACCTGTAATCTCATAATAAAAAAATGAAACATATATCGCAACCAATTCTTCATTTTGGCGTGGGACGGTGGCACATAGAATCGATTCTAGCATGTGTAGTCTTAGTGATTAGTGCTGGTTGTGCAACCTACCCACCTAAGGTTGCACCTGCCGTTGATAACAGCATGACATTTTCTGTGCCGTATGACATCGCATGGAAAAAATTGCTAGAGGCGGTGACGCAGGATGGCGAACTTGTGACCTCTGCCGCTAAAGACAGCGGTTTTATCAGTCTGCAACGAAATGTTGTTCCGGGCGATATCGGGCTCTATGCCCATGATGACACCGGTATGTGGTGGAGTCAGGCTGTTGCCCATATTGCCATACGTATTTCACCACAGGATGAGCGTGCAACAACTATAGCCATTAACCTTAAAGTTGATGCAACGGGAAGAGATGCTTTTGACGTGCTGATTTTTGGCCGTACCCGTGAGATGACGCTACATTCGCGCGGATACCTTGAAAAATATTATTTATCTAAATTTTCAAAGCTTGTCGCAGCCATGAAAACAGCAGAGACCCCACCTTGAAAAAATCAGGGCAGGGGCACATAGAACCTTGCCGGATTATATTTAAAAATACCCCATTGAATATTTTTTTTTATTATGTTATATGGTATATAAATTTAAGGTTAAAGAGTCTCTTGGCAAAGAGATGCAAAAAATCCCGTTAACTTATTTGAAGAAGGAGGAAAACATGAAGTCAAAGGCTATTGTTTTGTTGGTTGCAGCATTGTTTGTGTTCACCGGATGCTCGACCATGAGTAAACGCGCAAAATGCGCATGCGTTGGCGCAGCGGCTGGCGCTGCAGTCGGCACAACTGCCGGGCTGATAATCGGCCATGATCAGGGTCTGCACAGAAATCCTAACATGGTTGGCGGCGGCATTATCGGCGGCGTAGCTGGTGCTTTGATAGGCGGCGTGACAGGCTATCTGGTATGCAAGGAAGAGCCTAAGCCACCCGTACCCGTGAAAGTGGAAGAGCCTAAATGCGACAAAATAGTAATCAATTCTGTTCAGTTTGATTTTGACAAGGCTGTGATCAAGCCCGAATTCTATCCGATTCTGGATGAGGCAGCAGCCGAACTGCAGAAGCCGGCATGCGCCAAAAAGAATGTGACCATCGAAGGCAATACCTGTAATATGGGCTCTGACAAGTATAATCAGAAGCTTTCCGAGAAACGTGCTGCTGCGGCCAAGCAGTATCTGGTTGGCAAGGGCCTTTCAGCCGATCGTTTTACAGCTGTGGGCAACGGCGAAAAGAATCCCATTGCCGACAATAAGACCAAAAAGGGCCGTGCAATGAATCGCCGCGTTGAGTTTAAAATTGCTGACTGATGCTGGCAAATAGACTCATACTATGGTGCCTCGTTGGCATGTTCTGTCTTCCGTATTTACCAGTGGCGGCAGCAGCCTCTGATCAGCTGAGTGTAGACAAGCGTTTTGAATCCTTTTGCAGGGAGTGGCTGCAAACAGTCAACAATTTTGCAGCCAAAAAAATGCAATACAAAAAGGTTGATCAGGGCTTTATCGCTGAATATGACGGGTACAGCGATACTTTGAGCACAAGGGTAAAAATAGCCGACCCTGCAAAAAAAACCTATGTCGGCATTCTTACCTACAATGAGGTGAAGTTTCAGCATCATGGCCAGACTCCTGATGCGGCCAAAGGTGGTCCGTTTGATGTGGTGAGTCAGTCACCGGTGACGGCAATATTTATGTATCGCAACGGAGAATGGCAGAATTAACAGAAGATAAGCACTGGATAAGGGCGGGCAGCAATGTCCGCCCTTTTTTATACTGTCGGCTGAATAGCTTTATCATGTATGGTATGTATGGTGCTAAAGCCTGGCATGCACTAGAGATAAATTCGACCCGCCTCTTTTTTTTAAATCCCAAACAGCATTTCTTTTAATAAAAACATTAGCGGCAGCACTGCCGTCAGAAAAATAAACGTATTGCATACGAAAAGCCCCGATGCAAGATCAGTATCCAGATTGAACAGTACGGCGGTAACCATTGAATAAATTGCTGTCGGCATGAATGACTGCAACTGGATAACCGCTTTTACAGAAGGCGCAAGAGGCAGCAGGCACAGTAATACAAACGTCATTCCTGGTACAACGATAAATTTGATTGCTGAAAGAGCCGCAAGTTCTTTGCTGATACCATGGATGGCGCCCCGTGTAAAACTTATGCCCAAAGAAAGGTAGTAAAGCGAAATTGATGCCAGCAGCAGTGCATCCACAGGGAAAGCGATATCCGGCCTTCTGATTCCAACAGCATTCAGCAAGAGGCCTGCTGCCATGGCAAACAGCGGCAGGTTCTGAATATCAAGCACGATTTTTTCAATGAACCCACCGAAGGAAATTTTTTGCCGGGAGCCTTCCTTTGCATAGGGGAAGACCAGACCGTAGACATAGGGAATAAAGTAAAGGACGAATAGCACCGAAAGCCCGAGGCCCTGCTCACCCAGAAAGAAGTAGCAGAGAAAGCCGCCCATGGTGAAACCGTGGTTGGCAAGCGATGAGCTGATGAGAAATGTTTGTCGCTTTTTGCCGGAGAGTTTCAGCACTGTTGCCGCACATGAGCCTGCCAGAACCCCTGTAACGATGAGCCCGAATCCGGCAACAGGCAATATCATAATGTCGGGCGATATCACCAGCCCCCAGGTGCACCACAGCACAATGACTGGCTCAAGGCCGATGATATTTATGCGCACAAGACTGCGGATGAATTGCTGCGGGGCGCCAATTCTGCGCCTTGCAAGCGCGCCAGCGACAAAGGGGATAACAATAGCTGTTTGAAACAGTATAAATTTTAAATATATTGACATATGAGATGCGCCTGCATTATATCTTCCCATGTGAAACACTTTCCAGTATCTACACTTGTACATGCTAATGCAATGCGTTTTATGAGGGGTGCATGAAAACAGTAGCCCTTGGCAAAACAGGCCTTACGACTGCCGAACTCGGCTTTGGGGCGATGTATCTGCCTCGCGTCTCTCCCGAGGTGTCCGATATCATTATCCGAAGAGCGCTTGAGCTTGGCGTCACATATTTTGACACGGCCTCGGCCTATCAGGATAGTGAGGAAAAGCTTGGGCGCGTACTGTCAAGGCGCGATAAGGATTTCGTCATAACCTCTCGCTCAATAAATTATAAAATGGGCCTTGCTGCGTTCAGGCAGGATTTTGAGCAAAGTTTTGAAAGGCTCAAGTTGCCGGTGATTGACTTTTATGGTTTTCATGCCGTAAATCAGCCCCGGGAGCTTGAAATGGCGATGAAGGAGCCGCTATCCTTTCTCAAGGAGCAGAAGGCCAATGGCCGCATCCGCCATATCGCCATCACCAGCCACAATCCTAAAACCCTGACCGACGCCCTTTTAACAGGTGAGTTTGAACTTGCCATGTTTCCCTTTAACGTCATTGAGCGGGAACCGCTTGACGGACTGCTGCCAAAGGCTGCCGAACTGGGCATTGCAACAGCTGTTATGAAACCGCTTGCCGGAGGTGTTATCGACAGCAAGCAGCTTGCCCTCCGGTTTTTCTTTAATCATCCTGCGGGCGTCGTCACTCCCGGCATGATGTCAATTGAGCAGCTTGAACAAAACCACAGGGTGTTTGCGGAGAGAAGTCCGCTTTCAGCTGAAGAGATGGGCTGCCTTGAGGATGAGGTAGCAGTTCTTGGCAGGGAGTTTTGCCGCAGGTGCTCGTACTGCATGCCGTGCCCGAATGGCATTATGATTCCCTTCGTGCATATGCTTCATATGAAAACCTGGGGCAAGCCTATGGACGACGACGTTGCCTACACGATCGAACTTGCAAAGCGGATGCTGCCCGCCCTTGAAAAATGCACGGCATGCGGCGCATGTGTGGAAAAATGTCCTTATGATATACCGACGCCGCAGCGGGTTAAGGATTTGATCCAAATGCTTCAGAGCGTATAAGTAACATATAAGGTTTTATTGTGTTTAAAGAGTGATGTGAAGTGTTTGAGTATTCAATAAACCCGGTTTTTCAGGAGGAAACCATGAATGTTAGAAAATTTATTGGTGTAACGGCGGCCCTGGCGGTCCTTTATTTATGTGCAGGCAGCTATGCGTCTGCCGGGACATTTCCGCCTTTACCTGAGGGTCTGGCCGCGATGGAATCGGATGCCGATGTCGCGGTGACGAAGGTTGATGTCGTGGCATGGGAAGCTCCTGCAAATTATTTTTACTCATTTGCCCCCGTAAAGGGCAGGATCAAAACGGGTTATATTTTTTATCCCGGAGCCTTTGTCGACCCGCGTGCCTATGCACCCCCGCTGCACGAAATCGCCAAAGCGGGCTATCTGGCGGTTGTGGTGAAGATGCCCGATGATACCGCATTCAGCGGCATCGACAGGGCAACTGATGTCATTGCGCAGTTCCCCAAAATAAAAAAATGGGTTATCGGCGGCCATTCAATGGGCGGAGTTGCGGCAAGCGCCTATATACGAAACAATATAGACAATAACTACACTAAAAAAATGGTCGGTTTGGCTATATGGGCGACCTATTTGGGAAATGCGGAATTCGATACTATAAACGATGCAACGATAAAGGCTGTTTCCATTTATGGATCAAATGACGGGCTTGCATCCGTAGGGGAAATCGAGGCGGGTAAGCCCTATATGCCGCCTAAATCAGAATATATTGAAATTCAGGGGGGGAATCATACCTATTTCGGCTGGTATGATACGTCGCCTGCTCCCCTGCAGCCCGGAGATAATCCCGCTACGATTACCCGGGAGGAGCAGCAAAAGCAGGTTATCGATGCAACAGTGGCTTTTTTGGATAAGGTATCGAAGCTATGTCCGGTGATAGGCGTGCTGGGTGAAAACGATCCTGATGCCGCAATAATCCGGCAGTTCAGGGACACTGTGCTTGCCCGGAGCGCCTGGGGCCGCGCCTTGACAGAGTCCTATTATGCCAGCGGATCGGATATGGCGGCATGGCTGGATCGGAATCCTACGATGAAAAGTGCTGCCCGCATATTGATCAAAGCTCTGACTCCGGTTCTGAAAAAGCTGATTTCTGCGGCATCGTGATGGAAAGTGAGAATTTTTTCAGAGCTTTGTTGTGCCCCGTGCAATAAGATAAGAATACAATTTTACAGGAGGAAACATGAAAGTTATAAGATTTTTTGGTGTAACGGCGGCCCTGGCAGTTCTTTGTTTGTCTGCAGGTAGTAATGTGTCTGCCGATGAAGGATCATTTCCGCCGCTGCCTGCCGCGCTGGCGGCGATGAAATCCAACTTGTCTGTAAAGGTAAGTACAATAACAGTGCCCGCATGGAATGCTCCCGATAACTATTATTACGCTTTCGAACCTAGAC
>CAIWCT010000426.1 GCA_903911225.1 uncultured delta proteobacterium
GCAACAGCTACAGGCTTCGTGGAAAAGTCGGAAAGGAGGGTGTGGAAATGAGCCCGTCATGAGGACTGGGTGGCTCACTTTTCACGACCGAAAATGGCTCAGTTTGAAAAGACCGTTGACATGCATGAGGCCAAGAAGCGTGTTGAGCGACAGGGGGCACAAAAGAAGTCGATAGTGAACATGAGCAAAGTAACCGGTAAGGCCACAGCAGCAGTTCTGGTTAAAGGCGGTGGGGATCCGACAGAATATCCATCAGCGGCGCAGTGGGTGAAGGGACTAGGGTTAAATCTGAAGGAGCGCAGCAGTGGAAAGCATAAAGGGAAGCTGAAGATAACCAAGCGTGGATCGGGGCAGGCGCGGCGGTGGCTGTATTATGTAGTGTTGCGGCTCATACAGAAAGATGCGGTTGTAAAGGCTTGGTATGGGCGCAAGGTTACCAGAGACGGGGGAGTGAAGATGAAGGCGCTGATAGCGATCATGCGCAAGGTAGCGGCAGGTTTATGGCATGTAGCCCAGGGTAAAGAATTTGATACGAAGAAATTATTTGATGCACATCGACTTGGGGAGATTTGCTAAAACACAAATAGAGGCTCGACGGAAACAATAGGTCAAGAATTACAGACGACTTCCAACGGACGACCTTCGGCCCAGCCTGAAGTCCAAGAGACTCATTTGTAGTGTTGAGGCGTCCTGAGGAAGATCGATAAGAAGAAATATCCAAGGTAGCTGATCAGGTGCCGCAAAAAGGTCGGACACCCCATGTGACAGGTTTGAGTTACCTTATTCATCGACCTCTGGAAGTGTCTGTGATTTAAAAACAGGGTAGCGCACGATTACTGAAGTGCCGATACACGGGTGTGTTCTTCGCTGTAGAGGAGAACAAAAAAACGACAGTATCCGTGCGCCCATAGAGGGAATAAATCTGTAAAAAAAAAGGATTGACAATGCTATGACAGGCTGGGCAAAACGAAGTGTGCCCAGATTTCTTTAATTGGTTTCAATATTGTTGGGCACGCTCCGCTTTGCCCAACCTACCGGCTGAAGCTTTAATGCCGTTCTCCCTCTCCACCAGGATGGGGGAGAGGGCTGGGGTGAGGTGGCATCATTTAATCGCATTTGCACCAAGTCACTGCCCTCCACGAACGCAGCGAACGTAATAATCGCCGTCCCTTAAATTGTCATAGCTGTGGCTGCCGGAAAAAAAATCTATCAAGGTAGCATGGATCTTTGGTGGATTGACACTGGACGGCCAATAAGACCAATAATGAGGAGACTCCGCCGTGACACGAAAAAATTTTGTATTAATGGCCAAGTGGAATTGCTTGAGAAAACCTTTGTCAGCAAGGGTCTTTAGTTCCTCAATTGTGGGTAGCCGCCAGTCATGATAGCCGCCAAGATCAAGATTATCGCAGTAGTCAAGGGCCTGCCCCCAGTTATAGGTGCCAGCCGCTGTTGCCTGCTGCCACTCAAGACCAGAGACACTATCACGTATAATGCCGTTATCAAGATCGGTGTATTCTCCAGTGTAATTTTTTGGCCAAGTTTGATTTCCTCCACGCGCATGTAGGGGGCGCCGTAATTCTAAGCTTTTTTCAAAAAGGCGCGCCTTTTCCTCTTCTTTCTTGAGTTGAGGCAATTCATTTTCTCTGAAAATATGCTCAAATTTCATTTCATTGGTTATGTCGCGACAACAACTAGAAAAAAAGGAATTATGCATTTGACGCGGGCCATTGTGTATAGGATTTTTTGTATGCCATTTAGGCGCTTCGATATCGAACTTCAGAAGTTTTACGGTTCTGTGGTTTTCATCAAAATCGGTTCGAGGCATATCTGTCGGGCAAAGCCTGCGACTGTCCCATAGAACATAGCCGGGCTTGTATACGGTCAGACGGGGGCTGCTCGAAAAAATATGCAGGCCCCACGAGCCTCGAATATAGATTTTGCCCTCTTTGTCCGAATAGGTTTCAACCGCTTTGTCTAAAACCTCCACCCCGCCTTCAAACATACCGCCACCTCCGGCCCTGAACCACTGCGCCAGCGCAACCGCGCCTTCTACCGGTTTGCCGGTCTCGGCATCAAGGACGATTGCAGTCGTCCCTATTGAAAGTATCCTGTCATAACCTATCAATATAAGAAACGCCGCCAGAATAGGAACGCCTATGGATAATGTGGTTTTATTTAAGAGGGGTTTTTTTTCGACTTTCAACTTCCGGTAATAACGTATCAGAATTTTGATTAACCAAAAAAGCAATAGCATCAATAGACATGCTATGCCTAGTATGATTAGAACTGCTAATACATTAAATAATTAATAATAGGTAAACCCCCAGCTCTGCTGGGGGACTCCTAGAGTTTGACAGTTCCGAGAATATAAAATAAGTCTCCAAACCAGTGAACCGCTTAAAGCACACGGGAAAGGAGACTTGTTATGGAAGAAGTTCAAAGCTTAAAGCATACAGCATGGGAATGCAAGTATCATGTTGTGTGGATACCGAAATGCCGGAAGAAGTTGCTGTATGGGCAGTTGCGAAAGTCAGTGGGAGAAGTATTGCGAGGACTGGCCCAGCAGAAAGAGAGCCTGATTTTGGAAGGGCATTTAATGGCGGATCATGTGCATGTGCTGATAAGCATCCCGCCGAAATATTTTGTAGCGCAAGTGGTTGGATTTCTGAAAGGGAAAAGCGCGATACATATTGCCAGGACATTTATGAACCGGAAGAAAAATTTCATGGGTGAGAATTTCTGGGCCAGAGGGTACTACGTATCGACGGTGGGCAAGGATGAGAAGGTGGTACAGGCCTATATTCGGAGGCAGCAGGAAGAAGACCGTCGAGTAGATCAATTAAAACTGTTTGAATAAAGTGCACCTTTAGGTGCCTCACGTATTTTAGACCGCTTTGAGCGGTTCACATTTACAAGCCTCCGGCTTTGCCGGAGGTAAGGTGACTCTATCATCTCTTCCTTGCATCCTTCCTCAATGCGCTTCGCGCCAGTTGTTGCCCCAGTTCACATCGACCTTTAGCGGCACTGACAGCTCCATGACGCCCTCCATGACGGTGCGCACAAGGGCGGAGAGTTTTTCCATCTCTGCCTCGGGGGCTTCAAACACCAGCTCGTCATGCACCTGCATGATCATGCGGGCCTGCAAATGCTCGCGCTCAAGGGCCGGTCCCATATGCAGCATGGCCATTTTTATAAGGTCTGCGGCCGTGCCTTGAATAGGGGCATTAATGGCTGTGCGCTCGGCAAACTTGCGCACGGCGCCATTTGTTGCGGTGATTTCGGGCAGGTAGCGCCGGCGGTTCATAAGAGTCGTCACATAGCCGTCTTTGCGGGCCTGAACGATTATGCCGTCAAGATAGTCGCGCACGCCCTGGTATCTGCGGAAATAGCCGTCGATATATTTCTGGGCCGTGCGGGGATCGATGCCGAGGGCTTTGCTCAGGCCAAATGAGCTCATGCCGTAAATAATACCGAAGTTTATCACCTTTGCGTCGCGCCGCATGGCGGGGGTGACCAGCTCTGGCATGACACTCATAATCTCCGAGGCTGTACGGGTGTGAATATCCTCATCCTTGCGGAAGGACTCGCACAGGGTCTTGTCACCGGACATGTGCGCCAGTATCCGAAGCTCAATTTGCGAATAATCGGCAGAGAGAATTTTCCAGCCCGGCTCGCTTATAAAAGCTTCACGAATGCGGGAGCCCTCTTCAGTGCGTATGGGAATGTTCTGAAGGTTGGGCTCGGAGCTGCTCAAGCGTCCCGTGGCAGTAACTGTCTGGTTGTAGGAGGTGTGGATGCGGCCCGTTGAAGGATTCACAAGACCTGGCATGCTGTCGATATAGGTCGACATGAGCTTTGCAAGGCTGCGGTATGCCAGCACCTGCTCGGGCAGGGGGTGCAGGGGCGCAAGCTCGGTGAGCGTTTCCACATCGGTTGCATAACCTGTTTTCGTTTTTTTTAGCACCGGCAGATTCAGCTTGTCAAACAGCAGCTCGCCCAATTGCTTGGGGGAATTGATGTTAAACTCGCAGCCCGCCAGTTCGTAGATCTTTTTCTCAATGCCCGCAATTTTTAAGCCGAATTCATCGGAGAGGCCGCGCAGATGCTCCAGATCAACTTTTACGCCCGCCATCTCCATCTGCGCAAGCACCGTGACCAGGGGCATTTCCATGTCATAGAAAAGTTTTTCAGCCTCTGCGCTTTTCAGCTGCGGCAGCAGCTTACCTGCAAGCATGAGCGTGATATCGGAGTCCTCGCAGGCATACTCGACAGCCTTGTCGATTGGCACCTGATCGAAGGTGATCTGGCTTTTGCCCGAGCCTGCCACATCCTTAAAAGAAATCATGCGGTGGTCGAGCTGATCAAGGGCCACGTCGTCAAGATTGTGCCGGTATTTGGACGGATTGATCACATAGGAGGCCACCATGGTGTCGCAGGCTATGCCCCTCAGCTCTATGCCGTAGCGCTTGAAAATGATGTATTCATATTTTATATTGTGCCCGACTTTTTTCGGCGCTTTATCCTCAAGCAGGGGCCGTAGCTTATCAAGCAGCCCGCTCAGATCCGGCTGGCCGGGAAGCCCCTGATGTCCAACCGGTATATAGTAGGCTTCATGGTCCTGCACGGAAAAAGAAATGCCCACAATGTCTGCGCGCATGGCATCTATGGAGTTTGTCTCAAAATCAAGGGCAAAAGCCGGGCAGCTGAGCAGCCGCTCAATGAGGGCGTCGATTTCAGCGGCGCTGGTGATCATATGGTAATTCTTGGCAGACTGGGGCGCAGTGGCAAGAGATTCAAGCAGCCTTTTAAATTCAAATTTTTTATACAGGCCCCACAGGGCCTCCTCATCGGGCTGCGGCAACTGGCAGTCGCTCCATAAAATGTCAAGAGGCACTGCCGTGTCTATGGTCACCAGCTGGCGGCTCAAATAAGCTTTCTCGCGATTGGCGGCAAGAGCCTCTTTTGCTTTCTTTTTGGTGATAGAATCTAAATTTGCATACACCCCGTCAAGTGTGCCGTAGGCATTAATAAGCTCTGCTGCCGTTTTCTCGCCGATGCCGGGAACGCCGGGCACATTATCGCTCTTGTCGCCCATGAGGCTGAATATCTCGATTATCTTTTCAGGCGGCACGCCGTATTTTTCCTGCACCTTATCAGTTCCTGTGACGGTGCCGCGCATGGTGTCAAGCAGGGTGATGCGCTCGCTCACGAGCTGGCACATGTCCTTGTCGCCGGAAATAATAACCACGTCAAGGCCTGCGGCTTCTGCCTGTCGAGCCATGGTGCCGATTACATCATCGGCCTCAAACCCCGGCTTTGAAACCGATGCTATGCTGAATGCCGTGATGACATCCTTCATGTGGGAAATCTGGGCTGAAAGCTCATCGGGCATTTTCGGACGGTGGGCCTTATAGTCCGGATAGACCTCATGCCGGAACGTGGGCTCCGGGCAGTCGAGCACTGCGGCCAGATAGTCGGGCTTCTGCTCCTTAAGCAGCTTCTGCAGCATGGTCGTAAATCCGTAGATGGCATTGGTGGGCTGGCCCTCGGAAGTCGACATCGGGGGCAGGGCAAAAAACGCCCGATAATAATATCCGCTCACATCAATGAGATACAGTTTTTTGCGCTCGGTCATGGAAGGTCCTTTTGGCTGGCAGCCCGGCATGCGAGCAGGCCTTGCAGCATTGTTTATAGTGGGATTTTGGTTACATCGGATTATTAGATTGAAAGTATACCAATTGCAGTGTGCAGTCAAAGAAAATTGACATCACCGGAGCTTCATCATATAGAGATAAGGCGCCCTCCCCTTGAACGTTGTGTCGCAATGCAAAATTCTGTCATTTCGACCGCAGGGAGAAATCCTAACACCTTGATTTTACCTGAGCCTAAGATCTCTCCCTGCGGTCGAAATGACAGAATGGATAAACTGTCTATAGTAGAAAGAAAAATATTTTATTTTACAACAAGGAGAATGCATGATCACTATAAAAAAAATACTTTTTGCCTGCCTGTGCCTGTCTTTCGTATTCCCAGCCATTATCTGCGCCGGTGAAGTTAAACCGGCGGCTGAACAGAAACGCGTGGCAGAAAAATTCATCGCCGCACTAAAAGCGGGCGATTACAAAACAGCCCATGATTTTTTCATACCCGATGTCCGGGGAAAATATCCGCTTCCGGTGTTTGTTGATGTGCAGGATAATATAAACAAGACGCTCGGCAGCCTGACTTCATGTACCTATAAAAGCGTAAAAAAGCCTGGTCCCGCTCAGGAAAAAGTTTCCGGCGAGCCATCTAAAACCTATGTCTATCAGCTGGTCTATAAAAAAGATGCGCAGAAAACAAAGATACCTTTAGAGCTGACATTTGGTTCCGGAGATTCTGCAGGCCAGCTGCTCACCTATAAATATCTCAAGGACCAGATGAGCACAGAAGAAAAAAAGAAGTAGCGGGTTGTGTTTCTCCGTAGGGGCGGTTCGCGAACCGCCCCTACAAAAAAACCATCCATTCATTTCATTATTAGTCTTCGCTTCGCAACTAAACTCTGCACATGTCTTACTTGAAATCCTCAGACTTCAAACCGTATTTTTTCATCAGGCGGTATAAATCGCCCCGGTAGCGATCGGCGGTTTTGGCGGCATTGGTGACATTGCCCCCGGTCTGCCGCAACAGGTGCTCAAGGTAGCTCTTCTCGAAATCCTGCTTGGCATCTTCATAGGTTACCGAGAGGCTGGGCGCTGCAGTGGCTGTGGCTGCTGCCTCCTGCAGGGAGGCAAGGGGGATAAGATCGGGAACATCGATGACATCATGCATGGTGAGAACGACTGCGCGCTCGATGGTGTTTTTAAGCTCGCGGATATTGCCGGGCCAGTGATAGAGCATCATGCGCTGTATGGCAGACGGAGTGAAGCCCTTTATCTCTTTGCCTACGCTTTTGTTGAAGTGCTTGAGAAAATGGTCGGCAAGAAGCGGTATGTCTTCCCGGCGCTCCCGCAGGGGCGGCAGGTAGATGGGAATGACATGGACGCGGTAAAACAAATCGTCGCGGAACTCACCCCGCTCAACAGCCTTCTGCAAATCCTTGTTTGAAGCCACGATCACGCGAACGTCTACTTTAATCGAACGGTCGCCGCCCAGGGGCCGCAGCTCCCGCTCCTGCAGCACCCGCAGCAGCTTTACCTGCAGCGCGGGGCTGGTATTGCCGATCTCGTCAAGAAAGATGGTGCCCTTTTCAGCCTGTGCAAACAGGCCCATGCGCGATTCGCGCGCATCGGTATAGGCGCCCCGCATATGGCCGAACAGCTCATTTTCAAGTAACCCCTCGGGCAGGGCCCCGCAGTTGACGGGCACGAACGGGCCGGTTGACCGCTTGCTGCGCAGGTGGATGATCTCCGCAATCAGCTCCTTGCCCGTGCCGCTCTCGCCATAGACGGCGATGGTGGCGTCGGTCTGAGCGGCCTGCTGCACCTGCCTGATGATTTCCCGCATCCGGGGGCTGTGGGCGATAATATTTTTTTCCTGCGAGCGCTCTTCAAGCATGTGCTTGAGCGTTGCGATCTCGCTGGTCAGGCGGCGCTTCTCAAGGGCGTTTTTGACATGCAGGGTCAGCTCTTCGGGCTTATAGGGCTTGGTCAGATAGCAGTAGGCGCCGCGGCTCATGGCCTCAACAGCATTGTTGATGGTGCCGTGGGCCGTCAAAATGATGACCGGCACATGGGGATTGATGAGCAGCAGCTGCTCCATAACCGCTATCCCGTTGGGGCCGTCGCCGAGCATGAGATCCATGACGGCCATGTCCACGACCGTCGTGCGGGCCTTTGCCAGGGCCTCCTCGCCGGTTGCGGCGGTTATGACCTCGTAGCCCTGGGATTCAAGGCGCATCTGGATGAGATCCAGGATATGCGGCTCGTCATCAAGGACGAGTATTTTTTCCTTCGTCTGGGCCATTGTCGAGGTCCTTTTTTTGCTGGTGCAGCTGCACGTCGACATTTTTAAGCATATCAATTTCGCGGTTCAGGCGAACGATTTCGTTGCGCAGCCGCTTGATCTCCAGGTCTTTCTTTTTCAGGCCGTCCTGCCCATGGCTGCCGTCATGGCCGGGCAGCAATGGCACGGCATCAAGGCCTGCCTGCCCATTGCCGTTTGCAGCCTTGTCAGGTGATGCCGCAAGCACCGCCAGCCATGCCTCGGCCTCGGGCCGCAGGGGGCTTTTGGGGCATTCGGCGGCAATGCGCTTAAAATACTGCCCTGCCTGCAGCCTGCCGCTCTGGCCGGGCTCGATGCGCAGGCTGTTGAGTGCTGCGAAGTACAGCGCCTCATCAAGAGACGGGCAACCGGGCCTGCTGTCTATAATCACCCGGCAGCCCTGCAGCGACTGCCCATACTGGCCGCTTGCAAACTGCTGTTTTACTGCACCCAAATCTGCTGCCGTTTTCTCACCGTGCTGCACGCGGCCTGCGCACCCCAGGCCAGAAAGCCCTGAGACAAGAGCACCGATACAGATATACTTTCCGAGCCTTCGCACTGCTTTCCTCACTTCATTCTCCTTGTGAAATACTGCTCAAGATCGCTGCGCGCAAGCGTTGCGGCATCAGGTGCAGGAACATCCTTATGATCAATCGGCAGCAGCACATAAAACGTGGTGCCGCTGCCGGGTATGCTTTCAGCCCAGATAAGCCCGCCATGGGCCTGCACGATGTGGTGGGCTATGGTAAGCCCCAGGCCCGAACCCTTGCCCACGGAGCCGGCGCTGCCGCGGAAAAATTTTTCAAAAATACGCGGCAGATCCGCATCGACAATGCCCACGCCCGTGTCGGTGATTGAGATCATAACGGCCTGGCGGGATGCAAATTCCGCGGGGTGTTTGTCCGTACGCGCGATGCTTACTGTTACCGTGCCCCCGGCAGGAGTAAACTTTATAGCATTGCTCAGAAGGTTTATCAATGCCTGTCTCATCTTGTCATCATCAATTAAAAGCTGCGGCAGGCTTCTGTCGGGCTGAAAAGCAATGGCAATATTTTTGCTGGATGCCAGAAATCGCACCGATTCCACTGCCTCAAGCGTCAGCAGGCAGATATCTGCGGGCAGCAGGTCATAGTTGAGAATGCCTGACTCCATCTTGGCAAGATCGATTACCGAGGAGATAAGGCGCGTGAGCCGTGCTGAATCTTCACGGATGATATTCAGCAGGCGCTGCTGCTGGGCCGTGGTCTCCCCGGCTGCGCCGTCCAGCATGAGCTGGTTTGCCTCAGTGATGGAGGCAAGAGGGGTTTTAAGGTCATGGGTGATATTGGAGATGAAATCCGACTTCAGGCGGTCAAGCTCAAGAAGCCGGTCGCACATCATATTGAAGGAGTCTGAAAGCTCGCCGATTTCATCCTGCCGGGCAATGTCAATTTTCTTGCTGAAATCGCCGCGGGAAATATAATGCGTGGCCTCTTTCAGGCGCCGAAGGGGCGCGTAGATGGAGCGGGCTATGAGCAGCGTAAAAAGCATGCCGCTTAACACAGTAATAAAAGAGATAAGTACGGCAAGCCGCGTACCCCTCGAACTGATCTGCTGAGAGCTAAGCATTTTGCGGTTGAGCACCTGCTGGGCCATGTCATAGAGGTCCTCCAGGCTGTCGTTGACCTCGGCCTCGGTGTTCTGCTGCAGTTTGCGTGCCGCCTCATCGTCCTGCCGGTCCGGGTCAAATCCGGCCACCGCAAGGCCCCGGTATGTTTCATAGGCTGTGCGCACTCGGGCTAAGAGGCTACGCACCTCCTCGTTTTCGGCAATGGCCTGCATGGCGTCAAGGGTGATGCGGAATTCCTTGGTGTTTTCATTAAAAAGCTGCCTGAAGTCCGTATCGCCCGTAATAATGAATTTACGCTCATGGCCCATCTGCAGCAGGAGAAAACTTTTCAGATTTTCCGAGCCCCGCAATATTTTAGCATCTACGGTTACGGCCGTCGTGATGAGCATGTCGAGCTGCCGCAGCTGTATGATGGCATACAGGCTGATGATGAGCACCGACACGATGATCAGGCTTGAGCCTATCAGCAGCTTCTGCCTGATGGTGATGGCGCGCTTCATGTCTTTGAACCTTCTGCCCACTGACGGCAAAGACTGAGCCTGAGTTTGCATCCTTATACCCGTATGCGTGTTTAATACAGCAACCGCCCGCTGCGGGGTGGCAGTGCGGCGATTTCGGCCATCATAGAATGCCCCCCGGCAGGTGTCAACAGAAATGCCCGCAGACCTGCTATTGTGGAGAAAGTACTTGAATTTTCTGATAATTTAGGAGATGATATGCTGTTTCATGATCATAGCCATATAGAAATGAGGATAGAAGAAAAAATGGCCGATTCAAAATCATATGACCTTGCCGCACTCAAGATAAATCAGCAGTCTCGCAACCGCTCCGATCTGGGCAAGCGCACCAAATTGTTCATTATTGCGGGAGCTGTAGTGGCAGTCGGGCTTGTCGCCTTTCTGTTTTCAGGCAAAAAAACAATTGTTGAAATATCGCCTGCCCGCTCCATTAGCGCTTCTGAAGGCACCTCCCTGCTCAATGCAAGCGGCTATGTCACGCCGCGCCGCCGCGCCACCGTGGCGGCCAAAATTACAGGCCGGGTGCAGGAGCTTATGGTCGAAGAGGGCATGCATGTCGAATTGGGCCAGGTGCTTGCAAAGATCGACAGCTCGGATGCCGATGCGCGGCTCAAAGCGGCCGAAGCCGACCTTGCCGTAGCCAGGGCCACCATCGCTGAAATTATGGTCAATATTGCCGATGGCGAGCGATCGCTCAAGCGCATCTCCAACCTGCATAAAAACGGCGTTGCCAGCAATAATGATTATGATAAAACGCAGGCCCTCGTCGACGGCCTGAAAGCACGCCTGGCCATGACGCAGGTGCAGATCACAGCCGCGCAGGCCCGCCGGGAAATGGCCCTCACCGACATTGAAAATTGCATTGTGCGCGCCCCGTTTTCAGGGGTTGCCGTGTCAAAGGATGCCCAGGTCGGTGAAATGGTTTCCCCCATATCCGCAGGCGGCGGATTTACCCGCACGGGCATTTCCACTATCGTGGACATGCTGTCTCTTGAAATCGAAGTGGATGTCAATGAATCCTATCTGGCCAAGGTGAGCATCGGGCAAAAGGTTGATGCCACACTTGACGCCTATCCCGACTGGCATCTCCCCGCATCCGTGCGCACCATCATCCCCACCGCCGACCGGCAGAAGGCTACGATCAAGGTGCGTATCGCTTTTGAAACAATGGACCCAAAAATTCTGCCCGACATGGGCGTGAAGGTTTCATTCCTGAGCAAACCGGAAAAAGGCAAGGGCAATATTATCGTCGTGCGGCGCTCCGGCGTTCAGGATGAGGACGGCAAGCAGGCCGTCTATATTTTCAAGAACGGACGAGCCGTCCGCCAACCCGTCAAGACCGGAGAGGTGTTTGAAAACGACGTTGAAATAACCGAGGGCGTAGCTGCCGATGACAAAATAATTGTGACCAGCTCGCTGCAGCCGCTTCAGGACGGCATGCGGGCGGAAATAAAAAAATAATCTTTTTTTGAAGCCGCGGGCATGCCGCGCCTTCCCTTATGCAAGAAGCCTATGGTCAGCGTAGAAGCACTGGAAAATTCAAGGGGCCTGATTCAGGTTCGCAATCTCGATAAAAAATACGTCCGTGGCGGCGAGGAGATTCACGTCCTGCAGGGGCTGAACCTCGACGTGGAGGAGGGCGAGTTTGTGTCATTCATGGGCCCCAGCGGTTCGGGCAAAACCACGCTTCTAAATCTGCTCGGCGGGCTGGACGTACCCTCGGCAGGCAGCATCACCGTGGCGGGTGACGAGGTGACGCATATGTCGGGGCCGAAGCTCACGACATGGCGCGCCCGGCATGTGGGCTTCATTTTCCAGATGTACAACCTCATTCCCGTGCTCACTGCGTTCCAGAATGTGGAGATGCCGCTGCTGCTTACCAACCTCTCCAAGGCCGAGCGCAGGAAGCATGTGGAGCTTGCGCTGGGTGCGGTCAACCTTACCGAGCGCATGGCACATTACCCGCGCCAGCTCTCGGGCGGCCAGGAGCAGCGCGTTTCTATCGCCCGGGCGATCGTGGCAGACCCCACATTTCTGCTGTGCGACGAGCCCACCGGAGATCTTGATCGCTCCAGCGCCGATGAAATTCTTAACCTGCTGGAGGAGCTTTCCACCGTACACCGAAAAACCATACTCATGGTCACCCATGACCCGCGCGCTGCCGAGCGCTCCGGCACGGTGCTGCATCTTGATAAAGGAGTCCTCATCGAGGGCAAAAAGCCGCAATGATCATCTTCAAGTTTTTCCCCCTGCTGATTGCGAACCTGCTGCGCAAAAAAACACGCTCGGCCCTGACCATGGGCTCGTTTGCCGTGGCGCTGTTTCTGTTCAGCCTGCTTGCAACCATCAACAGCTCATTCAACCAGGGCGTTGAGGTTGCGGGCGCCGACCGGCTTCTGGTCATGAATAAAACCTCGCTTGTTCAGCCCCTGCCGGTTTCCTACATGGAGCGGATACAGCAGATCAAGGGTGTCAAGGAAGTTACGTACGCGACCTGGTTCGGCGGCATTTACAAGGATGAAAAAAACTTTTTCGCCCAGATCGTCATCGACTACAAAACCTTTCTCCAGATGTACCGGGAGTTTAAGGTTCCGTCGTCACAGTGGCGCGACTTCTGTTCCGACCGCGAGGGCGCCGTTGTGGGTAAAAAGCTTGCGCAGCGCTTCGGCTGGAAAATCGGCGACCGCATCCCCA